>NZ_QTLF01000008.1:0-180307 GCF_003434395.1 Bacteroides sp. AM23-12
GAGACAGCCAACACGCCCGAAGCCCGTATCGCCGACTTCCGCGCGAAGATAGCCGACCGAAAAGCAAGCAGCGGCAAAGAGTATCTGTCTTTCTATTTCATGGAAGCTAATTCGTATGAAGTGGAGTAGCAGCATCCGTAAATGGAGCAGGCTGATACACCGTGATTTATCCTTTTTCTTTGCCGGAATGGTCTTGATTTATGCCATTTCCGGCATTGTGATGAATCACCGTGACACCATCAACCCGAACTTCTCCATCGAACGGAAAGAATATAAGATTGCCGAAAAACTGCCGGGCAAAGAGGGAATGAAAAGGGAAAATGTACTGCCTCTGCTGCAACCATTGGGAGAGGAAGGTAACTATACCAAGCACTATTTCCCGAAAACGGACATCATGAAAGTATTCTTGAAAGGCGGGTCCAACTTGCAGGTAAACGTCCGTACGGGAGAGGCAGTCTACGAATCTGTCACCCGCCGCCCGCTCATCGGAGCAATGGCACGCCTGCACTACAACCCCGGACAATGGTGGACTTACTTTGCGGATATTTTCGCAGTCGGCCTCATCATTATCACCCTTTCCGGAGTCATCATGCTGAAAGGCAGCAAAGGTATTATCGGCAGAGGAGGAATAGAAATGATTGTCGGAATCGTGATTCCCATCCTTTTTCTTCTCTTCTTTTGAACAGAATAACTGATAAAATAAAATGGAACAAATCATAGAATGTAACAACCTGACGCACTACTACGGCAAACGGTTGATTTACGAAAATCTTAGTTTCACAGTCCCCAAAGGCCGCATCCTCGGACTACTGGGCAAGAATGGTACGGGCAAGACCACGACCATCAACATCCTGAGCGGATATCTGAAACCACGTTCCGGAGAATGCCGTATCTTCGGACAAGAGATACAGACGATGGCTCCGGCATTGCGCCGCAACATCGGGCTGCTGATAGAAGGGCACGTACAGTATCAATTCATGAGCATCACCCAGATTGAGAAGTTCTACGCAGCCTTTTACCCCAATCAATGGAAAAAAGAGGCTTATTATGAACTGATGAACAAACTGAAAGTAGCTACCGGACAGTGCATCTCCCGTATGTCTTGCGGACAACGTTCACAAGTAGCACTCGGACTGATTCTGGCACAGAATCCCGAGCTTCTTGTATTAGACGACTTCTCCCTCGGTCTCGACCCCGGTTATCGCCGCCTGTTTGTAGACTATCTCCGCGATTATGCACGTTCCGAAGGCAAGACTGTCTTTCTGACTTCGCATATCATTCAGGATATGGAACGACTGGTAGACGACTGTATCATAATGGACTACGGAAAGATACTGATTCAGAAGCCAATTGACGAATTACTGAAAGAAGGACGCCGCTATACCTGTACTGTTCCCGAAGGTTACGAACTGCCCGCATCCGATGATTTCTATCATCCTTCCGTGATGCGGAATACACTGGAAACATTCTCCTTCCTCCCCCTCACAGAGGCGGAAGCAAAACTGAAATCCATGTCAGTACCCTATACGGACCTGCATAGCGAACATGTGAATCTGGAAGATGCCTTCATCGGTCTGACCGGCAAATACTGATTCAATAAAATAATTAAAGATTAAAAAGTAAATTAGAAGTCTCATGTACGCTATATTTTATAAAGAATGGATCAAGACACGGTGGTATTTTCTGCTTGCCGTAGTCACTACACTCGGTTTTACAGGCTACTGTATGCTTCGCATCAACCGGGTGATAGAAATGAAAGGCGCCGCGCATGTATGGGAAGTCATGATGCAGCGGGATGCCATATTCATCGATATGTTACAATACATCCCCCTGATTGCCGGAGTGCTGATGGCCATCGTACAGTTTGTTCCCGAGATGCAGCGCAAATGTCTGAAACTGACTTTGCACCTGCCCTATCCCGAACTGAAAATGACCGGCAATATGTTGTTCTCCGGTTTGGTACTGTTGCTTGTCTGCTTCGCTTCCAACTTCCTTCTGATGGAGGTCTATCTGAGCGGAGTACTGGCTCACGAACTGAAGAATCATATACTGCTGACCGCCCTCACGTGGTATCTTGCCGGTATTTCCGGCTACCTGCTCATCGCATGGATCTGCCTCGAACCGGCATGGAAACGCAGAATCATCAATCTCATTATCGCTGTACTGTTACTGCGAATCTTCTTCCTGTCGCCCACGCCGGAAGCTTATAACAAATTCCTCCCGTATCTGCTGGTTTATACGTTGCTGACCGCGTCTTTCTCCTGGCTCTCCATCGTACGGTTCAAAGCGGGAAAGCAGGACTAAGATAATGAAGAATGAAGAACTAAAAATGAAGAATTAAATAAAGATGAAACGTTTCAGTACCATACTATTATATGTCACCATCGCCTTCCTGCTTCTCTGGCAGTTGCCTTGGTGCTACAACTTCTTTGTCGTAAAGCCGGAGAAGACTCCTTTCACTCTATATAGTTTCGTGATCGGCGATTTCGCCTTGATGGGACAGGAAGAGGGAAAAGGAACCGTACGTCGCGACGCTGCCGGAAACATCTATTCCGAAGCGGCTTTCGACAGTATTCTGCCTATGTTTTATTTCCGCCAGTTGATGTCCGACGAACGTTTTCCGGATACGATTAACGGGATAGCGGTCACTCCGAAGATCGTGCAGACGGAGAATTTCAATTTCCGCAGCGTACCTACGGATATCAACGCTCCTTCCATCGGTCTTTATCCTCTGTTGGAGTCGATGTCCGGGCGTGTAGACCTGAAGATGCCGGATGATGTTTTCCGCATTACTTCGCAAGGCATCGAGTTTATCGATATGGCTTCCAATAGCGTGAATGCAGAAAAAAGCCTCTTGTTTACAGAAGCTATGACCAAGAAGAATTTCCGCTTTCCGGCCATTGAGATCGTAGGAAACCCGACGGTGAAGAAGGAGTACGACGAAGGATATCTTCTGTTGGATGCCGATCGTCGTCTGTTCCATCTGAAACAGGTGAAAGGACGTCCCTACGTTCGTGCCATCGCTTTGCCGGAAGGATTAACATTAGAGCACCTTTATCTGACGGAATTCAGAAATAAAAAGACGCTTGCTTTCCTGACAGATGTCAACAATGCCCTCTATGTGCTGAAAAGCCGCACGTATGATGTGGTGAAAACAGGAGTTCCTGCATTCAATCCCGAAACGGATGCGCTGACCATTATTGGAAATATGTTCGACTGGACGGTACGGGTGACGAGTCCGTCTTCCGATAATTACTATGCTTTGAACGCGGATGATTATTCACTGATAAAGAAGCTGGAAAATAATTCGAATACTCATTATATGCCCGGCATCAGTTTCACTTCTTATACGGACAAGTATGTGATGCCGCGCTTTGAGTAATAACAGGAATAATAACTTTTAGGCACGGATTACACAGATTAACACGGTTTTAGCGTTGTGAAAGCATAAAGCTATCGTGTTAATTCGTATAATCCGTATCTTTTATTTCTAACATTCACAGAAAACAATAAAGAACCTTTCGCATTTATTCAACAAGAAACTGTACCTTTGCAAGCATGAACATTATCCGATCCGCAATTGCCTCTGCGTTGAACACAAACAAATACGGTAGATAACAACACTAATTTAAAGCCGTATGAAAATTTGCAAGGCATGTACATTTCTGAGTTTCCTCATTATATTATTATACAGTTGTGCGCTTCCGCCTGAGGATGAAAAAGAGAGCCTTGAACCGGACAGTTCAACATCAGAACTTCCCTGGACAGGAGAAACCGAGAAATTCACGATTAATACCAAAGAAGGCGTACACTTGAATGATCCGCAGGAAGATGCAGGAACAGCATATATCACGATCCCCTCTTCTTCTGTAAGAAGCACCCGATGGGAATTCGGGGTACGGCTCACCTTTAATCCTTCCGCCAATAATTACGCCCGTTTCTATTTAGCCTCTTCATCGGAAATACTTTCCGGAGATCTGAACGGCTATTACATTCAGATAGGAGGAACAAAAGACAATGTAGCACTTTACCGGCAAAATGGGAATCAATCCAAATTACTGGCTTCGGGAAGAGAACTCATGAAAGGAAATAATTCTCCGAAATTATTTATCAAAGTAGAATGCGACGCCAACGGCTACTGGACTTTCTGGACACGCATGGAAACGGAAACCGAATATACGAAGGAGAAACAAATAAAAGACGCAAGTATCACAAAGTCAATCTGCTGCGGCATATACTGCGTTTATACAAAAAGCCGCTGTGACGGTTTCACTTTCCATCATATACAGTTGTCTGATGATGTAATAACAAGTACTGAACCGGACGACATACCGGACGTTCCGGATGAACCGGACAAGCCTGACACACCGGAATCGCCGGAATATCCTGACAATGTGAGAAATATGTTACTATTCAACGAAGTGATGTATGACAATGCCAAAGACGGTGCCGAATACATCGAATTCTATAATCCTGCTGATCAGGATATCACTGTAAAGTCTCTGCGTCTGTTTAAAATGAGAGCAACGGGAGAAATATTCAGTACCACAATACTCAAACAGGAAGATGAAAATACAAACCTTGTTATTCCCGGCAAAGGATATATTTGTTTTACTCACTCCGCAACTACACTGATCAGAAAGCATAAGGTTGACGGCAAAAGTATAACCGAAATATCCAAATTTCCGCAACTGAGCAACGACGGAGGTTACCTTGCCTTGGCAACTGATGAAGAACATCCCCGCACGATTGATACCTGCCGTTTCATAGACTGGATGCACGACACTTCAGTCACTACAGGCATTTCATTAGAGAAGATATCTCCTGAACTTCCTTCTCTCAACAAAAACTGGCACTCATCGAGAAATGATACAGGTGGCACACCCGGAATAAAAAACTCATAAGAAGGATGCATTTATTTGATAAATTCCCTACATTTGTACAATTTGTAGGAAAAGCATATTTGAATATATTCACCCGCGAACGAATTTTAAGCAACAGATATGAGTCCAATTATCTTATCTATTACTATCATAGCATACTTTATGATCCTTTTCGCTATCTCCTATATAGCAGGACATAAAGCGGATAACGAAGGCTTCTTCGTCGGCAACCGCAAATCGGCATGGTATATTGTCGCCTTTGCCATGATTGGTTCCACTATCTCCGGAGTTACGTTTGTATCCGTACCGGGTATGGTACAAGCCAGCGGCTTCTCCTACCTGCAGATGGTACTGGGATTTATCGTCGGACAGTTCATTATCGCATTCATACTCGTTCCGCTTTTCTACCGGATGAATCTGATTTCTATCTATGAATATCTTGAAAATCGCTTCGGAGCTTCTTCCTATAAGACAGGAGCCTGGTTTTTCTTTATTTCCAAAATGCTCGGATCTGCCGTGCGGCTCTTTTTAGTATGTCTGACCTTGCAATTACTCATCTTCGAGCCTTTCCATATTCCCTTTATAATCAATGTCATACTGACAGTACTCATTGTCTGGCTCTATACTTTCCGGGGAGGAGTG
Organism: Bacteroides sp. AM23-12; assembly: GCF_003434395.1. Taxonomy (NCBI): domain Bacteria; kingdom Pseudomonadati; phylum Bacteroidota; class Bacteroidia; order Bacteroidales; family Bacteroidaceae; genus Bacteroides; species Bacteroides sp. AM23-12. The sequence goes on from NZ_QTLF01000008.1 coordinate 5,526, forward strand.
AAATCATTGATATGGACTGATGTACTGAAAACATTCTGTCTGGTAGTCTCCGTTGTACTTTGTATCTACTATATAGCTTCCAGCCTGCATCTGAATTTCAGCGGATTGGTCTCAACGATTTCAGACAGCGATCTCTCCAAAATGTTCTTTTTTGACGATGTCAACGACAAGCGATATTTCTTCAAGCAATTCCTGGCAGGCGTCTTTACCGTTATCGCCATGAACGGGCTGGATCAGGATATGATGCAACGGAATCTCAGTTGCAAGAACTTCCGTGACTCACAGAAGAATATGATTACAAGCGGGATTTCACAGTTCTTCGTGATCCTGCTCTTCCTGATGCTGGGTGTATTGCTCTATACTTTCACCGCCCGACAGGGAATCGAGAATCCCGGCAAGAGCGATGAATTGTTCCCAATGATCGCCACAGGCAATTACTTTCCGGGAATAGTCGGTATCCTGTTCATTATCGGATTGATAGCTTCGGCGTACTCCGCTGCCGGATCGGCCTTGACAGCCCTGACGACTTCTTTCACCGTAGATATTCTGAATGCGCACAAGAAAGACGAAGCGGCACTCTGCAAAATACGGAAACACGTGCACATCGGGATGGCGTTCGTGATGGGAATCGTCATCTTCGTATTCAATTTGCTGAATAATACGAGTGTGATTGATGCGATTTATACGCTGGCCAGCTATACGTATGGTCCAATTCTCGGACTATTCGCTTTCGGCATTTTTACTAAAAAACAAGTTTATGATCCATATATTCCGTTAGTAGCCATTCTTTCTCCTGCACTTTGCTACGTATTGCAAAGAAATTCGGAAGCCTGGTTCGATGGATATCAAATTAGCTACGAGTTACTGATATTGAATGCTGCGTTTACTTTTCTGGGGCTTTGCCTGCTCATCAAAAGGAAATCGTCAGCAGCCCCTATCAACAACTCTTTAATAAAAAAACATTAAAATGAAAAAGAAAATCAATTGCTTCATACCTTTTGGCAATCCGAAAGATACGATACAAACTGTAAAAGAATTGCAAGCTTCAGAATTAGTGAACAAAATCTACCTGCTAAGCGCTGATACCAACAAAGAGTGCTTACCGGGGTGTGAATGTCTCCTCATTAACGGTCTCTACTCTACAAGTACGATTAAAACAATTGCTGACAACGCAGATGATGCCAGCTATCTTTTGCTTTACACGAAACAGACCCCGCTAAAACTAGGATTGTACGCACTGGAACGCATGACACAGATTATACAGAACTCCTCAGAAAATGCAATGGTATACGCAGATCATTACCAACTGGTTGACGGAGTTCTCAAACAAGCTCCCGTTATTGATTATCAACAAGGAAGCCTCCGGGATGATTTTGATTTCGGTTCGGTGCTTTTATTCAATTCCGAAATTTTCACCCTTGCTTCAAGTATTCTGGAGGAAACAGTTTTCCAATATGCTGCATTTTATGAAATGCGTCTGATGCTAGGTAATCTATTTCAAATCATCCATATCAATGAGTTCCTTTACACAGAAATAGAAACAGATACCCGGAAAAGCGGAGAAAAACAATTCGATTACGTAAATCCTAAAAATCGGGAAGTACAGATCGAAATGGAGAAAGTTTGTATCAAGCATCTGAAAGAAATCAATGCCTATGTAAGACCTTCTTCCCGAACAGTAAACCTGGACAGAGAAGCTTTTGAGTTTGAAGCATCTGTCATCATACCTGTCCGTAATCGTATCCGGACCATTCGTGACGCCGTAAATTCTGCTTTGAGCCAGCAAACGACTTTTCCCTTTAATGTGATTGTGATCGACAATCACTCAACGGACGGTACCACCGAAGCCCTCCAGGAATTTAGTGCGGACAATAGACTAATACATATCATTCCCCAGGAGAATGATCTCGGTATAGGAGGTTGCTGGAATGTAGGAGTACACCATGAGAAATGCGGTAAATTTGCCGTGCAACTGGATAGCGATGACCTGTATAAGGATGAGCATACCTTACAGAAAATCGTCGATACCTTCTATCAGCAGAACTGTGCAATGGTGATAGGGACTTACCTAATGACGGATTTTCAGATGAACGAGATAGCTCCCGGTGTCATTGACCATAAAGAGTGGACAGTAGAGGACGGTCCCAACAATGCTTTACGTATCAATGGGTTGGGTGCCCCACGGGCCTTCTACACTCCCATCCTTCGCAAGATCAAATTCCCCAATACCAGTTATGGAGAAGATTATGCCATAGGTCTGAGTATTTCTCGTGAATATACGATCGGTCGTATTTATGATGTAATCTATCTTTGCCGCCGTTGGGAAGGCAACTCTGACGCAGCATTAGATATCGAAAAAATTAACCGGAACAATTTCTACAAAGACAGTATCCGAACCTGGGAGTTACAGGCAAGAATCCGGATGCACAGCATCGATGAAAGTTTTCAGCGTCTCGTCAACGAGATGATAGAAAAACAGAAAAAAGACTGGAAGCTGGCAAAAAAGAATTATAAGGAATTAGAACAGAATCTTAAAAAAGAAAAGACGCTGGAACTCAAACTAGGAGGGGACACCAAGAGAGTCAGATTCTTCCCAAATCCACAACGGGCAATCTCTACAATGGCCCAGACCGACTCTCAGTCCATACAAGAAAGACCTTGTTTTCTGTGCAATGACAATCGCCCGGCAGAACAAACGTCTTTGTCACTCGGACATTATGAGGTATGCCTCAATCCTTATCCGATTTTCCGCCGGCATCTGACCATAATTGAAGAGGAACATACCCCGCAAACCATCAAAAACCGTTTTGAGGATATGCTTTTCCTTGCCGAAAACATGAACGAGTTCCTCATCTTATATAACGGACCGGAATGCGGAGCTTCCGCCCCTGACCATATGCACTTTCAGGCAGCAGGAAAAGAGGAAAAGATTGCCAATCCTTTTGGGATGACTTTCATATCGGACATGCTTAGTTCTGAAGATAGCGTACATAGTCATCTAGAAAACGGGTTCACCACGAGCATTGGCATTTCATCTCCAAACAGAAGAGGGATCATTGAAATGTTTGAGTATCTTTACGATAAGATAGTTTCTATTTATCATGACAAAGAACCTTTAATCAATGTGATTGCCTGGTATGGACTCGAAACAGTAAACCGCACTGGAGGCGATGAAATAAAACAGTGGAACTGTATTATTTTCCTACGTTCTAAACATCGGCCGGAATGTTATTATGCCCAAGGGAAAAAAGGCTTATTGATAAGCCCGGCTATTGCGGAGATGTGTGGCGTATTCCCCATTGTAAGAGAAGAAGATTTGGATAAGATAACAGCTAAAAAAATCACTCAGATTTACAAGGAGGTCAGTTTGTCACAGGAACAGTTAAAAGCACTCACCGATCAAACATCCTAGTAAAGAAGAAATGGAAGAACCTCAGATTACAGTCGGTATCCTTTCGGGAAAAGAAATTGAATTTTCTTTTCCCGAAAGCTTCACTACTCCTGACGGCACAAAGGTTTCAGGGGCACAAAAGGCTGTTTATCAAAAAGAAAAGATATACTGGTCAGGGAAAGAATACGATGAATTGATATTCTACCCTCAGCCAAATGCCGGGATCTTCTTTGAGCTAAAGGATGTCACCATCGGCATCAATTTTCATTGGGAACGCAAAGAAGTACAACGCTTCCAGGGAGCTTTGAAAATCATTGTCGAAGGAGAGACACTGACCGCCATCAATGTAATCTCTATAGAAGATTACCTGACAAGTGTCATCTCATCAGAAATGAGTGCCACCGCCTCTTTGGAACTACTGAAAGCACATGCTGTCATTTCCAGAAGCTGGCTGATCAATAAATTGAGAGTGGAGAATGAAAAATGGAAAGCTACTATACAGCCGGACAGCGCAGCCAACTCTCCACTTTCCACTCTCCACTCTCAACTTATCAAATGGTATGATCATGAAGCGCATACGCACTTTGATGTTTGTGCGGATGATCATTGCCAGCGCTATCAGGGAATTACCCGTGCTTCTACTCCACAAGCTATCGAAGCTGTTTCAGCTACCCGTGGAGAGGTGCTGATGTATGAAGGAAAGATTTGCGATGCGCGATTCTCCAAATGTTGTGGCGGTGCAATGGAAGAGTTTCAGAATTGTTGGGAGAATGTGAGGCATCCTTATCTGACCGGTAAACGAGATTACATACCGGAATCCCATGCTTCTGATTCGGAGAAACAAATAACAGGTCCGGCAATACAGCTTCCCGATCTGACGCAGGAAGAAGAAGCGGACCGATGGATACGAACTTCTCCGGATGCTTTCTGTAATACGCAGGATAAAAAGATTCTGAGTCAGGTTCTTAATAACTACGATCAGGAAACGACTGATTTCTACCGTTGGAAAATCAGTTATAGCCAACAGGAACTAGCTGAGTTAATCCATCAACGTTCGGGAATTGATTTCGGGGAAATCATAGACTTAATCCCTGTAGAGCGAGGAACTTCCGGACGCCTGATACGATTAAAGATAGTAGGTACTTTACGGACACTGACCATCGGAAAAGAATTAGAGATCCGACGTACATTGTCGCCTTCCCATCTTTATAGTTCAGCATTCCTTGTGGATAAGGAAAAAGGAGAAGAGGGAAATGTTCCAACCCGCTTTACACTGACGGGAGCCGGTTGGGGACACGGAGTAGGACTTTGTCAGATCGGTGCGGCAGTAATGGGAGAGCGAGGTTATTATTACAAAGATATTTTAGCTCACTATTATCCCGGAAGCAGACTTGAAAAACAATATGAATAACATCTGAGACTAATGCCATGATATCAACAAGAAATGCCAAGAACATAATACCAAGAAACAATCGAAATCCGTGGAGCTGGATTCCGACTCTTTATTTTGCGGAAGGACTGCCTTATGTGGCTGTGATGACAATTGCCGTTATCATGTACAAGCGCCTGGGATTGTCGAATACAGAAATAGCGCTTTATACTTCCTGGTTATATCTGCCTTGGACGATCAAACCATTATGGAGTCCTTTCGTAGATCTGGTCAAGACAAAGCGTTCCTGGATTATTTCCATGCAGGGTTTGATTGCTGCCGGTTTCGCCGGTATTGCCTTTTTTATCCCGACTCCACACTATGTGCAACTCACTCTGGCATTCTTTTGGCTGATGGCATTCAGTTCTGCCACGCATGACATTGCGGCTGACGGCTTTTATATGCTTGGCCTCAACAACAAAGAACAATCCTTCTTCGTAGGCATCAGAAACACTTGCTATCGTTTCGCCAATATCTTCGGGCAGGGAATCCTGGTTATGTTGGCAGGCTGGTTGGAAACATCGCATGGCAATGTTCCAATGGCCTGGAGTATCACTTTCTATCTGATGGCAGGATTATTCCTCGGACTGACACTATACCATCGCTTTATTCTCCCCCACCCTGCTTCAGATGTCAAAAGACCGGGGTTAACACCGGGTAAGTTACTGGAAGATTTCTTTAAGACATTCGTCACTTTCTTTGAGAAGAAAAACCTGGGACTTATGTTTTTCTTCCTGCTCACCTATCGGTTGGGAGAATCCCAACTTGCTAAAATAGCCTCTCCATTCTTATTGGATGGTGCCGAACAAGGCGGATTGGGATTATCAACCGCATCCGTCGGAGTCATTTATGGCACCATCGGCGTAGCCGCCCTACTGATAGGCGGCATCATCAGCGGTTTCCTCGTTTCCCGTGACGGTTTTAAGAAATGGATCATTCCCATGGCGCTGGCTATCAACCTCCCCGACCTTTTATATGTCTGGATGGCAGCAGCTACTCCGGACAACCTCCTGCTAATCTCCATTTGTGTAGCCATCGAACAGCTGGGATATGGCTTCGGCTTTACTGCCTATATGCTTTATCTGATTTATATTGCAGATGGTGAACACAAAACAGCTCATTATGCCATTGGAACAGGTTTTATGGCACTTGGCATGATGCTTCCGGGAATGCCGGCAGGATGGATACAGGAACATCTCGGATACACCAACTTCTTTATCTGGGTATGCGTATGCACCATTCCCGGCATCCTTGCTTCATGGATGATCCGCAATCGACTGGACAGTTCCTTCGGAAAAAAGAGATAAAATTGAATTACTTATAACTTAACACATTAAAAAGTAACAGTCATGAATGTAACAACAAGTAACAAACGCCTATTGGCACTCGATGTGATGCGGGGCATCACCATCGCGGGTATGATCTTAGTAAATACGCCCGGTTCCTGGCAACATGCGTATGCTCCCCTCAAACATGCCGAGTGGATTGGATTAACTCCTACCGATCTGGTATTCCCATTCTTTATGTTCATTATGGGAATCTCCACGTACATCTCTTTGAGAAAGTACAATTTCACCTTCAGTGTTCCCGCGGGTTTAAAAATTCTCAAACGGACCGTGATCATTTTCCTGATTGGAATTGGCATCAGCTGGCTTTCCATTCTCTGCTTCCAGCACGATCCCTTCCCTATCGACCAGATTCGCATTCTCGGAGTCATGCAACGGCTTGCTTTGGGATATGGAGTTACTGCCATAGTCGCTTTACTCATGAAGCATAAATATATACCTTATTTAATTGCTGTACTTCTCATTAGTTATTTTGCAATCCTTGCCCTCGGCAATGGATATGTCTACGACGAAACAAATATTCTTTCCATCGTCGACCGTGCAGTATTAGGACAAGCTCATATCTATGGCGGTCAGATACTTGATCCGGAAGGACTGCTTAGTACTATTTCAGCCATCGCCCACGTCTTAATCGGCTTCTGTGCCGGAAAGCTATTGATGGAAGTAAAAGATATTCATGAGAAGCTGGAACGTTTGTTCCTGATAGGTACTATCCTTACTTTCGCAGGTTTCTTACTGAGTTATGGTTCCCCTATCTGCAAGAAAGTATGGTCTCCTTCCTTCGTACTCGTAACCTGCGGTCTGGGTTCCAGTTTTCTGGCATTACTCGTATGGATCATTGACATTAAAGGTTATAAAAACTGGAGCCGTTTCTTCGAATCGTTTGGAGTAAATCCGCTATTTATTTATGTATTGGCAGATATTCTGGCGATTACGCTGGCAGTCATTCCTATGACCTACCAAGGTGAAGCGACTTCTTTACATGGCTATATTTACAGCGCACTCCTACAACCTGTCTTCGGAGATAAAGGAGGCTCGCTTGTATTTGCCCTGCTTTTTGTCCTTCTCAACTGGGCAATAGGCTACATTCTATATAAAAAGAAAATATACATTAAGATATGATACTCATTGCAGACAGTGGTTCTACCAAAACAGACTGGTGTGTCGTACTGAACGGCGCAGTTATCAAGCGACTTGGAACGAAAGGGATCAACCCTTTCTTCCAGTCGGAAGAAGAAATCCAACAGAAGCTGACAGCTTCCCTTCTGCCTCAACTGCCGGAAGGGAAATTCAATGCAGTTTACTTCTACGGAGCAGGTTGTACACCCGAGAAAGCTCCCGTCCTCCGACGGGCTATTGCAGACAGTCTGCCCGTTATCGGGAATATTAAAGCTAATTCGGATATGCTGGCTGCCGCCCACGGGCTATGTGGCCAGAAGGCTGGTATCGCCTGTATTTTGGGGACGGGGTCCAATTCTTGTTTTTACAATGGAAAAGAGATCGTCAGTAACATCTCTCCTCTCGGATTTATTTTGGGAGATGAAGGTAGCGGTGCCGTACTTGGAAAACTGCTGGTAGGAGATATTCTGAAAAATCAACTTCCTGCCACCTTGAAAGAAGAGTTTCTGAAGCAGTTCGATCTGACGCCTCCCGAAATCATCGACCGGGTTTATCGCCAGCCCTTTCCCAATCGTTTTTTGGCCAGTCTCTCTCCTTTTATCGCACAGCATTTGGAAGAACCGGCTATCCGCCAATTAGTTATGAACAGCTTTATAGCTTTCTTTCGCAGGAATGTGATGCAGTATGATTACAAGCAATATCCGGTACACTTCATCGGATCGATAGCCTACTGTTACAAAGAGATTCTACAGGATGCTGCCCGACAAACAGGTATTCAGATAGGTAAGATTCTCCAAAGTCCGATGGAAGGATTGATTCAATATCATAGCCAATTATCATTCCATCCTTAATAATAGAAGAACATTCTAAAGACTAAAAGCACAAATTATACTTCAATCTTTTAATGCCACGCAGTTATGTAAAGAATGATAACCATTTATTGACCCGTGTTCAGGCCCAGTCCGTAAAACACTGATTCTCAACAGATAAAAAACATCTAGAATTTCTTTAAAAGAAAAGATCTGTTGGTTTTAAAGGAACGGTGTCTTGGTTTTAAAGGAACGACCCGTTGGTTTAAAACCAACGGGATCATTCTTTCTTCATATTCTCAATACAATGGGCTAAGCGGTTGATTCTGTAAAATAAATTATCTACATTTCTACCAAGATACGGAATACCTTTCCCGGATCAGCTGCCCATTCTTTCATTGCCTCCAAAGCATCTTCCGGTTTTGCAATCTTTGAGATCAGTTCTTCTACCGGACACTTACCTTCTTTCATATAGTTGATTACCGCACGGAAATCAGCAGGCAATGCATTTCTGGAACCACGAATATCCAGTTCTTTCTGGACGAAATACTTGGTCTGAAAAGCGACTTCTTTTTTGGCGTAGCCAATACAAACCACACGACCGGTAAAGCCAACTTCATCCACAGCCATTACATAAGTCACAGGACTGCCGACAGCTTCAATCACGACATCAGCTCCAAACCCTGCGGTGATTTCCTGTATCCGCTCATGTACATTCTCTGTTTTAGAGTTTACTGCGTAAGACGCTCCCACTCTTTTGGCCAGTACCAGTTTTTCATCATCCAGATCGACCGCAATCACCGTCGCTCCTCTCAAGGCAGCACGTACAATAGCGCCAATCCCAATCATACCACAGCCAATCACCATCACATACTCATTATCGATGACCTGAGCACGGGAAACAGCATGAAATCCTACACTCATCGGCTCAATCAGAGCACAGTCACGGGATGAGATATTACCTGCCGGGATAATCTTCGTCCAAGGAAGCACGGCGTATTCGCACATCACTCCATTCCGTTGTACGCCTAATGTCTCATTATGCTCGCAGGCATTGACACGCCCGTTACGGCACGAAGCACATTTACCACAATTGGTATATGGGTTCAATGTTACATTCATCCCTTTCTCAAAGCCAGCCGGAACATCCGGACCGATCTCTTCAATCACTGCTCCTACTTCATGCCCCGGTATTACAGGGAGTTTCACCATCGGGTTACGCCCCAGAAAAGTGTTTAAATCGGAGCCACAGAAGCCGACATACTTGATTCTTACCAATACTTCACCGACACCGACGGCCGGCTTTTCCAGTTCAACCACCTTCATTTCGGAGGGGTTGACAATTTGAACTGCTTTCATTTTATTTGTTTGAGATAAATTTATTAATCAATTACTTTATAGCCCTTCCAACCGTAATAGGCACAAAACGCAAAACAAATCATCGGTATGCCATAAGCGACATAATAAATATGTTCATTAACGTGCATGAAGTACGCTGTCAACTGAGGAAGACAGGCATTACCGACAATTGCCATTACCAAAAAGGCCGAACCGCTCTTTGTCTGATTTCCGAGTCCTTTCAGTGCCAAAGAGAACTGTGTAGGATACATGATAGACATAAAGAAAGAGATGGCGAGCATCGCATACAGTCCGATCATTCCTCCCCATAGCATCACGACACCACACAAAAGGATATTCATCAAAGCATACACCAGCAACATATCCTGCGGACGGAACTTGACCATCAATCCCGTACCAATCCAGCGCCCTAGCAAGAAGGCCAGCATGTACAGTCCAAAGAAAGTGGTAGCCGTATCTTCCGGCAAACCGGCATAGGTGCAGCAGTAAACGAGAAACAGACTGTTGATAGCTGTTTGCCCACCATTATAAAAGAACTGCGCGATGACTCCCCAACGTAAATGCGAGCGTTTCAGCACATCGAAATCAATCAGTTTTTCTTTCTTTCCGGATGCAGGTTCCGCTCCTTCATCTCCAATCTTCGGCAATTTTGAGAAAACAAATACGACCGCTATCGCAAGAAGCAACAGAGCCAATATCAGATAAGGAAGTTTCATCGCATCCGTTTCCAGTTGTATATAAGCCTGCCAGCCTCCCGGATAATCAACAGGAAGCGTCTCGCGTGTATAATGGGTACCGCTTAGAATCAGCTTGCTCAGAAACATCGCTGCGATAAAAGCGCCCAGTCCATTGAAGGATTGCGCCAGATTCAATCGGCGCGGAGCCGTTTCGGGAGCTCCCAGCACGGTGACATAAGGATTGGCGGCTGTCTCCAGAAAACACATTCCGGTAGCGATAATGAAGAAGATGCAGAGATAAGCCCAATATTCTTTCAGCATGGCAGCAGGAAAGAACAGCAATCCGCCGACAGCTGCCAGCAACAGCCCGAAGATGATTCCCGCCTTATAGCTATAACGCTTCATGAACATAGCTATCGGGATAGGGAAAATAAAGTAAGCCAGCCAATAAGCGGTCTCCGTAAAAGAGGCCTCGAAGGTGTTCAGTTCACAGGTTTTCATCAACTGCCGGATCATTGTGGGAAGCAGATTGCTGCTGATCGCCCACAAGAAGAAAAGGCTGAAAACCAGTGCGAGAGGAATGGTATATGTATTCTTTTTCATGTGTACAGTGATTGTTTAGCGGTATAGTGGCTGTTTCCTTTCTATTCCGACATATTTTTAATGTATGGGAGTTCCGGAAGTTCTGCAAACCCGTAGAATTTCCGCGCATTCCCGCCCAGGAATAACGTTTTCTCCGCTTCCGACAATTCCGGGGATTTCACCACAAAGTCATAAGACATCTTATAAGTAATGGCTGTTATCGTGCGCGGATAGTCCGAGCCCCACATCAGTTTCTCCATGCCAACCAGTTCTGCGGCTTCACGAATAGCCTTGATGGCACCTTTAAACGGATAAAACTCGTCATTGAACAGCCATGTGATACCACCGGACTCAATCATCACATTCGGATGACGTGCCAACTTAATCTGCTCCTTCCAATCCGGAAGAGTAACCATCCCGAAATGGCCGACAGCAATCTTCAATCGAGGACATTCCTGAATAATCTCTTCCATCTCCGGAACCTGTATCGCCCCCTCTGCCAAGTCGACTGACAAGATCACTCCCCGCTCTTCCATCCACCGGAACATCTGCATCATTTCAGGACAGTTCAACATTACCCGTCCCTCTTTCAGAAGTAAGCGCTGGGCAGGAATCTTAATCGCTTTAAATCCCTTCCCGATCAGTTCTTTCGCCTGTCCCAGATAGCCCGGCTTGCGAAACTCACACATTCCGCAAACAAAGAAACGGTCCGGATAGCGTGAAACAACCTCCATCAGATAATCGTTCTGAATGCCGTCTATAAATTCTTGTGTAATAACCGCAGCCGAGACTTGGGCATAATCCATATTGGACAGAAAAACTTCCGCACTATTCACCCCGTCAATCATAAAAGGAGGAACCATCTGCCGAATCTCCCCCATAAACAGGGAGCGTCCGTTCTCTAAAGTACGGATAGGAAAACCATCGACCACCGTATCTTGGCGAAGCCACAGATGGGCATGCGCATCAATAATCGTATAATCCATAGAATCGACCGTTTTTTTAAGAGTTTGCCCAACTTACACGCTGCTGTTCTCCGATAATTTCCCGCACTTCACGCACGAGTTCCCAATCGACCGGTTCTTCAATAAAGCCGATATTTTTCTTCACATTCTCCGGATTAGTGGTGCTGAACAGGGTAGTCGCAATCTTTGGATTACTCACCGAGAATTGCATAGCGAGCTTTTCTATCGGATAATTCTTTGCTTTACAATGCTCCATCGCTTTGCGACAGGCATCTACCAATGGCTTGGGAGCCGGATGCCAAGCCGGAACACCACGTTCGCTCAGCAAGCCCATCGAGAGAGGAGAAGCATTGATGACACCGATTTCTTTCGATTCGAAATAGTCAAGGAAGTCAGCCAATTTATCATCGCACAGACAATAGTGACAGAAGCTAAGAACAGATTCAATAGTTCCGCTTGGCGAACGGTCTATCACCCATTTCAAGTTTTCGAGCTGCAAGTCAGTGATTCCGACATGTCCTACCACTCCTTTCTCACGCAGTTCGACCAAAGCAGGCAATGTCTCATTAACCACCTGATTCAGGTCGGCAAACTCAATATCATGCACATTGATCAAATCGATGAAGTCAATATTCAGACGTTCCATACTTTCATATACACTCTCCGTCGCACGCTTTGCCGAGTAGTCCCATGTATTGACTCCGTCTTTGCCATAGCGTCCGACTTTCGTAGAAAGATAATAACGGTCGCGAGGAATATCCTTCAGCGCTTTGCCTAGAACAGTCTCTGCCTTATAATGTCCGTAATAAGGGGAAACATCGATAAAGTTCATTCCGGCTTCGATGGCTGTAAACACAGCCTGAATGCCTTCTTTTTCTTTTAAATCATGGAAAACTCCTCCCAGAGAGGAAGCTCCGAAGCTGAGAGACGATACTTTCATCCCTGTCTTTCCGATTTCATGGTATTGCATACGTATAGGGTTTTAAATTATTTTGTATGCGACAAAAGTAAGGGGTGAACCCTTCTCAACGGACAAGAGAGGGGCGAAAAAGCTACGTAACGGTTTACGTAAAAAATCTTTCTTTAAATGCGGAGATTTATCAGGGAATATGCTTTCTTTGCAGATAAATCTAAGTTGGAGACCTTCAGATGGAAAACCGGAAACATACTTCACTCAAAGACCTCGCCCAAGCATTAGGCGTATCCATCCCTACTGTATCCCGAGCGCTGAAAGACAGCCCGGAAATCAGCCGTGAACTTTGCGCCAAAGCCAAGAAGCTGGCCAAAGAGATGAATTATCGTCCCAATCCTTTCGCTATGAGTCTGCGAAAGAATGCGCCGCGCATCATCGGAGTGATCGTTCCGGATATTGTCACTCATTTCTTTGCCTCCATTCTGAACGGGATAGAGAACATGGCGATCGATAACGGATATTTCGTCATTATCACGACATCGCACGAGTCTTTCGAGCATGAAAAAAGGAATATAGAGAATCTGGTCAATATGCGGGTAGAGGGGATTATCGCCTGCCTGTCTCAGGAAACAACTGACTTTTCTCATTTTGCTGCATTGAAAGAGATCAATATGCCGCTGATTCTGTTCGACCGTGTTTGCCTGACCGATCAATTCTCGTCAGTAATAGCAGACGGAGCACAATCCGCACAAATGGCTACCCAGCATCTGCTGGACAATGGAAGTAAACGGGTGGCTTTTATCGGCGGTGCCAATCATCTGGATATTGTAAAAAGAAGGAAGCATGGTTATCTGGAAGCCTTGCGCGATAACCGGATTCCGATTGAAAAGGAATTAGTTGTCTGCCGGAAAATTGATTATGAGGAAGGACAGATTGCTACGGAAACATTATTATCTCTCCCCCAGCCTCCCGATGCCATCCTTGCCATGAATGACACATTGGCTTTTGCCGCTATGGAAGTAATCAAAAGGCACGGACTTCGTATTCCCGACGATATCGCCATCATCGGATACACGGATGAGCAGCACGCCAATTATGTGGAACCCAAGCTATCTGCCGTATCGCATCAGACTTATAAGATGGGGGAAACAGCCTGTCAACTGCTGATTGATCAGATTAAGGGAGACAGGACGGTCAAGCAAGTGGTGATTCCGACACATTTGCAGATAAGGGAGAGCAGCATAAAAGAAAAATAAGTCCTGTATTTTATATCATTTACTTTTTACCGTTGATTTTTTATCCTCCTAATTAACTATATTTCATTTAGAAATAGTTATTTTTGTAGAAGCAAACACTTTATGAAATCAAACTACACAATCTTTTTAATAGTACTATGCATTACATTAAATGCATGTCATAAATCTGATATTATCCCTCAACTCCAATTAGCAGATTCATTAATGCTTAGTAAACCTGATAGTGCTTTAAACTTATTAAGAAGTTTTTCTATTCAAGAAATACCCAGTAAATCAGCTAAAGCAATGTATGCATTGCTCTTAACACAAGCTTTAGATAAAAATTACATTCAACATCAAAATGACTCTATAATATCGATAGCAATCGACTACTATAAAAATAAAGATAACAACAATTTAAAAGCTAAATCATATTTTTATCTTGGAAGGGTATACCAAGATAATGAAGAATATGTAAAAGCAACAGAGGCGTATTTAACAGTTCTGAAATCTACCCCGACTGATAAAACCTTTATATTACAGGTTTACAATAATTTAGCGATGTGCTACGAAAATCAAGAATTTTATATTCAGGCAATAAAAACATATAAAGAATCTTATTCTACTGCTGAACTATTAAAAGATAAATATGGTATTCTTCATGCGACGCGAGGCTTAGGTAACATTTATGCAATACAAGACGATGAAGACAGCGCACTAACTTATTATCAAACATCCTTAGCCATAGCACAATCTATCAATGATTCCATATGGCAGACTGCCATATTATGTGATATAGCAAAATTTATGATAATTTAGGAATGCATATAGAAGCAAAAAAGAATATAGAACATGCATTAAAATATGCACCTTATAATACAAGTTTTTCTTCCATTTACTTTTGGAAAGGGATTATTTTACGCAATTTGGAAGAAACAGACTCTGCTATTTGTTATTTATCCAAAGCTAAAATCAATACAGATATCTATGCAAAAGCATCTATCTACCAAACATTATACGAAATAGATAAAAAAAGAAAAAAATATGAGCAAGCTATTTTATACAATGATACAGCATTAGTTTATTATGATTCTATACAAAAGATGGTTCATCATACAGAGATTAATAGTCTCATAAAAAAACACTCTACAGAAATGTATGAACAGCGCGTAGAAAGTCAGTACCAAAAAGATAAAGCAGTATTAATCATTTGCATATTATTGACAATATCCTTTGCCATATTTATACTAATGTACATCAGCAACCGCAATAAAATAAAATACATATATCTACAGCAACTTCTTATGAAAAACCAAACAGAAAAAGCTGTATTAAAAGAAGAAATTAAAACAATATCACACACTAACAAAATTAACGAACAAAAGTACATAGATATAGTAAATAAAAGATTTGAATTATGGCATCAAAGCCTTCAAACATGTGTACGTCTATTCAAAACCACCACATCCTATAAGAAAATACAATTAATTGAAACATCTAAAATAAAAAGAGAAAAAGGAGTATCCCAAGAAGATATTTCATTAATTTATCAAGAAATAAATGAAGTTTTCACGGAAGCAATGCAGGAGCTTCTTAACCAATATCCAAATCTAACGCAGGAAGATCTCTATTACTGTATACTTAATTATCTTCAACTTTCTAATGATACTATCAAAAAATGTATGAGGGTTGAAAGTCAATATGCGCTCAACCAAAGAAAGTATCGCATAAGAAAGCAACTATCCAATCAAACTTTCTCTGTAATATTTGATCTTAAAAACGATAAAAGATAGTCCTGCAAAAGAAAGTGTTATCATTATCTCATTTTTGTTATATCAAAAACGCAACACCCTGATTATCAAGATCGATTATCTTTCATATTGTTATTTCATGTTATTGTTCCGCATACGCAAACATCGTAATTTTGCAACAAACCAATAACATAAAATCAATATGAAACGAAATCTACTTTTATTCTCTCTTATGGTTATTTGTTCAAATCTTATCTTTGCAATGCCATTAGATACAAGAAAACAAATCAAGATGAAGGTCAGAGTAAAGATAGAGCACCGCTCTGCAAATTTACCATCTCCTGTACAAGCCTATGTAAATAACTCATTATTAGAAATAGAATTCGAACATCCTAGCAATGATGTAACAATACTCATAATTAATTCAACTACCGGTGAAACAGTTTACTATGAAAAAACAACATCTTTCGAGAAAATCAAATTCATCAACTTAGATAAACACTACAAAACTACAGAATATACTCTTAAAGTATCCTCTCCTTTATGGGTAGCTGTAGGAGTAATTTCCATAGAATAATAAAGTTATGAAACGTACCAAATATTCTATATTTATCATACTGTTTGCATTACTTTGTCCTTCATGCAACTCTAGAAAAAAATCATCACATAATGACAGAGAGATAATTGCAGAATTAGGAGAAGAAGTACTTTATACTGATGAATTAAATACGATCATTAAACAAGAACTCTTTGACGAACTAAACAAAATTTATGAAATAAAGAAGAAGGCAGTTGAGCAATTAATAAACGTTAAGTTACTACAGAAAGAGGCTGATAAAAAACAACTATCTTATCAGCAATATATTGATAATTATACAGATAATCAAATCCAGCGATTGGGAATAGATTCTCTTTCAAAACGTTATAATCTGAAATCAATTATAGAATTTCGTGATGCTAATATGTATAATGTAGCCACAAACTCTCCCACTGGAAAGATATCAGGATTATATCGCTTGAAAGGATTTATTATAGATAATTTGCTGGATTCTTTAAAACAAAATAAAAGAATAGTGCAATATATTTATCCTCCTAAAAGTCCATCCATTGATTTAAGCAATCTGCACACTTATTATAGAGGAAATCTTCAATCAAAAGTATCTATTATCATTATATCTGATTTTGATTGCGAATCTTGTATTAATGCTCACAATCTATATGAAACAATATATCAAAAATACAAAGAAAAAGTCAAATTTGGCTATATCCACTATTCGGCAACACCAACTTTTGCCCAAATAGCAAGTGAAGCAGCCAATAGACAAAATAAGTTTTGGGAATTCCATGACTCATTATACACGCATAAAGGATACATAGATTCAATAACTGTATATAATATAGCACATAGTACATCCATGGATATTAACAAATTCAAGAAAGATATTGAAGATGATGCAGGGAAAAAATTAATTGAAAAATCGATAAATCAATTAGTACTACTCGGTGTTTATGCAACCCCAACAATTATCGTAAATGGACGTTTGATTGTTAATTCCAACTCAAAACGAGAGATTTGTCATCTTATTGACGAAGAACTATCAAAATAATTTTTATTTATCCACATTTATTAAAAACTGTATTATGAAAAAAGTTACTTTTTTTTGTTTCAGCATTTTATTAGCTTCTTGTTCTCTAAATGAAGAAGAAAGAGCGATGAGTGCAAGTGAAAACACACAATTATCTGACGAACTAGAAAGTGTAGTTGCTGATTACGAATTAACATTAAAAGGATATTCTTTTGATGAGTTAAACAAAGAGAAAGATGAATTAACTCCTACTACACAAGAAGAAACATGCGCGGAACCCGAATTAATCAAGGCTATCCAAGATTCATTAAACAAACTAATCTTAGCTTATGACAGTAAAACACGAACTGACACAAGAGCTTATGGCGGAAATGCCCCCAAAGTTGGAGTATTTAAGTATGGTACTTGCAGTGGTAATCGAGAATTTGTATACCGAATGGACTGTGAAGATGGAGGAGATACACATGCAACCGGCAATGTTGGTTCTACAACCGTTGATGGAAATGTAAGATTTAGATTTTGCTTAGTAGATCCAGGTAATTATGGTGGAGGTACTCTGATTTTATATGATTATGTATGGAATATCAATGAAGGTGATGTAGATCTTGTAAAGAGATATCATGACAATGAGGATCATAAAAATAAAAACAGCTTAGAGGATAACGGAGGTTTAGTATCCACTGGTTTATCTAATTTCGGGCATAATACAACTCTTTACTGGAGATTTAGTGACAAGCCTGCACAAAAATTAGGCTTTCAACATGGAGTTTTAAGAAAAGCTAGTTCAACACCTATTCCTAATGCAATAAACAGCATATACATAGACGACGAAAATGGAAAGAACGGAAATGAAGCTATCTTGTGGACATATAGAGCTATCAAGAATGGTCCAACAGGACCTCTTGTTCCACAAATATCTAGTCGTAATTTAAACGGTGAAACATTTAGGGGCATTACGACAGGCAATAACACAACTTATTATATCGATATAATGAACTTATAATATGCTGTTTCCAGACAAGTTCCTCAATATTGAAAATTATTAGATCACTCTCCAATAAAAATTCCCTTTATTTTAGTATAATTCTCAATAGAATCAACTAAAATAAAGGGAATTTTAATATTTTAAGTACGCCGATTACAAGGACTACTAAATTTCTATCCTACCAAACTTTACTTGTAATCAGCTCATAAACATACTTATTTTCAACAATCTAATAATCTGAAACTACCGATTCCAGTTTTATATCAAAGACCAAAACAGAATATCCGGGCATACCATCCCGGTCACTAGTTCCATATCCCATATCCCAAGGTAAATAAACAGTCCATCTCTCTCCTGTCCTCATCCTCTGCAATGTTTCGATCCATCCATCCACTGGTATAATATGAGGAGGATTAGACATTGAAATAGGATTCACCCAGAATTCTGTTGGAGAATCAAAGTCCCCAGGATCTTTTCCGGTAAAGTTCTGATCAAACACCTCACCTGTATAATAAGATCCACGATAATACGCTGATACAACATTCGGTATTACAGGACGTCTCCCCTCGTCATTTTTCACCGTTCTCTTATAGAAAATCTTCATTCCCGGATCCGTAAAAGGTACAAAGAATTCCAATTCAGGATCAGTTTTTGCATCATACACCTGCTGCAAAGAATCTAAAAAGGCCTCGTTACGCGCCCGCCAATTGGCAAACTTTCCCTCTTCTTCGGTTTCGCTACAAGAAACAAAAGCCAAAGCCAGTAATACTAAGGAGAATAAATAGATTTTTTTACTCATTCGTTAATGGTTTATTGTAAAGTTTTCAATAATGAGGTGATGCTCACTCTGTCTGCAATGATATTGTTCAGTTCAGAGATAGCTACACGCTCTTGCTGCATGGTGTCGCGATTACGCAATGTCACGCAGTTATCTTCTAATGTCTGATGATCCACTGTTACGCAGAACGGAGTACCGATGGCATCCTGACGACGATAACGCTTGCCGATACTGTCTTTTTCGTCATATTGGCAGTGGAAATGGAACTTCAGAGCATCGATGATCTCACGGGCCTTTTCAGGCAGACCGTCTTTCTTGATCAACGGCATAACAGCCAGTTTCACCGGAGCAAGGGCAGCAGGCAATTTCAGCACAACACGGCTTTCTCCGTTTTCCAGTTGCTCTTCGCAATAAGCAGCGCTCATGATGCTCAGGAACATACGGTCTACACCGATAGAAGTTTCAATCACATACGGAGTGTATGATTCATTCAATTCAGGATCAAAGTATTTGATGCTCTTGCCGGAGAATTTCTCATGCTGAGACAAGTCGAAGTTTGTACGGGAGTGGATACCTTCCACTTCTTTGAAACCGAATGGCATCAGGAACTCGATATCTGTTGCAGCATTAGCATAGTGAGCCAATTTATCGTGGTCGTGATAGCGGTAGCTGGCATCACCGAAGCCCAGCGCTTTATGCCATTTCAGACGAATCTCCTTCCATTTCTTGAACCAATCCAGTTCCGTTCCCGGTTTTACAAAGAACTGCATCTCCATCTGTTCGAACTCACGCATACGGAAGATGAACTGACGGGCAACAATCTCATTACGGAAAGCCTTACCAATCTGGGCAATACCGAAAGGTACTTTCATACGACCGGTTTTCTGCACATTCAGATAGTTTACAAAGATACCCTGTGCCGTTTCCGGACGAAGATAAATCTTCATGGCACCATCTGAAGTCGATCCCATTTCCGTAGAGAACATCAGGTTGAACTGACGGACTTCCGTCCAGTTCTTAGTACCGGAAATAGGACATACGATCTCTTCATCAACAATAATCTGACGAAGTTCATCCAAATTATTATCATTCAGTGCTTTTGAGAAACGAGTGTGAAGTGCATCACGCTTAGCCTGATGTTCCAACACACGTCCGTTGGTAGAACGGAATTGAGCCTCATCGAATGAGTCACCAAACTTCTTGGCAGCTTTTGCTACTTCTTTATTGATTTTATCGTCATACTTTGCCAACTGATCTTCGATCAATACGTCAGCACGATAACGTTTTTTAGAATCTTTATTGTCAATCAAAGGGTCATTGAATGCGTCCACGTGTCCGGAAGCCTTCCAGATGGTAGGGTGCATAAAGATGGCAGAGTCGATACCGACAATGTTTTCGTGCAACAGCACCATGCTGTCCCACCAATATTTTTTAATGTTGTTTTTCAATTCAACGCCCATCTGACCGTAGTCATATACTGCGCCTAGTCCGTCGTAGATATCGCTTGAAGGAAATACGAAGCCGTACTCTTTACAGTGCGATACAAGTTTCTTAAAAACGTCTTCTTGTGCCATTTTCTTTTCTATATCTATTAATTTGAATTACCTTTTTTCGTAAAAAGTGCCACAAAGATAGGCATTTATCTCATAAATAAGACAGGGAGGGTATTAATTTATCTTATTCTTCTGTTTGTTCCTGCTCCTGATCTGCTTTCTTCATCTCTTTAGTCAACATACTTTCGGGCATATAATATTTAAAAGGGATGCGCATACACTTTGTTTTCTTCATGCGGTCACGGAGTACGCTGTTTGCCACAAAATAAACGCGGGATACCGATACTTGTCCCGGTGTCACTTGTTCGGGACGTTCAAAGCCAGGACTGGTCAGAGCCGTTTGGAATGTACCCAGCCCATCAATCGTCACAGACTGTCCCATAGAAAGCAAATAGCGGATGGCATCCGCTACTTCCACCAATATGCCTTCAACCTGACCACGGTGGAAACCTCCCCGCAGCTCCACCACTTGGGCTAGTTCTTTGTTCTGTACTCCGCCTCTATCCTGTATTTTACTTGGTACACCATACCATAACTCTTTTCTTTCTCCGGACGTCAAGTCCGCTTTCTTTCTTACTACATAAGGGATTGCCATGTCTTATACTCCTTTCTTGTTTCGTTTATATTTTCATTCTGTACGACACCCGGGTGTCAGCACGTATGACACCCGGATGTCAGACATCACAACACCCGGGTGTCGTACAGCACGAGCCCCGGGTGTCATACATATCTTCTTCGCAACAAAGTTAGACTATTATAGAAAGAAAACAAACTAATATTTATATATTTGTTTCCATAAACTTTAATATACCCGCACACACTATGATAAAAATACTACTGCTGATCGATTATTCCAGTGAATTTGACAGAAAATTGCTCCGCGGACTTGTACAATATTCCAAAGAAAACGGACCTTGGCTTTTCTATCGGCTTCCATCCTATTACAGCGGCATGTATGGAGAAAAAGGTATTCTCAAATGGGCAAAAGAATGGAAAGCTGACGCCATCATCGGACAATGGAACAATGACACCGTCAATCTACTGAAAGAACTGAATATTCCGATTGTATTGCAGAATTATCACCATAGAAGCACTACTTACTCCAATCTGACGGGCGACTACAAAGGAACGGGCAGAATGGCCGCCCAATTCTTCGCCAAGCGGATGTTCCACAACTTTGCTTATTTCGGCATAAACGGAGTTGTCTGGTCTGACGAACGTTGCGAAGGCTTCCGTCAGGAAGTTAAACGGATAGGCGGCAACTTTTATTGTTTCGAATCCGATAAGCATGAAGACGAAATCAGAATAGAAGTAAGCCAATGGCTGCAAGAGCTTCCTAAACCCATAGCGTTGTTCTGCTGCGACGACTCACACGCACTATTCATTTCGGAAACCTGCAAGATAAGTAACATACACATACCGGAAGAAATCTCCCTGTTAGGAGTCGACAATGATGACTTGATCTGCAATATTTCCGATCCTCCCATCTCCTCCATAGAACTGGAAGTAGAAAGAGGAGGATATTCCATAGGCAGGCTCATTCATCAACAAATCAAAAAGGAACATGAAGGGACCTTCAATATCGTCATCAACCCTATCCGCATAGAATTGCGGCAATCCACAGAAAAGCATAATATAAAGGACCCTTACATTCTCGAAGTTGTAAAATACATAGAGAGTCATTACAATTCCGACCTGACCATAGAGTCTTTGT
This sequence comes from Bacteroides sp. AM23-12, assembly GCF_003434395.1. Lineage (NCBI taxonomy): Bacteria > Pseudomonadati > Bacteroidota > Bacteroidia > Bacteroidales > Bacteroidaceae > Bacteroides > Bacteroides sp. AM23-12. Next base: position 27,718 of record NZ_QTLF01000008.1, read on the forward strand.
TGGCACAGATTCCGCTCTCACGCAGAAATTTTGAAGTGAAATTCAAAAATGCGATGCATACTTCCATCTATCAGTATATCTTAAACTGCCGGGTCAACCATCTGGCCGATTTACTTCTTACTACAGATCGTTCATTGGCAGACATTGCAACGGAAGCCGGATTTAAAGACTATAATAATATCTCCCGGATTTTCAAAAAGTTCAAAGGATGTTCCCCTTTGGAATATCGGGAGAAAAAAATCACGAACAGATAAAAAATAAATTATTCGTTTTTCGAATATAGCTTTTCGTTTTTAGTACCGGAGGCATTACTAAAGTGGCATATCTTTGTTCGGTAAATGTTAACTCTTAAAGTCAATCAACAACTTATGGAGCAAAAGAAAATCGTGCTATTCATCCTGATCGTTCATCTGGCAGCATTTCTAGCAGGATGCAGCGGAAACAAAAATAGCGGAAACAATGACTCCTCTGATCTATGGAATAAGTTATCGAGCTACTTCCGCCCGCCCGCAGAATACGAAAATGTATATGGGAATTTTCGCTCTCCTTTATTATATTATAATGGGGATACAGTCAGAACCGTTGAAGACTGGCAAAGACGACGAACTGAAATCAAGGACAGATGGATGAGCCTGTTAGGACAATGGCCGCCTGTCATTACCGGACAAACATTTGAAATTCTGGATACTCTCCACCGTGAAAACTTCATGCAATACCGTGTCCGCTTCTACTGGACTCCCAACGAACAGACTGAAGGTTATTTGCTGGTTCCGGACAAAGAAGGCAAAAAGCCTGCCGTTATCACTACATTTTATGAACCCGAAACGGCTATCGGATTGGGTGGAAAACCTTATAGAGACTTTGCATATCAATTGACGAAAAGAGGATTTGTCACATTATCAATAGGAACAACGAAGACCACAGAGAATCAGACATATTCCATTTATTACCCCACCATTGAAAATGCAACTCTCCAACCACTTTCAGCATTAGCTTATGCAGCCGCAAATGCATGGGAAGTATTAGCCAAAGTACAGGACGTCGATTCTACAAGAATAGGCATCACAGGGCATTCTTATGGTGGGAAGTGGGCAATGTTTGCCTCATGCCTATACGAAAAGTTCGCTTGTGCGGCATGGGGAGACCCCGGAATTGTATTCGACGAAACAAAAGAGGGATATATCAATTACTGGGAACCCTGGTATTTGGGATATTATCCGCCACCATGGGAAAATACATGGAGCAAAAATGGGCATGATTATGCTAAAGGCATTTATCCGAAGCTCCGCAAAGAAGGATATGATTTGCATGAATTGCATACGCTGATGGCACCTCGCCCATTTCTTGTTTCCGGAGGATACTCTGACGGAACAGACCGGTGGATAGCGCTAAACCATACAATAGCGGTCAACCGGCTCTTAGGATACCGTAATAATGTCGCGATGAGCAACAGAGTCAATCATGACCCAACCCCTGAATCAAACGAAATTATATATGATTTTTTTAAATGGTACTTGCATTCAGCAAATAAATCTACCAAAGAGTAGAAAGATGCGTTTTTTGAATACACTTTTTCGTTTTTTTGCGCAAAAAATCAACTCTGGATGCCTAACTTTGTTCTATCAATTCATCCAAGTAACCTAAATTACTTGACTAAAATGATTAGCCTATGAAAAATATACACTAGAAAACATAAAATGCCCCATCTGCGAATGGGGCAATATTAATGCCATATTAATAAAACTAATCATAAATTATCGCCCAATTAATAAATAACACAATAATAAATTCATAATTAATAAATTAAAAGTGCTAGCTCAAAGGAATTAATAAAGCTAGCAGATGATTCCGAGTTAGTAATAAATATTAAACTATTAAAAATTCAATAGGTTAAATATATACTAAAAAGAGTAGAAACTAAAAAAAGTAAACTATGGAAGCGAATAATCGCAGAGATTTCTTAAAGAAAGCCGCATTAGCGGGAGCCTCCGCCCTAATGGCTCCCACACTACTGGCCGCTGAAGGCAAAGATGGAAGTGAATTCGTTCTCTCTCCGAGCAAAAGGACGGACAGCAAATTAATTGTACCGAAGAATAATGGTCTGAAAATCACAGGCACTTTTCTAGATGAAATATCTCACGATATTCCACACCAGAACTGGGGAGAAAAAGAATGGGATCTCGACTTTCAGCACATGAAAAGGATTGGTATCGATACCGTTATTATGATCCGTTCCGGATATCGCAAGTTCATCACTTATCCGTCCAAATATCTATTAGGAAAAGGATGCTATATGCCTTCCGTGGATTTAGTAGATATGTACTTACGACTGGCTGAAAAATATAACATGAAGTTTTATTTTGGGCTGTATGACACCGGTCATTATTGGGATACACGTGATATGTCGTGGGAAGTGGAATATAATAAATATGTGATTGACGAAGTATGGAATACTTACGGTGAAAAGTATAAGAGTTTCGGAGGCTGGTATATTAGCACGGAAATCAGCCGCAATACCAAAGGAGCTATCGGTGCATTTCATACCATGGGTAAACAATGCAAAGATGTATCGAATGGCCTCCCTACTTTTATATCCCCTTGGATTGATGGTAAAAAGGCAGTCATGGGAACCGGAAAAATGACAAGGGAGGATGCTGTATCCGTAGAACAACATGAGAGAGAATGGAATGAAATTTTTGATGGTATACACGATGTAGTAGACGCTTGTGCTTTTCAAGACGGACACATTGACTACGACGAACTGGATGCTTTTTTCACTGTGAACAAGAAACTGGCAGACAAATACGGAATGCAATGTTGGACAAACGCGGAAACATTCGACCGCGATATGCCCATCCGGTTCCTGCCGATCAAATTCGACAAACTCCGCATGAAACTGGAAGCGGCAAAACGTGCCGGATATGATAAAGCAATCACTTTTGAGTTTTCTCACTTTTTAAGTCCGCAATCAGCTTATCTGCAGGCAGGACATTTATATGACAGATACAGAGAATACTTTGAAATCAAATAAACTATATGAAAACAACAATTAATCTGGGTTATATCATATTCCTTTCAGTCGTTGCTGCTTTAGGAGGCTTTCTGTTCGGTTATGACACAGCTGTCATATCCGGCACAATAGCTCAGGTGACACATCTGTTTCAGTTGGACACCTTGCAACAAGGATGGTATGTAGGATGCGCATTGATCGGATCGATTGTCGGTGTTCTCTTTTCCGGAATATTGAGCGACAGCATCGGACGTAAAAGAACAATGATACTTTCTGCCATTCTGTTTTCTACATCAGCAATCGGCTGTGCTTTTTGCATTGACTTTAACCAGTTAGTTGTTTATAGAATCATAGGTGGCATCGGAATTGGTGTTGTTTCTATTGTATCTCCTCTTTACATTTCCGAAGTTTCCGTCGCACAATTCAGAGGCAGGATGGTCTCCCTGTATCAACTGGCCGTAACTGTCGGTTTTCTAGGAGCTTATCTTGTCAACTACCAGTTATTGGCATATTCAGAGAGTGGAAACCACTTACCTATCGCCTGGTTAGAAAAAATAGTAGTTACAGAAGTGTGGAGAGGTATGTTAGGCATGGAGACATTACCAGCCGTAATATTCTTTATTATTATCTTTTTCATACCCGAAAGCCCCAGATGGCTGATAGTAAAAGGACAAGAAAGGAAAGCCACTTATATTCTGGAAAAGATCTACAATTCATTTAAAGAGGCTGATTTCCAGCTAAACGAGACAAAATCCGTCCTTGTTTCCGAGACCCGTTCAGAATGGTCTATCCTTCTGAAACCAGGTATTCTGAAAGCAGTCATTATCGGTGTATGTATTGCTATTCTGGGACAGTTCATGGGGGTTAATGCAGTTCTTTACTACGGGCCTTCCATTTTTGAGAATGCCGGTCTTTCAGGAGGGGATTCTCTGTTCTATCAGGTTCTTGTAGGACTTGTGAATACACTGACCACTATCCTGGCACTTCTCATCATTGACAAAGTAGGACGCAAGAAACTGATATATTATGGGGTATCCGGAATGGTCGTTTCATTGATACTCATTGGCAGTTATTTCCTCTTCGGAAATGCCTGGAATATTTCCAGCCTGTTTCTGTTAGCCTTCTTTCTGTGTTATGTTTTTTGTTGCGCCATTTCCATTTGCGCTGTGATATTCGTACTTCTCTCTGAGATGTACCCTACCAAAATACGCGGATTAGCAATGTCCATTGCCGGATTCGCTCTTTGGATCGGTACCTATCTGATCGGACAGCTAACCCCCTGGATGCTCCAGAATCTTACTCCAGCCGGAACATTCTTCCTGTTCGCCATCATGTGTGTACCGTATATGCTCATTGTCTGGAAACTCGTACCGGAAACTACCGGAAAGTCTCTGGAGGAGATTGAAAGATACTGGACCCGTTCGGAACGGTAAAATAGACCTTATTAAATAAAAAACTAACAATTATGGATTTAAAAAAATTAGCAAACCAATACAAAGACGAACTACTGAATAATGTTCTTCCATTCTGGTTAGAGCATTCTCAGGATCACGAATTCGGTGGCTATTTCACTTGTCTGGATCGTGAAGGCAACGTATTCGATACAGATAAATTTATTTGGCTGCAAGGACGCGAAGTTTGGTTATTCTCAATGCTTTACAATAAAGTTGAGAAAAAACAGGAATGGCTGGATTGCGCTATTCAAGGCGGTGAATTTCTAAAAAAATACGGACATGATGGAAACTATCATTGGTATTTTTCTTTGGATCGGGCAGGTAATCCTCTGGTAGAACCATACAACATCTTTTCCTATACATTTGCTACAATGGCTTTCGGGCAACTCAGTCTGGCTACAGGCAATCAGGAATATGCTGACATTGCAAAGAAAACGTTCGATATTATTCTCTCAAAGGCAGATAATCCGAAAGGTAAATGGAACAAAATCCATCCGGGCACACGTAATCTGAAAAATTTCGCCCTCCCGATGATCCTTTGTAATCTGGCACTTGAAATAGAACACTTGTTGGACAAAGAGTATCTGGAAAAAACAATAGAGACTTGTATCCATGAAGTGATGGAAGTATTCTATCGCCCGGAGCTAGGAGGAATTATTGTTGAAAACATAGGAGTGGACGGCAATCTCGTAGACTGTTTTGAAGGACGGCAAGTGACTCCCGGACACGACATCGAAGCGATGTGGTTTATCATGGATTTAGGAAAACGCCTGAATCGCCCTGATCTAATCGAAAAGGCAAAAAATGTAACCTTGACGATGATTAACTACGGATGGGACAAAGAATATGGTGGCATCTACTATTTTATGGACCGCAAAGGTTGCCCTCCCCAACAACTGGAATGGGACCAAAAACTTTGGTGGGTACACATTGAAACACTTATTTCCCTACTAAAAGGTTACCAATTGACAGGTGACAAACAATGTATGGAGTGGTTCGAGAAAATACATGAGTATGTATGGACGCACTTCAAAGATGCTCAATATCCTGAATGGTTCGGTTACTTAAACCGCCAGGGAGAAGTACTTCTGCCACTTAAAGGAGGCAAATGGAAAGGCTGTTTCCATGTCCCCAGGGGCTTATATCAATGCTGGAAAGTACTAGAAGAATTACAATAAATCTAATACCCAAAAACTTTTTTATTAACCAATTAAATTTTATCTTATGATGGAACAATGCTTTAAGCAAAAAAGTAGTTTCCGAACAATCAGAATCATACTATTCTCATTGTCGATGCTTTTTGCGTATGCCACAAATGGCTATGCCCAGAACATGGTTAGGGGAGTCGTCACAGACGTGACCGGTGATCCGTTGCCAGGAGTCAGCGTCGTTGTCAAAGGTACGACCACAGGTACCACTACCGATATTGACGGTAGATACTCTATCAATGTACCTTCCACAGGTACATTAATCTTCTCATACATTGGTATGGCCAAACACGAAGTTAAAACACAAGGACAAACAACCATCAATGTCAGCTTGTCAGAAGATGTATCAAGTTTGAATGAAGTTGTTGTAGTAGGCTATGGAACTCAAAAGAAAGTCCACTTGACAGGTTCTGTCGCTTCCGCTTCCTCAAAGGAAATATTAAAAACCACAGCAAGTAATATTTCACAAGCCTTGGTCGGGAAATTACCAGGTTTAGTAAGCCAACAATCTACCGGGCAGCCTGGAGCTGATGATGTATCTTTCTTAGTACGAGGTTATTCATCTTACAACGGTGCTAGTACCCCATTAGTATTAGTTGATGGAGTAGAACGTGAAATGGCACGCATAGATGCGTCAGATATAGAATCTGTTACTATTTTAAAAGATGCTGCGTCTTGTGCTGTGTACGGTATGAAAGGAGCCAATGGAGTTATATTAATTACAACCAAACAGGGAACAGAAGGTAAGCCTGTAATCACTTATCGAGGCAGTGTTACTTTCAACCATGCGACTAACCTCCCTAAAATGATGAATGGTACACAATACATGCAATACTACAACTTAGCACGTCAACTAGACAATATAGCAAATGGCTTGGAACCTGGTGAGGGATTTTTCACTGATGAAGAGATTGCAGCAACCTACAATGGGGACCCGACGGACGGATATGAAAATACAGACTGGACATCGCCCATATACAAAACTACTATGATGCATCAACATAACCTTTCTGTCAGTGGAGGTACAGATAAAACTAAATACTTTATCAGTGGTGGATTCCTACGCCACAATGGTATCATCAAAGACCATAAAAATCAACGTGGTAACTTCCGGTCCAATATCACAACAGAAATCAATAGAAACCTCAATGTTCAGTTAAATATTGCTGGCAATATACAAGATTACTATCGGCCAGGAGGATATACTTATGAAAACCAAAAAGGTTACAATCTCTTCCATTTAATGTTATATTCACTACCTTATGTTCCTCAAGAATATAATGGGTATCCCACCTCCGGTTACCGTCAATCCGGTAGTGCAGCCAATGCTGTATATGGATCAGCTAACTCAGGATTTGAAAAAGCACGTAATGTCCGACTGGAAACATCTGCCAAAATAGAATACTCATTCCCCTTCTTAAAAGGTCTAAAAGCAAGTATGTTTGCAAGTTGGGACTACTATGATGGAGATGGCAAAACATTTACTTATGCCTATGATATAATGGCATTCACTCCAGCAGATAAAAACAACGCTAACAAAGGGAATGGATATTCACTGGTAAAAAGCGCAAATCTTTCACCAGAAGGAAATATGTATGTAGGGAATAACAAGAGACAAAAGGTAATGCTGCGTCCTTCTATCTCTTATAACAACAAAATTGGTTTGCATGATATAGGAGCATTATTTCTTTACGAACAAAAGAAAGAAAACTCAAGTTCATTTTCAGGAAGCCGCAAGGATTTTGATATATTTGACCTTCCTGAATTAAACTTCGGTGATGCCGCAACAGCTATCATTAACGGGTCATCTGGTAAATCTGCATATGCCGGATACGTGGGACGTTTAAATTATGCCTATGACAACAAATATCTTGTAGAAGCTTCTTTCCGCTACGATGGTTCCTACCTTTTCGCTGAAGGTCAGCGATGGGGATTCTTTCCTTCCGTCTCTTTAGGATGGGTTGCCTCTGAAGAAGACTTCTTCAAAGACTTATTTCCAAAAATCGATTACTTTAAACTTAGAGGTTCAGTCGGAATATTAGGAAATGATAATGTAGATCCTTTCTTATATCGTAAACTTTATGAACTAAACAGCAATAATGTAGCATTCGGAACCAGCCCATCTTCACAAAGCACATTATCCAATAAGGTCGCTTATCCAATGACCGACCTAACGTGGGAAAAATGTCGCACAATCAATCTCGGATTTGAAATGAATGCCTGGAATGGATTATTAGGAGTAGAATTTGATGTATTCTATAAATATACTTATGACATTCTCCAGAACATTACTTCCATCTATCCGGCATCTCTAGGAGGTCATGTACCCACCCGAATGAATGACGGAACTTTCGACAACAAAGGTTTCGAATTAATACTAAAACACCGCAATCAAATTAGTGATTTTAACTATAGCTTAACCGGAAATTTAACATATGCACATAACCGTATATTAAGCAAAAGACAAGCTGACGGTACATTACCTTGGCAAAGCACCTTGGGGAGTTCAATAGGAGATGTATGGGGGTTGAAATCGATGGGGTTATATCAAACTCAAGAGGAACTAGATAATGCTCCCAAACCTATTGGAACTAAACCACGCTTAGGTGATATCCGCTATATGGACATCAATGGAGATGGCCAGATTAATTCACAAGACCAAGTGAAGATTGCACGTAATTCACGTCCTGAACTGATGTTTGCCCTAATGGCCGATGCCAATTATAAAGGATTCGACTTATCTATTCAACTACAGGGAGCTGCCCTTTGCGACAAAATGCTGCAACAAAACTGGTATAATCTAAACGGTGTTACAGACCAAACTCCTTTAACCAAGCCTTTCTACGCAGGAGTAGACAATGCTCCACTTTATTTAGTAGAAAACAGTTGGAGACCTGACAACATTAATGCAGAATATCCACGGCTATCAATAAGTCCTGGAACCAATAACGCCCAGATTTCAGACTACTGGAAAAGAAATGGCGCATACCTACGTTTGAAAAACGTTGTGTTAGGATACACATTCCCTAAACAATGGATGAATAAACTTGGCGTTGGTAGCCTCAGAATATATGCAAGCGGTCAGAACCTACTAACTTTTACAGAATTTAAATACCTGGATCCTGAAAGTGCCAACGTAATTACCGGTTATTATCCGCAACAACGTACTTTCAGTGTAGGTGTTGATGTTTCATTCTAAACAGACTATTCATATGAAAAATATAAAAAAATACATATTAGGCATGGCTACAGCTTTATGTTTATGCCAGTCATGCGACGTATTGGATATTGATCCTACTGGAAATTACAGTGAAACTACCGCTTTTAATTCTATCAAAAATCTAGACTTATATGTAAAAGGTTTTTATAGCATATTCTACGTAAACTCACAATTATACGTAGATGCGAGTTGTTTGATGGATGACGGAGCTAGTGATTTGATCAAATATTCATGGTATGGAGTAGATGGAGGTAAAATGAATCGTTTCTTCTATCAAAGTAACTTCGTAACTCCTCAAGGCAATTTCCGTTCTAACTGGAATGATATGTATACTCGTATCCGCCAGTTGAATGAATATTTTTATGACTTAAAAAAATATGGAAACGGATTAAATCCGGAAGAAGTAGCTGCACGTACTGCAGAGGTCCGTTTCATGCGTGCTTTTGCTTATCAAGAATTGGTTATTCGACATGGAGGCGTAATTCTACGCACATCTGAGGAGTATATAGACGGCCCAGAAGAAAGAGCAAAAGCTCGTTCATCGGAAACCGAATGCTGGGATTTCATATTGGAAGAATACAAAAAAGCCGCTAATGATTTACCTGAATCATGGGCAAATAGTGACGCCGGACGTTTAACTAAAGGAGCAGCTTATGGCATGCAAGCACGTGCAGCCTTGTATGCGAAACGCTGGGATAAAGCAATTGAAGCGTGTGAGGAAGTATTAAAACTAGACTATACATTACTTCCTGGCACGAGTTATGAAAGCTATTATAAGATCTTCACATCTGTCAATAACAAAGAACTAATATTGCCCGTATATTACGAAAAAGGACAAAATAAGAAACAACATAATTTTGATACATATTTTTGTCCGCCATTTGACTCTAAGCCATGGACGGGTGGAGCTAATAACGGAGCTGCAGCTACTCCTTCAGATGAATATGCATCATCTTTTGACATTAAAGTTAATGGTGTGTATCAAGCTTTTGACTGGGATAAGCTTAACGTTTATGGAAACAAACCTTTTGATAATCGCGAGCCTCGCTTTTACGCTTCTATTTTATATAACGGGGCTTCATGGAAAGGACGCACTCTACAGCTATATGTTGACGGTGATGACGGATATATGGACTTCTCCACAGCTGGACAAGACAATGTTCATAGATCAACTACGGGCTATATCTTTCGCAAATTCATGAGTAATGACCCTGAATACAACTTCACTAATGTCTTAAGTGGCCAATATTGGATAGAAATGCGATTGGCAGAAATATATCTGATCCGTTCAGAAGCATATGCTCGCAAAAATGAGTTCGAAAAAGCATATGCTGATTTAAAAACAATTCGTGACCGCGTAGGATTACCCCAATTAGAACAAAAAAATAATTGGAGTGACTACCTAACTGATTTAGCCAAAGAACGTATTTGTGAATTAGGTCTGGAAGGTCATCGTTATTTTGACTTGATCCGTTGGGGGATTGCCGTACAAACGCTTAACCAAAAACGTCTGCATGGTATCAAGATAGAGAAAAAAGGTAATGATTTCGCTTATGAAAAAGTAGAATGTGACACACAAGATCGTTTGTTCCCGGAAAGATATACTATCTTCCCTATTCCTTTTAGCGAGTTGCAAACTAACATTCTTTGCGAACAAAATGATTTGTGGAAATAATATTATTTAAAAAGAAGAATTATGAAAATGAAATATTTATTTCACGGTTTATTAGCTTCAATCCTTCTCATTACTGCATGTCAAGAGCCAGATGATTTGGTAAGAAGCGATAGTGAAAACATTAATATTCTTTCTGTTAAAGGATCTCTAATATCCGATGCAGACAAGCAATATGATGCTATTGTCGATGAAGCAAATGGTACTATCACAGTACAGGTCCCTTATTATATCTCGGATACTGAAAAAATTCAAGGAGACTTGACTCAAATGAAAGTTACTGCAAACATGCCCACAGGTGCAAGATTCGAGCCTGAAATCTCTGGCATTCATGATTTGGTTGCAGGCTTCCAATCTACATTAATCAAAGAAGATGGAACAAAAACCCTTTACACTTTCAAAGCAATTTATGCTAAATCAAAATCAGCGCTCATTACTAAAATAGTGTTACCGGATATACCAAATCCATTGATCACAATCAAATCACCTGAGAACGAAGGTGAAAATGGGATTATCGTTATTTATAAAACATCTTCCTCCATTGATGCTGCTATACGTTCGGCACAACTATTTACCTCACCATGGGCTACTATTGAATCAACAGCTATGGATTCAGAAGGTTATATTGATTTAAGCCAAATGGCAGACATCTATGTTATCGCACAAGATGGAGTTACCAAGCAGAAGTATACTGTCGAAATCCAAACTCCTTCTTTCGTTGCTCCGGGAAGAATCGGCTATAAATCCTTATTATTCGGATTCCAAACAACCCCTGCTGATCCTAGAGGTTTCGTTCCTACAAATAACCGTAGTCTAGCCATAGTTAACAATTATTTGATAGTAAGTAGTACAACCTTAGACTTTGTAGTCCTAAACCGTTATAGCGGTGAACATCTGAAAGATATACAAGTTAATACGACAGGATTGCCTACCGGACTTATCCATGCAATCACACAAGATGATGCCAATCACATGGTAGCCATAACTTTCTGTGCAGCTAATAACCCATGGAGCAAAAATCAGTTATTCGAGATTTATGTTTGGAAAAACGGCATTACCAATCCACCAACAAAAATTATGTCCGAAGATATTCTCACTAGTGATGTTTTTGCTCAGTTCCGTAGTACCAATGCTAGTGTTGCAACTACAGGAACGTGGGATATGGGACGTACCGTATCTATAAAAGGAGACATTACAAACGGAACTGCCATATTAATGTCATTAGCAAATAGTGTAATGAACCGGGTTCTTCGGGTAAAAACAGAAGATGGAAAAGTTATCTCCGTACATGGCTCAGCCAAAGGTCTCTATAGCTGGTACCTGCAAAGTAAACCTATTCCTATGACAACAGAAGACGAATGTGATTATATTATGAGCTCCAACAATGCCCGAAAGAATGTGATCTATACTCCCAAAGAAGGAAGTCAGATAATATTTGATCCTAAAGGTAATTGGTGGGGTGGTAGTCTGATTGGTACAGCATATACCGAATTTAATGGTGTAAAACTAGTGGCTGTCCAAAATTCCAACACAACTTCCAAACCTCAATATTGTCGCCTTTGCATAGGAAATATAACTTCTATGACTACGACGGCAATGGCAGACGCACAAATAATGGATTCACGCTTGGACAATTATGACCCTGCATTCGGACCAACTGGACCCAATGGGAATAACAGTTCTCTAACCGGAATGACTTCATTCTATAATGCAATCGGTGAAAATCCAAACTCAACAGGCGACATAGCTATCGGTCATAGTGCTGACGGTAACTCTATACAAGTTTACATGTTAACTACTGACCATGGTATTATAGCATATGAATTAACGAAGTATAATCTATAATCATTGTTTCAATCAAAAGTCGATATTGCCCCAAAAGCTTATCGACTTTTGATTTCCTAAAATTGGAATTGTTTATCTATATTCCTGTAAATATTATAATTGGTCATGAAAATAAAAGTTGGTCTGATAGGTTTTGGGCGCATGGGACAGTTTTATCTAAAAGAAATGCAAAAAAGCGGTCAATGGGACATTGTATACATCTGTGATGTAAATACAGATGCTCTAGAACTTGCCAAATTATTATCACCCGAATCCAAAACCATCACAGATGAACGTATTGTCTTCGCAGATAAAGATGTACAGGTAGTAGGTCTCTTTGCACTCGCTGACTCTCGAAAAAGACAAATCGAGCAAGCTATTCAAAGTGGAAAACATATCATATCAGAGAAACCAGTGTCTGATACCATTGATAAAGAATGGGAAGTAGTAAATCTCACAGAAAAGTATGATCGCTTCTCCACTGTCAATTTATATCTACGCAATTCTTGGTATCACCAGACTATCAAACAGTTTATTGAACAAGGTGAAATCGGAGAATTAGCAATTCTTCGTATTTGCCATATGACTCCCGGACTTGTTCCTGGTGAAGGCCACGAATATGAAGGTCCGGCATTCCACGATTGCGGAATGCATTATGTAGATATTGCCCGATGGTATGCTAACAGTGAATACAAAACCTGGCATGCACAAGGAGTCAACATGTGGAACTATAAAGAACCTTGGTGGATACAATGTCATGGGACCTTTCAGAACGGAGTAGTATTTGATATTACACAGGGGTTTGTATATGGCCAATTATCAAAAAACCAGACACACAATTCCTATGTTGATATTATTGGTACAAAGGGAATTGTACGCATGACGCATGATTTCCAAACTGCTGTAGTTGATCTTCACGGAGTTCACGAAACACTACACTTAGAAAGACCATTTGGCGGTAAGAACATAGATGTATTATGCAAATTATTTGCTGATTCCATCAAAACAGGAAAACGTAATTCCCGACTACCATTCATACGAGATTCCGCTATTGCCTCAGAGAATGCATGGCTCTTTCTGAAAGATGCCCACCAGCATGTTCTTCCGGCAATTGGTGAACTACAAACTCTTGAAGAAATCCGTGAACGAAGGAAACACCTGAAAAATGGATACGGATTACTACAGAGTCATAGGTATAATCTTATTAAATAAATACAATAATACTATGTCAGATTTTTCAAGAAGAAAATTCCTAAAAACTGGAGCTGCCGCATTAGCCGGTATCACAATAGCTCCTAATTCAATTCTAGGTATGAGCCATGGTCATATCTCACCCAGTGATAAGTTAAACATCCTTGGCATTGGAATTGGTGGACGTGGTGCTAGTGCAATCCGCAGCATGTCCAGCCAAAATATTATTGGGCTTTGTGATGTAGACTGGAAATATAGCGGACATGTATTTGATGAATACCCTAAAGCAAAACGTTATTATGATTATCGCAAAATGTTTGATGAATTGGGCAAATCAGCGGACGCTGTAATGATAGCAACCCCTGACCATACCCATGCTCTTATTGCGGCAGAAGCCATCACAATGGGAAAACATATATATTGTGAGAAGCCATTAACACACACCGTATATGAATCACGCCTATTAACCAAACTCGCAGATAAATATAATATTGCTACCCAAATGGGAAACCAAGGCGCTTCAGGAGCTGGTGTCCGCAAGATCTGCGAATGGATATGGAACGGAGAAATTGGTGAAATCACTAAAGTAGAAGCATTTACTGATCGTCCTATCTGGCCCCAAGGACTTAGTCGACCAGACAAGGCAGAAAGAGTACCCAAGACATTAAATTGGGATTTGTTCCTCGGTCCTGCTCAGTACCGTGATTATAATCCTATTTATACTCCTTGGAACTGGCGAGGTTGGTGGGATTTTGGTACAGGTGCATTAGGTGATATGGCATGTCATGTTCTTCATCCGGTATTTAAAGGATTAAAATTAGGATATCCTACTAAAGTACAAGGTAGTTCGACATTGCTTATGACAGATTGTGCTCCCAATGCTCAAATGGTTAAATTCACATTCCCAGCTCGCGATAATATGCCGAAAGTTGCAATGCCAGAAGTGGAAGTTTATTGGTATGATGGCGGCATGAAACCAATGCGTCCAAAAGGTTTCCCTCAAAACAAAAATTTGAATGTAGATGGTGGAGGTGTCATTTTCCACGGAACAAAAGACACATTGATCTGCGGATGCTACGGAAGAAAACCTTGGTTACTCTCCGGTAGAGATCCTAAATGTCCACCAGTATTACGTGAAGTTAAAGAAACTCATGAAATGGACTTTGTACGTGCCTGCAAGGAAAATGCCTCAAGCCGTATTCAGACTACTTCTCCCTTCAAAGAAGCAGGACCTTTCAATGAGATGGTAGTAATGGGAGTACTTGCTATCAGGCTTCAATCACTAAATCAAGAATTGTTATGGGATGGTCTCAACATGAAATTCACAAACATAGACCCTAATGCTACCATCCAAACAGTCATCAAAGATGGCTTTACGATTAAAGATGGGCATCCAACCTTCAATAAACAATGGACAGACCTAATAAATGCTCAAGCATTTGCTCAGGAATTAATCAAGCATACTTACCGAGATGGATGGAAGTTACCGGATATGCCCAATAATTAACTATTAAACATTAATTTAGAATCATGAGAAATCAATTTTATCCACTAATTTATAGTCTTATAGCCGGAGTTTTGGTATCTTGCAACGGCAATAAGAAAGTTGCAGTATCACAAGATGACACCTCATCTAACTTCATAACTTTATCGTGTTCCAAATCATTAAAAGCTTCTGAGATTGACAGTATACAATTTCCCATTGACAAAGATGGCTATATCACCCTTTTTGACGGAGAAACGTTCAAAGGTTGGCGTGGATATGGTAAAGAACAAGTTCCATCTAAATGGACCATCGAAGACGGTAGTATTAAATTCAATGGGAGTGGTATTGGAGAAGCTCAAAATAGTGACGGTGGTGACCTAATCTTCGCACATAAATTTAAAAACTTTGAACTGGAATTAGAATGGAAAATATCCAAAGGCGGTAATTCCGGAATTTTCTACTTAGGACAAGAAGTCACATCTAAAGACAAAGATGGAAACGATCGATTAGAAATGCTTTTTATGTCTGCACCTGAATACCAGATATTAGATAATGCAGTTCACCCAGATGCTCAATTAGGCAAAAGCAATAATCGGCAATCAGCTTCTTTATATGACTTGATCCCTGCTATTCCACAAAATGCCAAACCTGCCGGAGAATGGAATAAAGCAAAAATTATGGTATACAAAGGTACGGTTGTTCATGGCCAAAACGATGAGAACGTTCTTGAATATCATCTATGGACACGAGAATGGACAGATTTACTGCAATCCAGTAAGTTTAGCGAGCAAGAACGTCCTTTAGCATTTCAATTATTAAATAACTGTGGTGGTGACAACAGAGAAGGATTCATTGGCTTTCAAGATCATGGTGATGACGTATGGTATCGTAACATCCGCATAAAAATCCTTGATTAATTATTATTAGCATTATCAAGAGAGGATTTCTATTACAAAAATTTATAGTGACCTCTCTTGATATAAAATATAAAACATTTATTTATACTATGCCATCTTTCTTCCAAAAAATACAAGAGCAACTGCATCATTACTTAATTCATATAAGATCCCGACATATGCTCTGAAAACAGGAGAATTATTGCATTATCAAATTTCATTAATAAGCTTGGAAGCGTTGATTATATGTATTTCGCAGTCTGAAAAAAGCTACGAAGTAATCAAACTAATAAAAAAGATACAAAGAGAAAAAACAAAAGAAGTCGTAAATCCGGTATTCTGGAGTGATAACTTCATTTCATTGTTCCCTAATGAGACCCGTACCATCACTGCGACAGTATCCATAGAGGATTTACATGGAGAAAATCCTATAATTATTATTAAATAACTAATAAAACCAAGAAACATGAAACTATTACTTACAACCTTGGCAATAGTCTATCTAAGTTTGTTCATGAGCCTGCAAGCACAAGAACAGGTACGGGTTATCCCCTATCCTGCTGAAGTCACCATGCAAGCAGAAACGTGTAAACTCAAATCGGGTCAGAAAATCCACTATCTGGATGCCAGTTTATATAAAGAAGCAGCATTCCTTGAAAAGAAACTCGCTGATTTAAACTATAAAATGAAAGTAATCCCCGGCAAAAAAGCTGCGAAAGGAATCAACTTATCATTAGACAATAGACTGCAAAACAAAGAGGGCTATCAGCTGATTATCGCCCCCAAACAGGTCCTAATCAAAGGAGGAAGTCCAGCTGGAGTTTTCTATGGTATTCAAACGCTATTACAGCAGTTAACCAACGGAGATCTAAGATGTGGAACGATAGAAGACGCCCCGCGTTATGAATGGAGAGGATATATGCTTGATGAAGCACGTCACTTTTCCGGCGAAAAAAGGGTAAAACAAATCCTTGACCTGATGGCATATTATAAGATGAATCGCTTCCATTGGCATCTGACAGACGCACAAGGATGGAGAATCGAAATTAAACAATACCCTAAACTGGCAACTATAGGAGGAGAAGGTTGCCATAGTGATCCGGATACACCGGCACAATATTATACACAAGAGCAGATCCGTGATATCATAGCATATGCCAAAGAACGTCATATTGAAATTATACCCGAAATAGACATGCCCGGACATGCCACAGCAGCCAATAAAGCTTACCCGGAATACTCAGGCGGAGGAACGGAAGAACATCCGGAATTCACTTTTAACGTTGGCAAAGAAGAAACTTATACTTATCTGACTAATATACTAAAAGAAATAGCTGCCTTATTCCCTTCTCCATATTTACATATCGGAGGCGACGAAGTAGCTTACGGAATCAAGGCATGGGAAACAGACCCACATGTACAAGCACTATTGAAACGCGAAGGGTTACAAACTGTAAAGGAAGCAGAACGCTACTTTATGCATAGAATGACAGATGTAGTAAACTCACTAGGTAAAACTTTAGTCGGTTGGGATGAACTTCTCGACTTGAATGTAAAGCAAGATAATACTATCATTATGTGGTGGAGACATGATAAACCCGATTACCTGCGCAAATCACTGACCAAAGGATATTCGACTATCATGTGTCCGCGCAAACCGCTTTATTTTGACTTCGTACAATATAAAGACCACAAATGGGGACGAATCTGGGACGGATTCTGCCCAATAGAAGATGTATATGCTTTCCCCGACAAATGGTTTGCCGAATGGGGAGTGTCAGCCTCTGACCTCTCACATGTCAAAGGCATACAGGCCAATACATGGACGGAACTAATGCATACTAAAGATCGGGTAGATTTCATGATCTTTCCCCGCCTCTGCGCACTGGCAGAATCAGCTTGGTCCGCACCGACAGTCAAAGACTACGACAAGTTCCTGTCACGTATGGAAGATGCATTCACCTTATTTGATAAGCTGAATATTTATTACTTTGATTATCGTAATCCTCAGCACCATCCGGAACCGGCTGGTCCTGTCATCAAAAAGAAAGAAAAAATACAAATGGATTTCCGTGACTAAAAAAAGAAATGCTACATGAAGATTCTTATCTACTTTTTAATAATTGTACTGTGGAGCATCAATATGGAGGCAAAAGTCAAATTGCCTCCACTACTTAGTGACAATATGGTCTTACAGCAAAAAAGCAATGTACGAATCTGGGGAAAAGCGACTCCAAATTCTACTGTTGTAGTAACTCCTTCATGGGCAAATAAGGAAGTCAAAACCCATGCTGACGAAAAGGGGTGTTGGGAATTACAGATCACAACGCCTGCTGCCAGTTTCGAAGAATATACATTAACACTGACGGATGGAGAGCAATCTGTCACTTTGCAGCACCTCCTGATCGGAGAAGTCTGGTTATGTGCCGGACAATCAAATATGGTAATGCCTTTGAACGGATTTGATTATTGTCCCATAAGCGACTCCAATAATGTCATAGCAGATGCTCCCAATCATCCGGGAATACGAATGGTAACCATAAAGCCGACAGTAAAACTATCTCCGCAGGAGTATGCAGAAGGAAGCTGGCAGCAACCAACTACGGAAAATGCTCCGAAGTTTAGTGCAGCCGCCTATCATTATGCATTAACTTTACAACGGACCTTGCAGATTCCTATAGGAGTTATCACCTGTGCATGGGGAGGCTCAAGAGTAGAAGGTTGGCTACCTAAGGAAATACTACAAACCTACAAGGATGAAGACCTGACTTTAATAGGAAGTGACAAGACACCAGTCTATTTACAATCGATGTTAATGTATAATGGAATTTTATACCCCTGTCACAAATATACAATAAAAGGTTTTATCTGGTATCAAGGAGAAAGTAATGTAAGAAGTAGCAGAACATACGCCGAACGCCTAGCTACGATGGTAAAACATTGGCGATCAATATGGAAACAAGGAGACCTGCCTTTCTACTATGTTGAGACAGTCCCATTTGCCTGTGAATATAAAGAAGATGGCTACATAGGAGCATTATTGCGGGAAGCTCAACAAAAGGCGCTTTCACTCATTCCCAATAGTGGTATGATCGGAACAAACGACTTAGTAGAGACATACGAAGCTCCTCAAGTGCATCCTCACAATAAAAAAGGGATTGGAGAACGCCTCGCATATATGTCCTTGAATAAGAC
This sequence comes from Bacteroides sp. AM23-12, assembly GCF_003434395.1. Lineage (NCBI taxonomy): Bacteria > Pseudomonadati > Bacteroidota > Bacteroidia > Bacteroidales > Bacteroidaceae > Bacteroides > Bacteroides sp. AM23-12. The sequence continues at coordinate 46,874 of NZ_QTLF01000008.1, forward strand.
ATACGGATATCAGGGAATAGAATCCGAATATCCATCTTATAAAAGCATGAAAATCAACGGAGAGACAATTGAAATCTCCTTTTCCCATGCAGAAAAAGGATTAAGCCCCTGGATGAATATCTCCGGATTTGAGATTGCAGGTTCAGATAAAGTCTTTTATCCGGCAGAGGCCTCTTTAAATCAGAAGGATCATACAGTAATTGTCAAATCCCCAACAGTCAAATCTCCCGTTGCCGTTCGTTACTGTTTTCGGAATTTCCTGAAAGGAAATCTGATTAATACACGCAATCTGCCGGTCAGACCATTTCGCACAGATAAGTGGTAATAAAAACATAAAATAAATGATGAAAAGAATATATTATACATATCCGGTTTTATTAGTCTGGCTTGTGTCGACATTGTTGCCACAATTTTGTATAGCTATGCCTAATGAACAGAAAGAAAACAATGATGTGGTCATAGAGAACGCGGAAATGCGTCTAATTATTAGCAATGACGGAAAAGCACGCAGCCTGATACACAAAGCTACGGGAGAGGAATGTCTGATAACAAATGCAGATGTACCTTTATGCGCTATTACCCAATACCGTCCTTACGATAATGAAAACTTCCTAATGTTTCCTGCAAAGCCACGCACCTTCCCAGCCAATAAAATTGAACGTAACGGAAATGAATTACGTATAGAATTTCAGGATACCTATGACATTGCCATCATAGAGTTAAATATCACAGATTATTATATAGGTTTCACTCTGAAGCAAATTGATTATCGTATCGAAGATTTTGGGGTAAAACGCAAAACTGAAATAGATGAAATCTCATTATTACAATTACCAGTACGTAAACGTGAGAACTTTGGTGAGTGGCTGAATGTATCATGGGATGAACAGACAGCCATATGCCTGCTAGGCACCCATCCGACCACCTATATCGATGCTTTTGCAAACAAGGAATATACTACGATGTATGCAGGACTTGATTTTCAAGTGAAACTTTTCAATTCCGGTGCAGCACTGATTACTACTTCAAAAGAAAAACTGCTAACCTGTATTGATAAAGTAGAACGTGACTATCATATGCCTTTAGGAGTAGAAAGTCGCCAACGTAAAGAATATCAGTACTCCTATTATGAGCTACGTGATGTCACGACTAAAAATATAGATGAACATATTGCATATGCTCAAAAAGGTGGTTTCAAATCCATTGTCGTCTATTATGTTGATTTCGCCAAAGCTTGCGGACATTATGAATGGAGAAAAGAATATCCGAATGGAATGAAAGATTTACAGGAAATCACTAATAAAATCAAAGCAGCAGGCATGATACCCGGCATTCATATTCATTATTCCAAAGTAGCAGTGAATGACCCATATATCAACAACGGCATACCGGACTCCCGCACCAACCATGTACGCGAATTTATTCTCTCGGAACCATTAGATGATTCAAGTACTATCATCACTATAGAAGGTAATCCGGAAGGCGTACGTATGGAGAAAGGACGACGTCTCCTGCAAATTGACAACGAGCTTGTCACTTATGAGAACTATACCACCGAACCACCATATCAATTTACGGGATGTGTACGGGGAGTATTTAACTCAAAAGCAGCCTCACATGACAAAGGACAACATTTCAGACTATTGGATGTAGATGACTGGCCCCTGTTTATCCGTGTCAACCAAAATACAGGAATCCAAAAAGAGATTGCCGAACGTTTAGGAAAAATCTACCACGAAGCAGGCTTTCGTTTTGTCTATTTTGATGGTGCGGAAGATGTACCGATGCCTTATTGGTATAATGTCTCCCGCTCTCAGATGATAGTATACAACGAAATGAAACCAACTCCATTATTTGCAGAAGGAGCATTGAAATCACATTATGGATGGCATATTTTAAGTCGTGGGAATGCTTTCGATATATTCCCTCCGGAACGTATCCGTCCGGCAATGAAGAAGTATACACTTCGATGTGCAGAGCAGATAGCCAAAGATTTTACTTCTGTCAATTTCGGATGGGTGAATTACTTGGCTCCCAACGACAAGACAATAGGCATGCAACCAGACATGTATGAATATATTTGCAGCAAAGCTGTCGCATGGAATTCTCCCATATCATTAGTTGGCAATTTAAAAGAGTTACAGAATCATCCTCGTACGGAAGATAACCTGAGAGTTATCAAAATGTGGGAAGAAGTAAAACTTCAAGGTGTCCTGACAGACAAACAGAAAGAATTACTCAAAAATCCCGAACAAGAATATCTTCTGATGAAAGATAAAAAAGGAAATTATCAGTTATACCCCTATCGTCAAATAACCAAGGATGACGAAAAGCCAATCCGGGCATTCATTTTCCAGAAAGCAGGAAGGACTTGTATCATTTATTGGCATATGAACGGTACAGGGCAACTCACTCTTGATATAGAAAAAAACAAGCTGTCTTTGATGAATGAGAGTGGTAAAAGAATACCTATCCGGTCAGCAGGAAGCAAAAGTATCCTCCCCGCAGCAGAGCGTCTCATATTGGAAACCGCTCTTCCACAAGAGGAAGTAATAAAATTATTCAGAAAAAGCATCGAAATTATTAAATAGAAATTATTCATCCTAATCTTTTGTATATGAGAAATATGATAACCGGTATTATTAGCATATTATGCTATTTACAATGTTTTGGAACTTTATCAGCCTCAGTGACTGCTAAAAATGAAAATGGAAACTTTGTATTAAAAAACAAGAATGTTGAATTAGTGTTTGCCAACGGAAAAGAATTCTTATTCAAGGAATTCCGCATGGATGGCATGAACATATTGCCTGTAGATGGAAGTACAACACATCCGTGGCAACTAATCTATCGGGGTCCCAACGGAGAGAACCCGACCTTAATGCCCCGATGGGGCGAATATAAAGGAGGCGAGATACAAAAAACTCAAGATGCCTCAACATTAATATTCACCTGGCAAATGGTTATAGATGCAGGACCGACGTGTCCGGTACGCATATTAGTCACATTAGGTAAAGATGCCGAACTACCGGAATGGCGCATTGAAGCAGAAATGCCGGAAGGATGGGTGATTACAGAATCTGAATTTCCCCGTATTGCTGTAAACAGACCGGAAGGAGCAAAAGGAATTCTTCCTGTCGGATTCGGGACCGAATACACAATCGGCAATGAAGGACAACTGCAATCACGTTATCCTTCGTGTACAGGCACAATGCAATTAGTGCTGATGCATCATAAAGGAGGCACAGTCTACTTTGCCGCACAAGACAAAGGGGGATCTGGCAAAGTATTCAGAATGAAAAGTGAAGGAAAAAGTCTTGTATTTATTCAGAATGTGACAACATCCTATGCCTGGACTCAAAACAAGAAGTTCTGCATTCCTTGGGAAACAGTGATGGGATTTACCCAAAAGGGATGGCAGGACGCTGCAGTACAATGGTATCGTCCATTTACTTTCGAAACACTGTGGGGTGCAAAAACTATTTCAGAACGTCCTATAGCAGAATGGATCAAAAACGCTGATATGTGGCTACGGCCGGGAGAAGTAAATGCTGAAACAATGGAAGCAGTACGTAAAGCGATGAAATACTATGGAAAAGGAGTCGGATTGCATTGGTATTATTGGCACAATCATCGTTTCGATACTAAATATCCGGAATACTTTCCCGAAAAAGCAGGATTCAAAGAAATGATTAAAGAAACACAGGAACTTGGAGGATTTATTACTCCATATATTAACGGTCGTCTATGGGATCCAGCAACAGACAGCTATAAAACGCTTAATGGTAAAGATGCCTCTTGTCGCAAAGCTGATGGTACATTATATACAGAAGTATATAGCTCAAAGGTATTAAATACTGTAACCTGCCCAGCTTCTTATATTTGGAGAGATGTGCTGAAAGGAGTCAACAAACAGATATTAACTGAACTAAAAACGAACGGTGTATATATGGATCAGATAGGTTGCGCCAACAGCGAACCCTGCTATGCAACCAACCACGGACATGCACCTGGCGGTGGTGATTGGTGGCCTTTTGCCTACCGCAGTTTACTCACCGAAATGCGCACAAATCTATACAAAGAGAACCAAGCCATGACAACAGAAGAAAATGCAGAGTGCTATATTGACCTGTTTGACATGATGTTAGTTGTCAATTCTCCGCACAACAGCTATACAAAAATGGTTCCGTTGTTCCCGCTCATTTATTCTGACCGTTGCATCTATAGCGGATACACCTACATCCCTTGGCGTATCACAGACGGTTCTTTGAATTTCATGAGTATGCGTAGTCTGTTATGGGGTTCTCAGTTAGGATGGGTAGAGCCCAGTCTGTTGATGCGCCCAGATGCGAAAAGGGAAGCTAAATTTCTGAAAAATCTGACAGATTTCCGCCGTCAACAACATGATTTATTCTTGGGAGGCCGTTTTATACAGGAAATAATTCCAACTGGTGATAACCCAACGCAAGAGATACCCAACTATGAAATAACTCCGGTAGTATTAGCGGCAGAATGGGCTAGTGTATCAGGCGAACACGTATACCTTATAGTAAACATGAGTGAACAAGAACACAAGGTTACACTGCCTAATAAAAAACAAATAACCGTTAAAGCACTTGATGCGATCAGAATCAGCAAATAAACAGTCTTTGTAATCAAACAATAAATAGTACAGTAAAATGAAACAGATTATATTTATAGCAATATTATTAACATGTGCCTTCGGAGCCTGCTCAAGTGACAATGACGGCGACGAACAGTCTGCAAGCGTACAAGCACCTTCAGACATAACCATAGAAAGAATGGGAAAAACCAAAGTATTACTACGTTGGAAAGACAATAGTAATAATGAAACCGGATTCAGCATCTTATTAAGAAAAGCAGATACCAGTGAAAATATAGAAATAGCCAAGGTATCCGCAAATGTCACAGAATATACAATCGAAAATGGTCTGGAAGAAGGAAACATATACTATTTCGGAGTAAGAGCATTCTCGGCTACGAATACTTCACGTGCCATTTACGAGCTCTATCGGTTGGTAGCCCTCGGTGACGAGCCAAGCATCGCAATCATAGGAAGTATCAAAGCAAACTCAACTTGTATCAGTTCCTCTTATCAAGTGACAAACATAGCTGGACAAACCAACGTAAAATATGGTTTATGCTGGAGTACCGAAAACACACCCACTATCAATGATCAAAAGCAAAACGGACCGGAAGTTGCTGAAGACGGAAAAGTATTTCAAGTGATTCCGAATACCTTACTCGACTATGGCAAATCCTATAAAGTACGTGCCTTCCTGACAACCTCTACCGGTACTTATTACAGTGCAGAGTCGACTGTTTCCTTGGAAACAGAGCCACAAGCGATCCAATTGACATGGAATAAACTGACTAAGTCTACATTGCCGGCAGAAATCGAACTGTACGAAACCACCAGTAACTTAAATGGTAGTAATTTCCATGCATGGTACGCCATTGGTGATCTCTCTACCGGTAAGGTAGAAGTACGTGTCCACATACCATCTTCTCCCGCAACCATCGACACGCAATCTGCATCATTCAATGGAGACTGTTATTTATTGGTCAATGGAGGATACTTCTATAATGGAAACCATACAGGAATAGCTGTTATCAATTCCATTAAATTGGGCTCTGTTTCAGCCGTTCGGGGGTCACTAAAAACTGGCGATACAGAATACAACAGTATGTATAATGTGACAAGAGGAACATTCGGCGTAGATGCTTCAGGCAAACCGAATGTTGTTTGGACAGGAACGGATGCCTCCAGTAATGTTTTCTATTTCGACCGTCCTTTGCCATCTGTCAAAGGAGAAAATAAATATGGAATTGTCACTAATGAAAATCCGACTACCGCAATTAGCTGGAGTCCTAAATATGCTTTAAGTGCAGGTCCTGTATTACTGAAAGACAAAAAAATCCCATTCGATTTTACAGAGACATCAAAGGGCACAGATTACTATCTCAGTAACTATGAAATCATTCCGTATGACATTTTCGGAGCGAATGTAACCCCGGACCGTACAGCAATCGGTTATCGTGAAGATGGAAAAGTGGTCATATTCATATGTGACGGACGTATTACCGCCAGTGGTGGAGCTACTTTAACAGAACTGGCACAAATAATGAAAGGATTAGGCTGTGTAGGAGCTATTAATCTTGATGGCGGAGGTTCTACCGGAATGGTTGTAGGAGACGAACACTTGAATGACATGACCGGAGGAAACCGGGCAGTCGTTTCTACAATTGGATTCTTCAAGAAAAATTAGCCCAATCCGGATATTCATAAAAGCTATAGCAATATACATAGTAAGTTTCTTTTTATGTATATTGCATTGCTTTTATAAACAACCATTTATTATGAAAAGACATATCATCATTTTGCTCATTACATTCTTGTGCTTGCCGGAATATCTGGAAGCTCAATTAAAATATTATGATGCTGCCAAGTTTCCATTGTATGGTAAAGCCACAAAGAATACAGAAAATCGCTACGAACGATTGCCGGATTCATTAAAGCATGTCTCTCGTAAACCGGTATGGAATTTAAGCAGAAACTCCGCAGGATTAGCAATCAGATTTTGCTCCAATTCAACAACAATAGCCACCAAATGGGAGAATTTGAATAATAACCTGATGAATCATATGACACCTACCGGTACTAAAGGACTCGATCTATACACATGGGTAGACGGAGCATGGAGATTTGTGAATAGTGGGCGCCCCACCGGAAAAGTGAATCAAGCTACAATTATAGCAAATATGGAACCGGTCGAGCGAGAATATATGCTATATTTACCTCTTTATGATGGAGTAATTTCATTGTCCATCGGAATAGACGCAGAAGCATCTATATCAGTACCTCGAACGGCAATTCCAGTACGGACTAAACCAATCGTTTTTTATGGAACAAGCATTCTTCAAGGTGGCTGTGCCAATCGTCCTGGGATGGCACATACCAATATTATTTCCCGCCGTCTCAATCGAGAAATCGTCAATTTGGGATTCAGTGGAAATGCACTTTTAGACTACGAAATAGCCGAAGTAATGTCCTCAGTAGATGCAGGAGTGTATGTACTAGACTTCGTCCCTAATGCTTCCTCCGATCAGATATATGAGAAGATGGAAACCTTCTATCGCATACTTCGGGATAAGCATCCACGCACTCCGATTATATTTATTGAGGACCCCGTATTCACTCATGCTCTGTTCGACAAGAAAATAGCTATCGAAATAAACAAAAAGAATAAAGCCGTCAACAGTGTCTTCAAATCTCTAAAAACAAAAGGTGAAAAGAATATATACATAATTTCTTCCGAAAAGATGCTTGGAGAAGATGGAGAAGCAACAGTAGACGGTATTCATTTCACAGACTTAGGAATGATGAGATATGCAGACCTTGTTTGTCCGGTTATAAAGAAAGTATTAAAAAAATAATTTACTATGCAGTACATTAAGCAGATAATGTTATTGGTTATACTAACGATTAGTTGGAAATGCCAGGCAGAAGAAGTAAAAGAAATTTGGCTGGACGAGTTAGGCGAAAGTTCTTATTACATACAGGATTGGGGACTCCCCCGAATCAACAAAGCAGTCACTATGACGCCATTGACTGTGAAAGGCATCGTCTATGAACGCGGCATAGGAACTCATGCAATCAGCCGTATGCTCTTTGATATCGGAAAAAAAGCCAAGACGCTTTCCGGATTAGCAGGTGCAGATGACAATACCCCATTTGCTTGTAATCTTCAGTTCAAGATATTAGGAGATCGGAAAGAACTATGGAGAAGCGGAATTATGAGAAAAGGAGATCCTGCCAAACCTTTCAATATCGATTTATCAGGAATAGACAAAGTTTTATTATTGGTAGAGGAATGCGGAGATGGAATGATGTACGACCGCGCTGATTGGCTGAATGTCAAATTCACAACTCTCGGTGACGTACAGCCCATTCCTGTATGGCCCAAGCCCATTGCCAAAGAAAAATACATATTGACTCCACAAAGTCCGGACGCTCCACAAATCAATAACCCACTGACTTATGGCGCTCGTCCCGGCAATCCTTTTCTCATGCCAATTATGGTTAGCGGCAAACGACCTATGACCTATAAAGCCAAAGGACTTCCGAAAGGATTAAAGTTAAACCGGAAAACAGGACTCATCACCGGAAGCACGAATACAAATGGTAACTTTAAGGTCCGCCTACAAGCGACAAATGAGAAAGGAACAGATGAAAAGGAGATCACACTGAAAATAGGTAGCGAGATTATGCTTACTCCTCCTATGGGCTGGAATAGCTGGAACTGCTGGCGATTTGCAGCTGATGACCAAAAGGTACGTGATGCTGCCCGAATCATGCACGAAAAGCTTCAGGCCTACGGATGGACTTATGTGAACATAGATGACGGATGGGAAGCCGATGAACGTACACCCGAAGGTGAACTCCCGGCTAACGAAAAATTTCCGGACTTTAAGACACTTACTGACTACATTCACTCGTTAGGGCTGAAATTCGGAATCTACTCTTCACCAGGTTGGACGACCTGCGGCAGGCATATAGGCAGCTGTCAGCACGAATTGACAGATGCAAAAACTTGGGAAAAGTGGGGAGTAGACTATTTGAAATACGATTATTGCGGTTATGCTGCCATTGAGAAGAACTCGGAAGAGAAAACGATTCAAGAACCATTTATCGTCATGCGCAACGCTTTAGATCAGATAAAACGGGATATCGTATATTGTGTCGGATACGGAGCTCCCAATGTATGGAACTGGGGAGCGGAAGCCGGAGGTAATTTGTGGCGAACAACCCGTGATATCAACGACCAATGGAATATTGTAATGGCAATCGGATGTTTCCAGGATGTTTGCGCATACGTATCAGCACCTGGAAAATATAACGATCCGGATATGTTGGTAGTAGGCAAATTAGGACCGGGATGGGGTGCAAAATCCCACGATTCGGACTTAACCGCTGACGAACAATATGCACATATCTCCCTATGGTCCATCCTTTCCGCCCCATTATTGCTTGGTTGTGACATGACTGCCATAGACGATTTCACGTTAGGTCTTCTGACCAATCCGGAAGTGATTGCAGTCAATCAGGACCCACTGGTAGCCCCTGCTACTAAGCTCACAGTTCCCAACGGACAAATATGGTATAAAAAGTTATACGATGGTTCCTATGCACTCGGCTTCTTCCAGATGGATCCCTACTTCATTTTATGGGATCAGGATAAAGCAGTAAATATCCAGCAACAAAAATATAACTTTAACTTTGCCCTTAATCAGTTGGGCATCCAAGGTAAAGTCAAAATCAGAGACTTATGGAGACAAAAAAACTTAGGAATATTCAGTGGTAGTTATGAAACTTCCATCCCCTACCACGGTGTCTCCCTAATTAAAATAACACCTATAAAATAAAAGCAAATATGAAACGTATTCTATTTATTCTCTTTCTCTGTTGTATAGGTAGTGGTCTTGCTGCTTGCCAAGACGAAGACCACACGGTCCCTACCCTCCCATCCGGGAATGATCCGGAAATAAACGATCCAGTCGTAGAATTCTATGATTGGGAAAAGAACCGCACCGAGTTACTGACATCTACAGATATGGTGTTACTTTATGGCGGAGGACATCATCGCACTCCCTATACATGGGATAAAGAACGTGTAAGTTCTTATATCAGATATGTAGATACCGACAATCAATCCCACTGGCTATTCGACAGCTTCCTCTTTTTGGAAATTATGGACACAGGTACAGGAGGCGCTAATAAAATGTTCGCCAAAGGGTACAATCTGGAATCAGCCAATCAAGCAGACTGGACGAAACTTATAGACTATTACTTCCAATCTGAAACAGGAATCGGAGCATTAGATGCATCAGTCAAAGAGGCCTCTGCCATTTTGGGAACCCCACGGCAGAAACGTCAGATTGTGATCAGTATACCAGAGCCCATTGTCTACCAACACCCGGAACAAGCATCCTCATCAACCAAGTATTGGGGGAAAATTGATAACCAGACGCTTGACTTTTCCAACTCTGCCGACCGAATTAAAGCCTGCAAATGGTATATCGATCAGGTACGTGCCAAGTTCAATGAAAAGAACTATCAACATGTAGAATTAGCGGGATTTTATTGGCTTGCCGAGAAAGCGACCGACACCCGTGACATTTTAAATGCGGTTGCCATCTACCTGAATAAACTAAAATATAGTTTCAACTGGATCCCCTATTATGGAGCAGATGGATATAATCAGTGGAAATCACTAGGATTTAATTATGCTTATTTCCAGCCTAATTATTTCTTCAACGAATCCGTCCCCGATTCTCGTCTGGAAGATGCCTGCCAGAAAGCACTCACGTATGATATGCACATGGAACTGGAATTTGATGACAATGCTCTGAATAGCAGAGGAAAGGCTTATCGTTTGAAAAACTATATGAGTGCATTCAAGAAACATGGCATATGGGAGAAAAAACGCCTTGCCTATTATCAGGGAAGTGCATCCCTACTTACACTAAAAAAATCAGGGAACGCAGCCGATACCCAACTCTATCATGAGTTCTGCAATTTTGTCATCAGCCGCCCCATCCGGAGTTCACATTAGTATAAACAGTTTAATCATCGCCATTCTATGAATCATAAATACCTATACTTACTCCTGCTATTTTTGATAGTCAGTTGCCAACGCAATGTAGAAACAGGCCCTCCTGTATTAAAAGAAATGTGCCAAAGATTATTTCCCCGGCATGCCCAGTCGTTTCTATTCGAGTTACTGACAGATTCTATTGATACAGACCGTTTTATACTGGAATCGAGTCAAGGGAAAATACGGATAAAAGGAAACAATCGTAACTCATTGGCTGCCGGTTTGAATCATTATCTGAAAAACTACTGTCATACCCATGTTTCCTGGTATGCCTCAGAGACAGTGGAAATGCCTGATGTACTACCGGAGATACCTCAGCCAGTATATATCCGTTCCAAATGTGACAATCGTTTTTTTCTCAACTATTGTACATTCGGTTATACTATGCCCTATTGGAAATGGCAGGACTGGGAACGACTGATAGACTGGATGGCATTAAACGGAGTCACCATGCCTCTTGCTATTACCGGACAAGAATCCATTTGGTACAAAGTATGGACAGACATGGGTTTGAGCGACGAACAGGTTCGCTCATACTTTACAGGGCCAGCCCATCTTCCCTGGCATCGGATGTCCAATGTCGATTTCTGGCAAAGTCCACTACCTCAATCCTGGCTAAAGGATCAGGAGGAATTACAAAAACGTATTCTCGAAAGAGAACGTGAGTTTGATATGACTCCTGTATTACCAGCATTTGCCGGTCATGTACCAGCCGAATTAAAAACAATTTATCCGAATGCAAAAATCTATCAGATGAGTCAGTGGGGTGGCTTCGATGAAAAATACCGCAGTCATTTTATTGATCCGATGGACTCATTATACTCAATCATTCAGCGCCGTTTTCTGGAGGAACAAACCAAAGTATATGGTACTGACCATATTTATGGAATCGATCCTTTCAATGAAGTCGACTCTCCTGACTGGAGCGAGGATTTTTTAGCCAATGTTTCAAGCAAGATTTACGAGTCGATTCATCAGGTAGACTCAGCAGCCCAATGGTTACAAATGACCTGGATGTTCTTCTATGACAAAAAGAAATGGACTCAACCCCGTATCCGTTCCTTTCTAAAAGCAGTACCGGATAACAAACTGATATTACTCGATTACTATTGCGATCATACAGAAATCTGGCGAAATACTGAAAAATATTACGGGAATCCCTATATTTGGTGTTATCTGGGTAATTTTGGCGGCAATACGATGATAGCAGGCAATCTGAATGATATTGATTTCAAGATTAAACGACTCTTCAAGGAGGGAGGAGACAATGTCTATGGCTTGGGAGCAACTCTTGAAGGCTTTGATGTAAACCCTCTTATGTACGAATTTGTTTTTGACCAGGCATGGGATTATCCTGTCACTACCGACCAATGGATAACCAACTGGTCCATGTGCAGAGGAGGAAATCAGGATGCCAATATCATCAAAGCGTGGAGAGCCTTGCATCAGAAAATTTATACCGAACATGCCACATGCGGCCAATCGGTATTAATGAACGCACGCCCCAGACTAACGGGAACTAAAAGTTGGAATACAAACCCCGGCATACATTACGCAAATAACGACTTATGGCAAATATGGAAAGAGCTACTAAAAGCCCGGAACATCAACAATAGTGATTTTCGCTTTGACGTAATCAATATCGGAAGACAAGTACTAGGAAACTTGTTCTCCGAATATAGAGATCAGTTTACCGCTTGCTATAACCGGAAAGATACAACAGGCATGAGAGAATGGAGTACCCGTATGGACAACCTCTTGCTTGACGTAGACCGCCTCCTTTCCTGTGACGCGACTCTATCCATCGGGAAATGGTTACAAGACGCCAGAAACTGTGGTGCAACCGTGTCGGAAAAGGATTACTATGAAGAAAATGCACGCTGTATCCTGACCGTATGGGGGCAACAGGACACCCAACTGAATGACTATGCCAATCGAGGCTGGGGCGGACTTACCCGAAGCTTCTACCGGGAACGTTGGAAACGTTTCACAGACGGAGTCATCGCTGCTGTTTCGGAAGATAAACCTTTTGACGAAGACAAATTCCACCAGGACATTACGCAATTTGAATACAACTGGACATTACAGAAAGACTCTTTCCCTATTGTTTCAGAGGAAGACCCGATTCAAATAGCAGACAGTCTTATCTTAAAATACGATACGTACTTTACCAAAGCACAATAATGAAGGCGGACATTCGACAAACAGGCGCTTCAAAAGATACGTTTTTTGAATGTAGCTTTTCGTTTTTCACAGAGAAGAAAGAAATCGAATGTACTACCTTTGTTTTATCAATTATATAAATACATACTATAAAAGACCAATTTATGGGAAACAATCAACCTTCGGCAAGAAAAAAAACTTATTATATATCTCTGGCTATTCTAGCCGGTATGTTCTTCATATTCGGATTCGTATCATGGGTCAATTCCATACTGATTCCATACTTCCGTATTTCTTGCGAGCTTACCCATTTTGAATCCTATTTTGTAGCCTTTGCTTTCTATATAGCATACTTTGTCATGGCCATTCCTTCGGGCATTCTATTGAAGAAAGTAGGATTTAAAAAAGGAATCATGTATGGCTTTATGCTGACTGCTTTGGGAGCCTTTATCTTTGTCCCGGCAGCTCTGGCACGGCAATTTGAAATATTCCTCATCGGCTTGTTTTCTATTGGCACCGGCCTGGCTATTTTGCAGACAGCCGCCAATCCTTATGTCACCATTATCGGCCCGATAGATAGTGCAGCACGACGTATCAGCATCATGGGAATCTGCAATAAAGTGGCAGGAATTATCTCCCCGCTCATATTCGCTGCCCTTATTCTGAAAGCAAACGACAGTGAACTCTTTGCATTAATTGAATCCGGTGCACTGGACGAAGCAGCAAAGAACGCCATGCTCAATGAATTGATACAACGTGTCATTATCCCATACATTATTCTGGGCATCATCTTACTGCTGACAGGTATCGGTATCCGCTACTCCGTATTACCGGAAATAAATACTGACGAGCAGAATGCCACTGATGAACAGGACAATAAACATACTGACAAAAAAAGCATTCTCGACTTTCCATACCTCATATTAGGTGCATTGGCCATTTTCTTTCATGTAGGTACACAGGTTATAGCCATTGACACTATAATCAATTACGCCAACTCTATGGGGATGGATTTACTGGAAGCAAAAGTATTCCCTTCTTACACACTGGGATGCACAATGATAGGATATATACTTGGTATCATCCTTATCCCTAAATACATTTCCCAGAAAAATGCACTGATAGGGTGTACATTACTAGGTTTGGCTCTCTCATTCGGAGTGGTATGGGCAGACTTCGATATGACATTATTCGGTCATCAAGCCAATGCTTCCATCTTCTTTCTGAATGCTTTAGGTTTTCCCAACGCTCTGATCTATGCAGGAATATGGCCTCTTTCCATTCATGGGTTAGGCAAATTCACCAAAACCGGTTCCTCTCTGCTGATTATGGGATTATGCGGCAATGCCATCTTACCTTTGGTATATGGTCACTTTGCCGACCAGTACAGTTTGCGTATCGGTTACTGGGTACTTATTCCTTGCTTTATCTATCTGGTATTCTTTGCCATCAAAGGGCATAAAATCAACTCCTGGAGATAAAACTGAACGTAAGACATTAAAAATTAAAAAAATGGAAAGACTGATTATTATCAATGGGGAACTAATACTCCCTACCGGCATCGAAACCAATAAAATAATGGTTTGCCGGAATGGTAAGATAGAACAGATTGTATCATCCGAAGCATATATTCCTCAAGCTGACGACCGGATCATAGATGCCAACCAACAATATGTCTCCCCAGGATTTATCGATATACATGTTCACGGTGGCGGAGGTCATGACTTTATGGATGGAACCGTAGAGGCCTTTCTGGGAGTAGCCGAAACTCATGCCAGATATGGAACAACAGCCATGGTACCTACAACACTGACCAGCACAAACGAAGAGCTAATGACGACCTTTGCCGTTTATCAAAAAGCCAAAAGTCTTAATAAAAAAGGTGCCCAATTTATCGGGCTGCATCTGGAAGGGCCCTACTTCTCGCCTAAGCAGTGTGGAGCCCAAGACCCCAATCATTTGAAAACGCCTCATCCGGACGAATATAACACAATACTGGAAGCTTCACAAGATATTGTACGATGGAGTATTGCTCCGGAACTGGCAGGAGCAATTGAACTGGGGGAAAAGCTCAATAGCTGTCACATTCTCCCATCCATCGCACATACCGATGCCATTTATGAAGAAGTGGTAAAAGCATACGAAGCAGGGTATACTCATATCACTCATTTATATTCAGCGATGTCAACCATCACCCGTAGAAATGCCTATCGCTATGCAGGTGTGGTAGAGGCAGCTTATCTGATTGATGGTATGACAGTAGAAATCATTGCGGACGGCATTCATCTGCCCAAACCTTTACTACAATTCGTATATAAGTTCAAGGGGGCCGATAAAACAGCACTTTGCACAGATGCCATGCGAGGTGCGGGAATGCCGGACGGTGAATCCATATTAGGCAGCCTGACCAACGGTCAGAAAGTTATTATTGAAGACGGAGTAGCCAAGCTTCCCGACCGTTCGGCATTTGCCGGAAGCGTAGCTACCGCCGATCGTTTGGTAAGAACCATGATAAATATAGCCGGCATACCCCTAATCGATGCTATCCGAATGATAACCCTTACCCCCGCCCGCATTCTGCATGTGGATTCCCCAAAGGGTTCTTTGGAGGAAGGTAAAGATGCCGACATCGTCATCTTCGACAATCAAATTAACGTAACAACAACTATATCAAAAGGCCATGTTATCTACAATCAATGAAACATACCTGTTTCAACAAGATCTATTAACAGTCAAAATGTTCCCTTCTATCCAACAGATGGGGAAATGTGCTGCGACAGAAGTTACTAACAAAATATGCGAACTTCTCAAAGAGAAAGCTGAAATCAATATGATTTTTGCCGCAGCTCCTTCACAAAATGAATTCTTAAGTCATCTTATTCACAGTAAACAGATTGACTGGAGCAGAATCAACGCTTTCCACATGGATGAATACATCGGCATTCATCCGGAAGCCCCACAAAGTTTCGGAAATTTTCTCCGTCAGCGCATCTTCGACAAAGTCCCGTTCAAGACTGTAAACTATCTGAACGGACAAGCAGAAAACCTTGAAGAAGAATGCAAACGTTATTCCGAATTGCTGCTTCGTCATCCTGTCGATATTGTCTGTCTGGGAATTGGAGAAAACGGTCATATTGCATTCAATGATCCGGATGTAGCCAATTTCAACGACTCCCATTTAGTTAAAGTAGTAGAACTCGACCCGATATGTCGCCAGCAACAAGTGAATGAAAAATGCTTTGAAGCATTCGACCTTGTTCCTGCTAAAGCACTGACTCTTACCATTCCAGCCTTATTAAAAGCGGACTGGATGTTCTGCATTGTGCCTTTTAAAAATAAAGCCAATGCAGTATACAACACTCTTTATGGAGAAATTTCCGAAAAATGTCCGGCCAGTATATTACGCAAAAAAGAAAATTCTTGTTTATATTTGGATCCTGAAAGTGCAGAACGAATAAACTTATAAATACATATGAAAAATATCTTATTTATCCTCCTTGCTTTCTTGTCTGTCAGCTTCAGACTATATGCGCAGGATGTAATTAAAATAGGAATTATCGGGCTCGATACTTCCCATTCTACAGCTTTCACCGAGCTACTGAACGGAGACTCTGACGATAAGTTTGTCAAAGAGTTCGAAGTCGTAGCAGCTTACCCTTATGGTTCAAAGACTATCCAGTCCAGTTACGAACGAATTCCCGGATATATAGAAGAGGTCAAGAAACACGGTGTGGAGATTACATCTTCCATAGCGGAATTGCTTGACAAGGTAGATTGCGTCATGCTTGAAACAAACGACGGTAGAATCCACCTCGAACAAGCAATGGAAGTATTCAAATCCGGAAAAATATGCTATATCGACAAGCCTATTGGAGCGACATTGGGACAAGCTATTGCCATTTACGAAATGGCGGAGAAATACAATGTGCCTATCTTTTCTTCTTCTGCACTCAGATATTCTCCACAGAATCAAAAGCTGAGAAACGGAGAGTTCGGCAAAATTCTGGGAGCTGACTGTTATTCTCCTCACAAGGTAGAACCGACTCACCCCGATTTCGGTTTTTATGGCATTCACGGAGTAGAAACGCTTTATACTCTTATGGGAACCGGTTGCGAGTCAGTCAACCGTATGTCTTCCCAAGATGCTGATGTAGTGGTAGGCCGTTGGAAAGACGGGCGGATAGGTACTTTCAGGGGAATCAAAGAAGGTCCGGCCATTTATGGCGGTACAGCTTATACCCCCAAAGGTGCAATAGCAGCAGGAGGATATGAAGGTTACAAAGTTTTGCTCGATCAAATACTCACTTTTTTCAAGACCGGAGTAGCTCCGATTTCGAAAGAAGAAACAATTGAGATATTCACTTTTATGAAAGCTTCCAATATGAGCAAAGAGCAGAACGGCAAAATCGTTACCATGGAGGAGGCATACCGAAAAGGGCTGAAAGATGCACAAAAGCTAATTAAAACCTACAAATAAAAATAGCACATGAGGTACACATACAGACACATCGGGATCCTGACCATCTCATTAATAGTTGCTTCCTGCTCCTTTTCCAAAAAGCAGGCAAACAACAGTCATGACAAAAATATGAATCCGAACGTAAAAATAGTGGTCCTCGACCCAGGACATTTTCATGCCAGTCTGTTGCAAAAGAATCCGCTGGCCTCAGTGAACGACACAATTCGGGTATATGCTCCCGAAGGAGCGGAAGTCAAACAATATCTGAACGACATAAATAGCTATAATCAACGGGCGGAGAATCCCACATCCTGGAAAGAAGAAATATATATTGGGGGCGATTATCTTTCCAGGATGCTTTCCGACCGTCAAGGAGATGTAGTCGTGCTTGCCGGAAACAACCAGAAAAAAACAAACTATATTCTGGAAGCTATCAAAGCAGGATACAATGTGCTTTCCGACAAGCCTTTGGCCATTAACAAGAAGGATTTCGACTTACTGATTCAAGCATATCAATTGGCAAAGGAAAGGAAATTACTCCTTTACGACTTGATGACTGAACGATATGACATCCTGAATATCATCGAAAAATCATTACTGAACAATCCGGATCTTTTTGGTGAATTGCAAAAAGGGTCTTTGAATGATCCGTCAGTTTCTATGGAAAGTGTTCATCATTTCTTTAAGAATGTATCAGGCAAGCCACTGATTCGTCCGGTATGGTATTATGACACAGAGCAACAAGGAGAAGGTATTGCAGATGTAACCACTCATCTTATCGATCTGGTCAACTGGCAATGTTTCCCCAACGAAACCATCCGTTATCAGTCGGATGTAGAAGTATTGAAAGCCAGACATTGGCCTACCCGCATTACATTACCTGAATTTTCGCAATCGACGCAGGCTGACACCTTCCCCGCCTTCTTGAACAAATATATCAATAATAATGTGCTGGAAGTTTTAGCGAATGGTAGCCTAAATTACACAGTAAAGGGGATTCATATAGGTATGAAGGTTATCTGGAATTACACTCCTCCAAGTGATGGTGGCGACACTTTTACCTCCCTTAAGAAAGGAAGTAAGGCTACATTGAAAACAATTCAGGACAAAGAAAGCGGTTTTGTGAAACAACTCTACATCCAAAGAGCTGCAGAGTCTGATCACTCCGAATTTGAGAGCCAGTTGCAAAAGGCCATCAAACAACTGCAGGCGACCTATCCGTTCCTATCCGTCAAAAAAATGAATGAAGGACTTTATCTGATTGATATACCACAGGCGGACAGGCTGGGACATGAAGCTCACTTCAGTAAAGTAGCAGAAGCATTCCTTGGCTATTTGCATGATAAAAATATGCCAGAATGGGAAAACGAGAATACAATATCTAAATATTATATTACCACTACAGCTGTAGAGCTGGCAAAGAAAGAGAAATAAAAAAGACCGCAGACACGTGTTAAGAAGTGAAATAAAATATTATGCAGATGAATCCATGTTTCATGGATTCATTCCTCATGTTATGGGGACACGTCTTGATATCCTGATGATTCACTCCAACCTTCCCCTCCTAAACATGCTTTGGGCACATATTACCGACGAGTTAGAAAGGTTGGATAAGATGTTGAATCGATTTGATGCCACAAGTGAAGTATCAAAGCTAAACAGCCATACACAACAAGATTCAGTTTCTGTCAGTGCGGAATTGGAAGATATCCTACGGTCATGCCAATATTATTATGAAAAGACTCTTCATCTTTTCGACATCACATTAAACGATTTCTCACAAATACAAATTCACGGCAATCACCATATCTCTTTTAGCAACTTTTCCGTAACACTTGATTTTGGAGGTTTCGCGAAGGGATACGCCTTAAAAAAGATTCAAGAAATCCTCTTGCGGGGAAATATAGAGAATGCTTTCGTCGATTTTGGCAACAGTTCGATTATGGGAATAGGACACCATCCTTATGGAGACTGCTGGAAAGTCAGTTTGCAGAATCCTTACACTCAACAAACTCTTGACGAATTTTGCCTTACTGACAATACGTTGTCCACTTCCGGGAATACGGAACAGTACACCGGACATATTATAAATCCGCTTACAGGAATCTACAACGAACAAAAAAAAGTTACGAGTATCTTATCAGACAATCCGCTGGATGCAGAAATACTCAGTACAGTCTGGATGATTGCCGACGACCAACAACGGGAACAGATCAACGAGAACTTCAAACATATAAAAGGAACTATATATACTCTATAAAATATGAGAAACAAAATAGAAAAAGGAGTCGATTTGAATCTCAGACAATTCATCAAAAGTCTGGGATATATCGCAGGAGGAACTGCACTGCTGGCAAGCACACCCTGGCTGTCTTCCTGCACACCCGAAAAGCTTAAAGAAATCCGCAACGAGAAAGCCCGGATCGCTTTAATTGGTACAGGTTCCAGGGGACAGTATCATATCCACAATCTAAAGGAGATTCCCCATGCCCGGATTGTTGCCGTTTGTGACAATTATGCTCCTAACCTCCAACAAGCAGTAGAGTTATGTCCGGGTGCCAAAGCATACACTGACTACCGGAAGCTTTTGGAATCGGCAGATATTGACGGCGTAATCATCTCTACTCCGTTGAATTGGCATGCCCCCATCGTACTGGATGCCCTGGCAGCCGGCAAACACGTATTCTGTGAAAAAGCCATGGCACGGACTTTAGACGAATGCAAAGCTATATATGATGCTTATCAAACGACCAACCAGGTTCTCTACTTCTGTATGCAGCGTATGTATGACGAGAAGTATATCAAAGGAATGCAAATGATTCATTCCGGACTCATCGGAGATGTGGTAGGAATGCGCTGCCATTGGTTCAGAAATGCAGACTGGCGCCGTCCCGTCCCCTCACCGGAACTGGAACATCAAATCAACTGGCGATTGTACAAAGAAAGCTCAGGCGGATTAATGACCGAACTGGCCTGTCACCAACTGGAAGTATGCAACTGGGCAGCTAAAAGAATGCCGGTAAGCATCATCGGTATGGGAGACATCGTCTACTGGAAAGACGGTCGCGAAGTATACGATAGCGTAAATGTGACTTACCGATACTCCGACGGAACCAAGATTGCCTACGAATCGTTGATTTCCAATAAGTTCAACGGTATGGAAGACCAGATCCTCGGGCACAAAGGTACTATGGAGATGGCAAAAGGTATCTATTATCTGGAAGAGGACCATTCAACATCGGGCATCCGGCAACTTATCGGACAGGTTAAGGATAAAGTATTCGCTGCTATCCCGACAGCCGGACCCAGTTGGAGACCGGAAACAAAAATGGAATACACGCCACATTTTGTTATTGAAGGAGACATTAACGTCAACAACGGGCTGAGCATGATCGGAGCCGACAAAGATGGTTCCGATATCATTCTCTCTTCTTTCTGCCAATCATGTATCACTGGAGAAAAAGCACAAAATGTGGTAGAAGAAGCCTATTGCTCCACCGTACTTTGCCTGCTTGGCAATCAAGCAATGGAGGAAGAGCGACATATCCTTTTCCCCGACGAATATAAAATACCATATATGAAATTTTAAATTATGAAAGATATCATCATCACCTCCCAAAAAATTAAAAGGGAAAGAAACATTTATCTGATATGCTTTCTTCTCTCTTTTGCAATCAATATTATTGCAATCCTTGTCTATACACGTCCGTGGATTGAAATATTCACTCAACTGGGGTATGTGCTCGTTATCAGTTTTTTCATCTATTTCATACTATGGATTCCGCGTATACTCATTATCGGGTTACGCCATCTCCTTCGAAAAAAGAAGTAACAGCTTTACGTTTTTTGAAGATTGATTGACGGAAAAGAAGTCTGATATCAGTTAATAACAGCTTAACTTTGAGGAAAAATAAACACTATGACAACAAGAAGAGATTTTATCAAAAAAACAGTTGCAGGCACGGCCGCCCTTTCCTTGGGAAGCATTATTCCCGGCTTCGGTTCAAATAGTTATCAGGAAATCCTGGGTGCGAACGAAAAAATACGAATCGGAGTCATTGGTGTAAACTCCAGAGGTAATGCCTTGGCACAAGGATTTGCCAAGATGAAAGGTTGTGAAGTTACTTACCTTTGTGATGTTGATTCAAGAGCACTTGAAAGATGTCAGGCAGATATTCATAAAATAAGCGGACGCACTCCCAAAGGAGAAAAAGATATCCGCAAAATGCTGGAATCGGACGATTTTGAGGCGGTAGTCATTGCCACGCCTGACCACTGGCATGCCAAAGCAGCCATTATGGCTATGCAAGCAGGAAAGCATGTTTATCTGGAGAAACCGACCAGCCACAATCCGGCAGAGAATGAAATGTTAGTCAGGGCGACGCTTAAATATAACCGGATTGTCCAAGTCGGCAACCAGCGTCGTTCGTGGCCGAACGTTATCAAAGCAATAGAAGAGATTAAGTCTGGGACAATCGGGAAAGTAAGATATGCCAAGTCCTGGTATGTCAACAACCGTCCTTCCATAGGCACAGGAAAAGTGGTTCCTGTACCCGACTATCTGGACTGGGATTTATGGCAAGGTCCTGCACCACGGGTACCCAATTTTAAAGACAATTATATTCATTATAACTGGCACTGGTTCTGGAACTGGGGTACCGGTGAAGCATTGAATAACGGAACTCATTTCGTTGATATCCTCCGTTGGGGGCTGGGCGTTGATTATCCGACAAAGGTAGATTCTGTCGGAGGACGTTATCGCTTTCAAGACGACTGGCAAACTCCGGATACACAACTCATCACTTTCCAGTTCGGCGACGAAGCATCCTGCTCTTGGGAAGGGCGTAGTTGCAACAGCACACCGGTAGACGGATACGGAGTAGGTACCGCTTTCTACGGAGAAACAGGCACCCTTTTCATCAGTGGAGGCAATGAGTACAAAATAACAGACTTACAAGGGAAAGTAATCAAAGATGTAAAAAGTAACTTGAAGTTTGAAACTGGTAATTTGCTAAATCCATCGGAAAAGCTGGATGCTTATCACTTCGAAAACTGGTTTGACGCCATCCGCAAAGGTGGTAAGCTGAATTCCGGCATTGTAGATGCCTGCATCAGTACTCAGTTAGTACAGTTAGGCAATATCGCGCAGCGTGTAGGTCATTCTTTAGATATTGATCCGGGAAGCGGACGTATTCTGAATGATCTGGAAGCTAACAAGCTCTGGGGCAGAGAATACGAAAAAGGTTGGGAAATACGGGTATAACCCCGCCCTTCTCTTCCTCGTTTTTTCATTAGGTTATAGTTTTGTTGGAGGGTATGTCAAAAGTAACTAAACTCCCCTCCTTCGGGAAGGAAGGGTGGCTGAAAGCCGGGGTGGTAGGTGTACTGTACAATTGAATATCAATAGTTTATGTATTCACCTACCACCTCCCCCTACGGGGACTCCTCCTTCCTGAAGGAGGAGAATTTTGTTACTATTGACTCTGACACACGCTCCTTCTTTGTATCATAAAGCGAACAGAGTTTATGTTATCATATTTCACCATATAAGCGCATCCGTGGCAGAGATACTGCAACACCCCGACCAAGCTCCCATGAAAAACTTCAACCTTTTATTTATAAACCAGACAAACGTTTCTAATAAATTCCTGCATCGTTTATTATAAACGTCCCCCCAGTTTATTATAAACTCAAATTCCCCTTTTCAAAGATTAATCTTTAATTTTATGCAACAAAAAAGGCTGCAAACCCGCTAAGAGTTCGCAGCCCATCAATGATAAATGAGTCTCACAGAGTCTGTTTTCTCAGACTTCCGTTCTTTATATTGTCAGTATATCATACCAAATTAAAGGCATATACTTCCTATCAGATGCAGCAAAAAACAATTCTTTTTTCATTGGTTCAGGTTTTAATTAAAGCTGGATAGCCGACTACAAATATACAACATAAAAAGGGCTTTGTCAAGTCTTCGGGAAGTTTACACAAGAAAACAAAGGATTACTGAAGCTGTCAGCATCATAAAAACGTGAGTTCTTTTCGTCCTCATATTGAATTTATTTCGTATTTTTGCGTGCACATCCTCCTTTTTTTGATGGATAGAAGAAAATTTGTTGTTAAAGCAAAGCGAAGATTGATATATGAGTGACGAAATCAACGAGATAACGGAAGGACATTCAGACTACAAACCGGCGGACGCGCGGGACGAAAACGTAAAGCATCAGTTAACAGGCATGTACCAGAATTGGTTTCTGGACTATGCTTCTTATGTGATTCTGGAACGTGCCGTTCCCCATATCAATGACGGTTTGAAGCCTGTACAACGACGTATTCTACATTCCATGAAGCGTCTGGACGACGGGCGGTATAACAAAGTGGCAAATATTGTGGGACACACCATGCAGTTCCATCCGCACGGTGATGCTTCTATCGGCGATGCACTGGTACAGCTGGGGCAGAAAGACCTGCTGATAGACTGTCAGGGTAACTGGGGTAATATACTCACCGGTGACGGTGCGGCAGCTCCCCGTTATATCGAGGCACGCCTTTCCAAGTTTGCGCTGGACATCGTATTCAATCCAAAGACGACCGAATGGAAGCTGTCTTACGACGGCAGAAACAAGGAACCGGTCACCCTCCCCGTGAAGTTCCCGCTATTGCTGGCACAGGGAGTGGAAGGTATCGCCGTCGGACTTTCATCCAAGATATTACCTCACAACTTCAATGAACTTTGCGACGCCTCCATCAGCTATCTGCATGGAGAATCGTTCCAGCTATATCCCGACTTCCAGACAGGCGGTTCCATCGACGTAGCCAAATACAATGACGGAGAACGCGGCGGAGCGGTAAAAGTACGCGCCAAGATCAACAAGCTGGACAACAAGACACTCGCCATCACGGAGATTCCGTATGGCAAGACCACCTCTACCGTCATCGACTCCATCCTGAAAGCTGTTGACAAAGGAAAAATCAAGATACGCAAAGTAGACGATAATACAGCCGCCAACGTAGAGATACTGGTACACCTGGCACCCGGAACTTCATCGGACAAAACGATCGACGCACTGTACGCCTTTACCGACTGCGAGGTAAGCATCTCACCCAACTGCTGTGTGATTGATGACAGCAAGCCTCACTTCCTCACCGTCAGCAAGGTACTGAAAAAGTCGGCAGACAACACACTGGGACTGCTGAAACAGGAACTGGAAATCAAGAAAGGGGAAATACTGGAATCACTCCATTTCGCTTCCCTCGAAAAAATATTTATCGAAGAACGAATCTATAAGGACAAAGAGTTCGAGCAATCCAAAGACATGGACGCCGCCTGCGCACATATCGACGACCGCCTGACTCCTTTCTACCCGAGCTTTATCCGTGAAGTGACCAAAGAGGATATTCTCAAACTGATGGAAATCAAGATGGGGCGCATCCTGAAGTTCAACACCGACAAAGCCGATGAACTGATCGCCCGTATGAAAGAAGAGATCGCCGAAATCGACGATCACCTCGCTCACATCGTGGACTATACCGTAAACTGGTATCAGATGCTGAAAAGCAAATACGGAAAGAACTTCCCGCGCCGCACTGAACTGCGCAACTTCGACACCATCGAAGCCGCCAAAGTGGTAGAGGCCAACGAGAAACTCTACATCAACCGCGATGAAGGATTTATCGGAACAGCACTGAAGAAGGACGAATTTGTCGCCAACTGTTCGGATATCGATGACGTGATCGTCTTCTTCCGGGATGGTAAATATATCGTCACTCCGGTAGCCGACAAGAAGTTTGTGGGCAAAAACATACTTTACGTCAATGTATTCAAGAAGAATGACAAACGCACCATCTACAATATCACTTACCGGGACGGCAAAGAAGGAACGACGTATATCAAACGTTTTGCCGTGACAGGTGTGGTCCGCGACCGTGAATACGATGTCACGCAAGGAACGCCGGACTCACGCATCACTTATTTCAGCGCCAACCCGAACGGAGAAGCCGAAATCATCAAAGTGACATTAAAGCCGAACCCGCGTGTAAGACGAATCATCTTCGAACGTGATTTCAGTGAAATCAGCATCAAGGGACGTCAGGCACAGGGAGTGATCCTCACCCGACTGCCGGTGCATAAGATTACCCTGAAACAGAAAGGAGGCTCTACCCTCGGAGGACGAAAAGTCTGGTTCGACCGCGATATCCTGCGCCTCAACTACGACGGACGGGGTGAATATCTGGGAGAATTCCAAAGCGACGACACCATTCTGGTAGTGCTCAACAATGGCGAGTTCTACACCACTAATTTCGATTTGAGCAACCACTACGAAGATAATGTCAGCATCGTCGAGAAGTTCGACCCGAACAAGATATGGACTGCCGCGCTTTATGACGCCGACCAACAGAACTATCCGTATCTGAAACGTTTCTGTTTTGAAGGTTCCAACCGCAAGCAGAACTATCTGGGAGATAACAAGAATACCCGTCTGATCCTGCTGACTGATGAGTACTATCCTCGTCTGGAAGTCATATTCGGCGGACACGACAGTTTCCGTGAAGCGATGGTAATTGACGCGGAAGAATTTATTGCAGTCAAAGGCTTCAAGGCAAAAGGAAAGCGTATCACTACTTATACGGTGGATACCATCAACGAACTTGAACCGACCCGTTTCCCGGAACCGACTAACGAACAACCGGAACAACCGGAAGAAGAACCGGAAAATCTGGACCCGGACAGCGATAAGAGCGAAGGGGACATCATCGATGAGATTACGGGACAGATGAAGCTGTTTTAGCTAATGTATACATGCGGTAAAAAATACCCAATGTGCCAATGAAGAAAAACTTATTATACTTAGGGCTGACAGGATACCTCCTGTTCGCCCTCTGCACAAGATTACAGGCGCAGACCGACAGTCTGCAAGCACATCGCTACGTAACACGTGCCACCATGTACGGAGTCGGATTTACCAATGTGTTCGACACCTATCTTTCGCCTCAGGAATATAAAGGAATAGATTTCCGTATTTCCCGCGAGACGATCCGGATGACAAAGTTGTTCGACGGGAATGTTTCTGTGCAGAACTTCTTTCAGGCAGACGTCGGCTATACACACAACCGCGCAGACAACAACAATACCTTCTCCGGACTCGTCAACTGGAACTATGGCCTCCATTACCAGTTCCGCCTCACCGAGAACTTCAAGTTACTGGCAGGAGGACTGTTTGACGTCAACGGAGGATTTGTCTACAATCTCCGCAATTCGAACAATCCGGCTTCAGCCCGGGCATACGTCAATCTGGACGCTTCGGGAATGGCTATCTGGCATTTGAAAATCAAGCGCTATCCGATGGTACTCCGCTATCAGGTCAACGTACCGATGATCGGACTTATGTTCTCACCGCACTACGGACAGTCTTATTACGAAATCTTCTCACTGGGCAACTCCAGTGGAGTTATTCAATTTACCTCTCTCCACAATCAGCCGTCCCTTCGTCAGATGCTTTCTGTCGATCTCCCGATAGGATACACCAAGATGCGTTTCAGTTATCTGGCAGACTTGCAACAATCCAATGTTAACGGAATCAAGACACATACCTACTCTCATGTATTTATGGTAGGATTTGTGAAAGACCTGTATCGGGTTTCCAACAAAAAAGGAGCGAATCTGCCTCCGTCGGTGAGAGCGTACTAGGAGAAGTGGAGAGTGGAGAATTTATGGACAAGAACTGAAAGATTAAGAATGAGAAATAGAATTATACAACTACTTTTACTGCTCTGCTGCCTCCCGATACAGACGGGGTGCATCGGAGAAGATGATTACGCTGATGATCCCGTAGGAAACTTCGAGCAACTATGGAAGATCATTGACGAACGGTATTGCTTTCTGGACTCGAAAGGTATTGACTGGGATGCGGTTCATGAGAAATACAGCAAACTGATTGTACCGGGTATGTCCAATGACGACCTTTTCGATAAACTCAGCGAGATGCTCTATATCCTGAAAGACGGTCATGTCAATCTTTCATCTGCCAAGCGTGTCTCTTATTACGACGCATGGTATCAGGGGTATCCGTGGAATTATCGGGAGGATATTCTTTACCAGTATTACCTGGGCAGTGCCAGCAAGGACTACTATACATCGGCGGGGATGAAGTACAAAATATTCGACAATAATATCGGATATATCCGCTACGAAAGTTTCAGTTCCGGGGTCGGCGATGGCAATCTGGATGAAATCCTTGTCTATCTGGCAACCTGCAACGGACTGATTATCGATGTACGCGACAACGGAGGAGGTAATCTGACTAATTCTTCCCGCATTGCCGCCCGATTTACCAATAGTAAAATCCTGACCGGATTCATACAGCATAAAACGGGAACAGGACATAGTGACTTTTCCCAACCGGAACCGATCTACCTGGAACCTTCCAACAGCATCCGCTGGCAGAAGAAAGTCGTTATACTGACCAACCGCCGTTGCTACAGTGCAACCAATGATTTCGTCAATCTGATGCGCAGCATAGACAATGGCAAGATCATCCAGGTCGGTGACCAGACAGGTGGCGGTTCGGGACTTCCTTTCACATCGGAACTGCCGAACGGATGGAGCATCCGCTTCTCCGCCAGTCCTCATTTCGACAAAAATATGCAGCCGCTGGAAGAAGGTATTTTGCCTGATATAGCTATCGATATGACTGAGGATGACCAATCTAAACATAGGGACACACTGATTGAAAAGGCTTTTGAAATCTTAAGTGAGTAACTTTGTTGCCTAATTATTTGTCAAATCAGAAAATCTTCCTATCTTTGCACCGCTAAACAAAAAGCGACGCATGCGGATGTGGCGTAATTGGTAGCCGCGCCAGACTTAGGATCTGGTGCCGTGAGGCGTGTAGGTTCGAGTCCTATCATCCGCACACATTTATATAAACTAGAAAGCCTTCAAGAAATATCTTGGGGGCTTTTTAATTGATTACATATATGAAGAAACATCAACTTTGCTGCATCGGCCATATCACTTTGGATAAGGTAGTCACTCCTCAAAGCACAGTCTATATGCCTGGAGGCACAGCTTTCTATTGTTCACACGCTATCCGCCATTTCAATGACATAGATTATGCATTAGTGACAGCAGTCGGCGCTACGGAAATGAAAGTAGTAGACCAGCTGCGCGGGATAGGCATCAGCGTAACCGCATTACCCAGCCAGCACTCTGTATACTTCGAGAACATCTATGGAGAAAATCCGGATGACCGTACACAACGTGTGTTGGCTAAAGCCGATCCTTTCACCGCTTCCCAGCTTCAGGAGATAGAGGCGGAAATTTATCATCTTGGTTCGCTGTTAGCAGATGATTTTTCTTTAGAAGTGATTAAGGAGTTATCCCGGAAAGGATTGATAGCTGTCGATTCGCAAGGATACCTGCGTGAAGTACGTGATACGCACGTATACCCGGTAGACTGGACTGACAAGCGGGAAGCTCTGCAATATATTCATTTCCTTAAAGTAAATGAGCACGAAATGGAAGTGCTCACAGGACTTTCCGATCCGCATGAGGCCGCACGTAAACTGCACGAATGGGGAGTGAAAGAAGTATTAGTCACTTTAGGAAGTATGGGGTCTCTCATTTACGACGGTACGGATTTTTATCGCATTCCGGCTTATAAACCCGGACAAGTAGTAGATGCAACCGGCTGTGGAGATACTTATACTATCGGATATTTGTATCAACGGGTATCGGGTGCGAGCATCGAAGAAGCAGGTCGGTTTGCTGCCGCCATGTCTACGCTGAAGATCGAGAAATCCGGTCCTTTCTGTGGAAATAAGGAAGATGTTATTCGATGTATGGAGACTGCGGAGCAGATGTACTAAAAGAGAGCCATACAGGCGTTAATATCAATAAGCAGAGCGCTGTTTTATCTTGAAAAAGGATGAAACAGCGCTCTGTTTATTAACTACTTTTTTCTCCTGTTCTTAATAAGTTGCCCTAGAAAAACACCACTCATTGTGAAAATCATTGCAATGGAAGCCGAGAACCAACGACTACTTTCCGTACATAAAAGAATGGTAAAGAGTCCCAATAATAGAACAAAGAATAATGCCAATTTAATATTACCTTTCATGTATCTTCGAACGTTTAAATTTAACAATCAGGAAATAGACACTTTGAAAGAAGACGCCAATAAATATCATTTTCAGACCATCAACATCAAACATACGTTCACACAGAACTCCGACAATCTTTAAAGCACAAAGTACTGCAATGATTAATGTGAAAGCATATTGTAAGGCAGCATTTCTTATCTTTAAATATTCAGCACTTGTTTCTTTACAGCACCAAGGAAAAAGATACACCAAATTAAAGCCAACAAAAATAGATACCAAAGTATCATATTCAAAGGGTACTACGAATATCTCATATATTCCCCAAAGAATAAGCAGTATAATAATCATCACATCTGGCCTATTTTTTTTCATGAATTTCATTGTTCTATTTTTATTTATTATTCAGACTGTTCGTATACCTTTCAGCTAAACCAAGCTTTACCTCAAAAGTAATAAATATCTTTCAAGGTTCACTCTATCCAGCTAATCTTTTGACCTAAGATGTTCAATAGCAGAAAACTAGTCCTAACTGAAAATCAAGACGTCTCATATAGAGTCTATCCAATTTGTTTGGACGTAGTGTTTCCTTTTTCTCATCGGCTGTCATTTCAATCTTCTTAAAGTCTCCACTTAAAACAGAAAAGCCTCCGTTTACCGCAAGGTGGTCTGTCAATTTATATTCTACCAGAAAGTCCATATTCCCGGCCAATGCACCGGAAGTACATTTAAATTCACTATTACTTCGACCTTCATCCCGATAATGTAGATATCCGGCTCCCAATACGCAACTAATTAAAGTTCTTTCGGTTATTGGAATTTTGAATCCAAGTTGCGGTCCTAAATACCAAAGTTCTACATTGTCAGCTACATTCGTTTCATCATCAAGTGTATAATTGGCAGAAGTACCGGAGAGATTAAACTTTAATCCGGCAACCCAAAATTTATCAATTCGATAGAGTGTCTTCACATTACACGTCAAGCCTCCATTATATTCCCCACGATAATTAACACCAAAAGGTGACAAGTTTGACTTACCGAACAATACACCTTTTCCACCATCTACCGAAATAAACAGTTTATCTCCGGAAAAACTCTGTGCAAATCCTACTGTAACAGAAAACACAAATAGGAAAAATAAAATAAGTTTTCTCATAATACTATATTTGAAAAGTCGTATGAATTGAAATATTCTAATTATCAATTCATACGACTAATTATTTTATATTTTTTCTCTAGTGATATAGATATACAATATAGAACCTAAAGCTAGAACTAGATTCATCAGTAAAATATATGTCACTTTATTGGGGTTATTATCAAAAAAGAAATAAATGCATAATGAAATTATGATAGATAATAAAAACAGTCCTGATAGAACCCATAATTTGTCAGTACTAGCATGAAATCGTTTTCTTTTCTTAATAAGTTGTCCTATGCAAACTCCCGTTGATGTACAAATCATTGCAATAGAAGCAGAAAACCAAATACTATTTTCTGTACATAAAAGAATGGAGAACAGACCTAATATTAAAATATAAAACAATGCTAATTTGATATTATTTCTCATTTACTGTACATATTAAATAATTATCAACGCAGGGGCAATAGTTTACCTATTGTGTCTCTCGCTATACTATCATCATCTCTTTCCATCGGCTTAAATTCTATTGTATCTATTTGTATTTCCGTTGGAGGGCGAGAGACTACACGGGAGCTACATAGCCAAGTTTGTAACACACACCAACCAACCGCCACAACAAATCCCGCACCAGCCGTAACCATTCCAAAAGCGGTTGACCATAAAGCACCAGCCAAGCCAAGAGATACATTGCACCCCCAATTTCCACCACGGGCTGTCAGATCGTCAAGTCCATCATATATTTCAAGAACATTACATGTATTATTTCTTTTATTAACCATTGCTTTAAAAATAGGAATATTGTTACTATCATAACATGTGAACATAGTTTCTTCAAGTGCATCTTCAGCATTTTGTGCACATTCAATTATAAGACAGTTTTCAATAACACCATTCTCTTTATAAAATGCCATTATATTATTAGCATCCATTTTACTTCGTACAACTATCATTTCCTCCCCAAAGGTTTGGATTTGTGGACGCAAAATTTCTTGCATACCTAAATCGTAATTCATTTCAGCATTATTAAAAGTAGTTCTTGTTTTTACCGAATTATTCAAGTAATCCAGTAGTTGTTGTTTCAATTCTAAACTACTCACTTTTTCAAAAGTCTTATTCTCAATAACATTCTGTTCTTCTGAAAGAGTATTTTGCTCATCCGAACATGATAAGCAGCAAATACAACATAATAAAAACATAAAAAAAATTGCTTTCATAACCGATTGAATTTAAAGGTTGATAAATACGTTACAACAATAATAAATAACAGATCCCAAAGGAAATTACCTCCTTCCTCTAACTTAATATTTTACAATTAGAAATATCGACTATACAGAAAAGGAACACAAAAAGTTACTTCTTGTCACTAAGACTAAAAGTACATTTATCCATTACCTTATTCAGTTCAGTTTCACTGTACAGTAAATGTACCTTCCAACAAACAATCATTCAAAATTATATGAATAGTATATTCTCCTTTTTCACAAGAAGACATATCAATCATGACAATGCTAGTGTTGTGATAAGTTTTGGAATGTACAATTTCACCTGTAGCTTTATTCGTTACAGTAATGATAGCATAATCTTTTGCTCTACCGAAGCTTACATTAAGAATATTAGAGAGAATAGCACATTTCTCATAAGTAGGTTGAATAGGTATTCCCATAGGATTAGAGCGGCTATCTTTTAGTAAATGAATATCATTTGAATTTGCCCATCCTTCAATCGCAAATAAGCAACAAAGTAATAATAATAGTTTTGCTTTCATAATACTTATTTTTATTGGTTATGATACAAATGTAAGGGATAAGATTTAAATAAATTCAGATGCCTGGTCACAATAAAGTTACAAGATAACTATGGATCTCGACTGCAAGTTACAGAAAAGTTACAGGAATGTCACAATCCAACATAAACACCTATGAGACAAGATATTGGCGTATAGTCATCCATTCAAAGAATTCTTCTCCTAACTTAATCTTCATGCGACTTTTCCGACTTTTAAATGCTCCTTCAGAAGCACGTGTACATAATAAGATTGTTTCTTTGGAGCAACCCAATAAGAGAAATACGCAATGGAGCAAGTCTTCTTTAGTTAAATCAGCATATTGAATTTTCAATTTAAGCATAATGTCGCCAAAAGTTTCATAAATGCTTTCACAAATCATCTGTCCTTCATGAATACTCAAAGAGGTAGCAACGCCCATCTTTTTCTCCAAAGAAAGAAGTTTCTCATGGGTTTCTGTCCTTCGAAACAACTGAAGACAAAGTTCTAAACTCGGCTCCAACATCCTCATAAAATCAGATTCAGCATTACCCTGATCCTCAAAGTCCCCAGATAGAATATCTGTACGACTCTTCATTAATTGATTTTGTAACTCAAGATACTTCTTTTTTCGACGTTTATCAATCCAAAGAGAAATCGCTCCTCCAATAATAAATAACAGCAAAAGTGATAAGACCTCAATTTTATATCTTCCCGCAATTTTTTGCTGATAAAATTCGATTTCATATTGATCAGCCAAACGAGTTATCTCAGCTGCCTTTGTTGTATCATAAATTGAATCTAGATAATAAATAAAAGAATCAGCTGCCGCTATAGCTGCTGGATAATTTTTCTCTTCTTTCTCCAATTTATATAATTCTCCATAACTTCCTCCACGGTTAAATATATAAGGAGAAGATTTACTCAAATTCAAATAATACCGTGCAGAGTCCATTTGATGGATATTACGTAAGATACAACCTTTTCGAAGATATTCAGAAAATAAATTAGTACCAGTTGGTGCAGAAGATATAGATGCAGAAAGATATTGGTTAGCCTTTTGAAATTCCCCTTTTTCATTATGCAAAATTCCCAATTCACTCAATATTATAGATTTATAATAATCTTCCCCTATATTCTCTGCAACATCCAATGCTTTTTGATAATAGACCAAAGCACTATCCAATTGATGTTGAAGCATAAAAACATACCCTATCCCTCTAACAGCATAAAATAGACCATCATCTTTCTTTTGCTTAATATAAATTTCATGCGCTTTATGATGGGCGTGCATAGCATCCTTATAAAGATTTTGTTCCGCATAACATCCCGCCAGATTCTCATAAATGGCCCCCAAATAAAGATACTCGCTCTCTTTAGGAATTACCTTTAATGCTTGCAAGAAATCTTTTACCGCCAAATCCATACACCGCATGTCTCGATACACACAACCCCGATAATAATAGGCTTGCATCTTACGCTCATTATTCCAACTTCTTTTATAATAATCTACTGCAAACCGAATCAATGAATCACTTGACTCATGAACATACAACTTAGTCCTTGCCCGTGTCAAAAATATAGCATAATCAGCTCTTTCAGAGCCGGATAACTTTTCAGGATGAGAAATGGATTCGAGGAGAGACAGGGCACTATCGGGGAACTCTTGCATCAGTGAGTCTGCCTGATGTAAAAGAGTAGTTGCATTACCTCCATCATGACAAGCAGAGAGAGACAAAATCAGGAACAACCCTATAATATAAGAAAGAAGTAGCTTCATAGTTCGTTTCGTTTTACAAATGTAAATAGAATAAAACAAACAAGCAACAAAAAGACAAATAATTTTTTCACACATCATAATTACAATGTTAAAATTGCCCTTTCTCTCTCTTTCCCTAATCTTTTTTGCCTTTCATTTGTTCACTTTGTTACTTTCGCCGGAAGACGGCAGAATAAACTTCAACCTAAATAGTAACGAATGGAAAAATTTAATGCAATGAGGACTAGACTTTTACAAGATCTTCAGAAGAAAACCATCAGGTTTAAGAGCATAGTGGCGCTCACTTGCTTGTTGCTGACCTCCGTATCCGCCTTTGCACAAACAAAGACAGTGACCGGTACGGTAACAGATGCCGCCAATGAACCGCTGATCGGTGCATCGGTGCTCGTACAAGGAACTTCCACCGGAACCATCACCGATATGGACGGTAAGTATTCAATCTCTGTCACCCCAGAAGACGTACTGGTATTCTCCTATGTAGGAATGACTACACAGAGTGTCAAGGTAGGAGCACAGAATGTGATCAACGTCACCCTGAAAGAAGATTCGCAGGTACTAGCCGAGACAGTCGTTATCGGATACGGTAGCGCGAAGAAAAGAGACTTGACAGGTTCTATTACCAACGTCAAAGGAGAAGAAATTGCCAACAAACCTGCAACGAACCCATTATCTTCCTTACAAGGAAAAGTGGCAGGTGTACAAATCGTAAACTCCGGACGTGCCGGTGCCGACCCCGAAATCCGTATCCGTGGTACAAACTCCATCAATGGCTACAAACCGTTGTACGTGGTAGACGGACTATTCAATGACAATATCAACTTCCTTAATCCGGAGGACATCGAATCTATGGAGATCCTGAAAGACCCGTCATCACTGGCTATCTTCGGTGTTCGCGGTGCGAATGGTGTCATCATCATCACCACCAAGAAAGCCAAAGAAGGACAGACACTGGTTAACATTAATACCTCTTTCGGTTTCAAGAAAGTAGTAGATAAGGTTGATTTGGTCAACGGTCCGCAATTTCAGGAGCTATACAGCGAACAGCTTGCCAATCAGAAGGACACTCCGTTCGACTTCAGCGGCTGGAACGCGAACACCAACTGGCAGGATGAGATTTTCCAGACTGCATTCATCACCAACAATAATATCAGTATTACCGGAGCTTCGCCGAAACACAGTTTCTATCTGGGCGTAGGTTACTCTCACGAACAGGGAAACATCAAGCATGAGAAGTTCAGTAAAGTGACCATCAATGCAAGTAATGACTATAAGATCACGGACTTTCTGAAAGTCGGTTTCCAGTTCAACGGAGCACGCACGCTTCCGGCAGACTCCAAACAGGTGCTCGGCGCTCTTCGTGCTGCCCCTATCGCACCGGTATATAATAAGGAATATGGCTTATACAGTGTTCTGCCCGAATTTCAAAAAGCACAGATCAACAATCCGATGGTAGACGTCGATCTGAAAGCCAATACGACCAAAGCCGAAAACTACCGGGCATCGGGTAATATCTATGGCGAAGTGGACTTCCTGAAACATTTCAACTTCAAAGCGATGTTCTCCATGGACTATGCTTCCAACAACGGACGGACATATTTGCCTGTCATGAAGGTGTATGACGATACTGCCGCAGGAGATGTAGTTACATTGGGAACCGGCAAGACAGAAGTCAGCCAGTTCAAGGAAAATGAAACGAAAGTGCAGAGTGACTATCTATTGACTTACACCAATAGTTTTGATCACGGCAATCATAACCTGACCGCTACAGCCGGCTTTACGACGTATTACAATTCACTGAGCCGACTGGACGGAGCACGCAAGCAAGGTGTCGGTCTGGTGATTCCTGACGATCCGGACAAATGGTTTGTCAGCATCGGTGATGCCGCAACAGCTACCAACGGAAGTACCCAATGGGAACGGACTACGGTATCCATGCTGGCACGTGTGATCTACAACTACAAAGGAAAATACCTGTTCAACGGTTCGTTCCGTCGCGATGGTTCTTCCGCCTTCTCATACACCGGCAATGAGTGGCAGAACTTCTTCTCACTAGGCGGCGGTTGGTTGATGACCGAAGAAGAGTTCATGAAGGATATCAAATGGCTCGATATGTTGAAAATCAAAGCATCTTACGGTACATTAGGCAATCAGAATCTGGACAGGGCCTATCCCGCCGAACCGCTGTTGTCAAATGCTTACTCGGCTGTTTTCGGCAAGCCGTCCATTATCTATCCCGGTTACCAGCTCTCCTATCTGCCCAATCCCAATCTGCGTTGGGAAAAAGTAGAAGCTTGGGAAGCAGGTTTCGAAACGAACGTGCTGCGCAACCGTCTGCACTTCGAAGGAGTATATTATAAGAAAAGGACCAAAGACTTGCTTGCCGAAGTGCCCGGTATCTCCGGAACAGTACCCGGCATCGGCAACTTGGGAGAAATCGAAAACATGGGTGTTGAAATGGCAGCCAGCTGGCGTGACCAGATCGGTGACTGGGGATACTCTGTCAGCGCCAACCTGACCACCATCAAGAATAAGGTGAAGAGCCTCGTTCAGGACGGATACTCCATTATCGCCGGAGACAAACAGCAGAGTTACACGATGGCGGGCTATCCTATCGGTTTCTTCTACGGTTACAAGGTGGCAGGCGTATACCAGTCGCAAGCCGACATCGATGCATCACCCGAAAATACCCTTGCCACAGTCACTCCCGGTGACCTGAAATTCGCCGACGTGAACAGAGACGGTAAGATTACCCCGGAAGACCGTACAATGATAGGTAACCCGACACCGGATTTCACCTATGGTCTTTCTCTCGGAGTAAACTACAAGAACTGGTCATTGGGCATCGATATGATGGGACAGCACGGTAACGAAATTTTCCGTACCTGGGACAATTATAACTTTGCACAGTTCAACTATCTGTCACAGCGCATGGACCGCTGGCACGGAGAAGGTACCTCCAACAGCCAGCCGTTGCTGAACTCCAAACATTCTATCAACAACCTGAATTCGGAGTATTATATCGAAGACGGCAGCTTCTTCCGTATCCGTAACGTGCAACTTGCTTACTCGTTCGACAAGGCCCTCCTTGCTAAAATACGCTTGCAGGCACTGAAAGTCTATGTCAACATACAGAACCTGAAGACATGGAAGCACAACACCGGCTACACACCGGAACTGGGAGGTAGCGCCACCACCTTCGGAGTAGACGACGGCAGCTACCCCGTACCTGCTGTCTACACCTTCGGCATCAACCTGACCTTCTAGTGGCGTGGCAAGGTACCACACCCAAGTTTCCATGCGGGTGACAAGGTGCCACAGCCAGGTTTCCATGCGCAATATAACTTTAATGAATCAAATCTATAATTGTATGAAACTAAATAAATATCTTTTTTCCACCTTTATTGCCGCCTCCACTCTGCTGATAAGCAGTTGCAGCGACTTTCTGGACCGGAGTCCGCAGGGACAATTCACCGAAGACGATAATCCCAATGCGCTGGTCAACGGTAAAATCTACAATGTCTATACCATGATGCGTAGTTTCGACATCACCGCCGGTACTCCCGCCATTGCTATCCATTATCTACGCTCCGAAGACTCCGAGAAAGGAAGTATCCCGAGTGACGGATCGGATGTAGCCGAAATGTACGATGACTTCTTATACACCCCGACCAACGGTTTGCTAGGTTCATACTGGGGAAAGAATTACGCCATCATCTACCAGTGTAATGATATCCTCGACGCCATTGCCGAGAAAGAGACTGCCGGACAAACAGAAACCGAAGATATCATCAACAAAGGGGAAGCTTCTTTCTTCCGTGCTTATTGTTACTTCAATCTAGTGAGAGCTTTTGGCGAAGTACCTTTGGTGACTTACAAGATCAACGATGCCTCGGAAGCCAACATCCCGAAGACTACCGCCGATAAAATCTACGAGCAGATCGATACCGACCTGAAAACTGCGGAAGAGTCATTGCCCGAAACATGGAGCACCGAATATACCGGACGCCTGACTTGGGGAGCTGCCCGTTCACTTCATGCCCGCACCTATATGATGCGCAGTGACTGGGACAACATGTACAAAGCCTCTACAGACGTTATCAACAAAGGTTTATATAATCTGAAAACTCCGTATAACGAAATATTCACCGACGACGGAGAGAACAGCGGCGGTTCTATATTCGAACTGCAATGTACCGCCACTGCCGCCCTTCCACAGAGTGACGTTATCGGCAGCCAATTCTGCGAAGTGCAAGGCGTTCGCGGAGCCGGTCAGTGGGACTTAGGCTGGGGATGGCACATGGCAACCCAGTTGATGGCAGACGCCTACGAGACAGGTGACCCGCGTAAAAACGCCACCCTGCTCTACTTCCGCAAAACGGACGATGAACCGATCACCCCGGAAAACACCAACGAACCTTATGGTGAATCCCCCGTCTCTCCGGCTATGGGAGCTTACTTCAACAAAAAAGCTTATACCGACCCCGCACTGCGTAAGGAATACACCAACAAAGGCTTTTGGGTGAATATCCGCCTGATCCGGTATTCGGATGTAGTATTGATGGCTGCCGAAGCTGCCAACGAAAAGAATATCCCCGGAGAAGCGGTGGATTATCTGGAAATGGTACGTGCACGTGCCAGAGGCACCAATACGAATATACTGCCCAAAATAACGACCAACGATCAGGGAGAATTGCGGGAAGCCATCCGCCACGAACGCCGCGTGGAACTCGGGCTGGAGCCCGACCGTTTCTACGATCTTGTACGTTGGGGGATCGCCTCGGAAGTATTGCACGCTGCCGGGAAAGTAAACTACCAGGATAAGAACGCATTATTGCCTTTGCCTCAGTCAGAAATTGACAAGTCCAAAGGAGTACTGGTACAGAATCCGGATTATTAATTAATATTCAAATCAAACTGATAGAACGATATGATAAATAAGAAAATATTTTTTTCACTTCTGCTGCTCGCTGCCGGCTTCCTGAGTGCGGCAGCGCAGAAGTCGCCACAAGACATGGACCGCTTCATCGACGCATTGATGAAAAAGATGACGGTGGAAGAAAAGATAGGTCAGTTGAACCTACCTGTCACCGGAGAAATCACTACGGGACAAGCCAAAAGCAGCGACATCGCCGCCAAAATCAAACGGGGCGAAGTAGGAGGCTTGTTCAATCTGAAAGGAGTAGAAAAAATACGCGATGTGCAGAAACAGGCGGTAGAACAATCCCGTCTGGGCATCCCCTTGCTATTCGGTATGGATGTCATTCACGGATACGAAACCATGTTCCCTATCCCGCTGGGATTATCCTGCACCTGGGATATGACCGCCATAGAAGAATCGGCACGTATCGCAGCCATAGAAGCCAGTGCCGACGGTATCTCATGGACATTCAGCCCGATGGTGGACATCTCACGCGACCCTCGTTGGGGACGTGTTTCCGAAGGCAGCGGTGAAGATCCCTTCCTTGGAGCCATGATTGCCGAAGCGATGGTACTCGGTTATCAGGGAAAGAACATGCAACGGAATGACGAAATTATGGCATGCGTAAAACACTTTGCACTGTATGGCGCAGGAGAAGGCGGACGTGACTACAATACGGTAGACATGAGCCGCCAGCGGATGTTCAATGAATATATGCTGCCTTACGAAGCGGCTGTAGAAGCCGGTGTAGGTAGTGTAATGGCTTCGTTCAACGAAGTAGATGGTGTGCCCGCTACCGCCAACAAGTGGCTGATGACGGATGTACTGCGTGGTCAGTGGGGGTTCAACGGATTTGTGGTAACCGACTATACCGGAATCTCCGAAATGATCGACCACGGTATCGGCGACCTGCAAACGGTTTCCGCACGTGCCATCAATGCCGGAGTAGACATGGATATGGTGAGCGAAGGCTTTGTCAGCACACTCAAGAAATCCATTCAGGAAGGCAAAGTTTCTATGGAAACACTGAATACTGCCTGCCGCCGTATCCTGGAAGCAAAATATAAACTGGGATTGTTTGACAATCCCTACAAGTACTGCGACTTAAAACGTCCGGCACGTGATATCTTTACGAAAGCGCACCGAGACGCTGCCCGCAGAATTGCCGCAGAAAGCTTTGTTCTTTTAAAGAATGACAACGTGACCCTGCGTCCGGGAACTCCTTCCGAACCTCTTCTTCCTTTTAACCCGAAAGGTAACATCGCCGTGATAGGTCCGTTAGCCGACAGCCGGACAAACATGCCGGGTACATGGAGCGTAGCTGCCGTACTCGACCGATGTCCGTCACTGGTAGAAGGACTGAAAGAGATGACTGCCGGAAAAGCAAACATCCTATATGCCAAAGGGAGCAATCTGATCAGCGACGCCTCTTACGAAGAACGCGCCACGATGTTCGGACGTTCGCTGAACCGTGACAACCGGACAGACGAGCAATTGTTGAACGAAGCATTGACGGTAGCCAACCAGTCGGATATCATCATTGCGGCTCTCGGAGAATCTTCCGAGATGAGCGGAGAAAGCAGCAGCCGTACAGACCTGAACATTCCGGATGTACAGCAAAACCTGCTGAAGGAGTTGCTTAAAACCGGAAAACCTGTCGTACTGGTATTATTCACAGGTCGCCCGCTGACGCTGACTTGGGAGCAGGAACACGTACCCGCCATTCTGAACGTATGGTTCGGAGGCAGCGAAGCTGCTTATGCCATCGGCGACGCACTCTTCGGATATGTCAATCCGGGTGGAAAACTGACAATGAGTTTCCCGAAGAATGTCGGTCAGATTCCACTGTATTATGCACATAAGAATACGGGACGCCCGCTAGCACAAGGCAAGTGGTTCGAAAAGTTCCGCAGCAATTATCTGGATGTGGACAATGAGCCGCTTTACCCGTTCGGATACGGACTGTCTTATACTACCTTCTCTTACGGTGATATCGACCTGAGCCGTTCTACCATCGACATGACGGGAGAACTGACGGCAGCAGTAATGGTCACCAATACTGGCACATGGCCGGGATCGGAAGTAGTACAACTCTATATCCGTGACCTCGTCGGCAGCACTACCCGTCCGGTGAAAGAGCTGAAAGGCTTCCAGAAGATATTCCTTGAACCGGGACAGTCGGAAATTGTACGGTTCAAGATTGCACCGGAAATGCTGAGATATTACAACTACGACCTGCAACTAGTAGCAGAACCGGGTGAATTTGAAGTAATGATCGGGACAAACAGCCGGGACGTGAAATCCGCACGATTCACGCTAAAATAAAAATCGTACAATAGGCATGGATTACACGGATTCACACGGTCTTTAACTGCGAAATCTCTTAAAACCGTGAAATCCGTGTAATCCGTGCCTAAATTTTATTCTCTCATTTAAATCCACAATCAATGAAAAAACTATCTCTCTATATTTCGCTCCTCTGCCTGATACTGACAGCGGGAGCCTGCAAAAACAAGACCGGCGGACCAGCCACCGCCAGTTCTGAGCTCACGGACGACGCCTTGATGGACACCGTTCAGCGCCGCACCTTTCTCTACTTTTGGGAAGGTGCCGAGCCCAACAGCGGACTTGCCCCCGAACGGTATCATGTAGACGGGGTATATCCGCAGAATGATGCCAACGTAGTCACTTCCGGCGGCAGCGGCTTCGGCATCATGGCTATCCTTGCCGGAATAGACCGGGGTTACGTCACCCGCGAAGAAGGTCTGGCACGAATGGAGCGCATCGTCTCCTTCCTCGAAAAAGCGGACCGTTTTCACGGAGCATATCCGCACTGGTGGTATGGCGATACAGGAAAGGTGAAACCTTTCGGACAGAAGGATAACGGAGGTGACTTGGTAGAAACTGCCTTCCTGATGCAAGGACTGCTCGCCGTACACCAGTATTACATCAACGGTAATGAGAAAGAAAAAGCACTGGCAGCACGCATTGACCAAATATGGAAAGACGTTGACTGGAACTGGTATCGCAACGGTGACCAAAATGTGCTATACTGGCACTGGAGCCCCACCTATGGCTGGGAAATGGACTTCCCCATACATGGGTACAACGAATGTATGATTATGTATATCCTCGCCGCAGCCTCTCCTACCCACGGAGTACCGGCAGCCGTCTATCACGATGGCTGGGCGCAGAACGGAGCTATCGTCTCCCCGCATAAAGTGGAAGGCATCGAACTGCATCTCCGCTATCAGGGCACGGAAGCCGGACCGCTTTTCTGGGCACAATACTCCTTCCTCGGACTCGACCCCGTCGGTCTGAAAGACGAATACTGTCCCAGCTACTTCCACGAAATGCGCAATCTGACATTAGTGAACCGTGCTTACTGCATCCGCAACCCCAAACACTACAAAGGTTTCGGACCGGACTGCTGGGGACTGACTGCCAGCTATTCCGTCGATGGATACGCTGCTCATTCACCGAATGAACAAGATGACAAAGGGGTTATCTCTCCCACCGCCGCCCTTTCATCCATCGTCTATACACCGGAATATTCGATGCAAGTGATGCGCCACCTGTATAATATGGGGGACAAAGTCTTCGGTCCTTTCGGATTCTACGATGCTTTCAGCGAAACAGACAACTGGTATCCGCAACGTTACCTTGCCATCGACCAGGGACCAATTGCAGTCATGATCGAGAATTACCGGACAGGGCTGTTATGGAAACTCTTCATGAGTCATCCCGATGTACAGGCAGGACTTACCAAGTTAGGTTTCAATACCAATAAGCAGGATGTAAGGCAGAAATAAAGAAATCACAGCGTGCGTGGAAGTGGTCTACTGACCACCTCCTCCACCTGTATTCCCACCTTCGCCGCCACCACCTTTCACATCGTCATTATTGATGCTTCGGGCAGCTTTCTTCACACTAGCTTTCAGTTCACCAATCCGGTAGCTGATGCTGACTCCAAAGCTACGACTCGGCCACTTACTGCTGCTCTTCGACAGGAAGTTTACGCCTTCCGTATGATTGTTATAGCTTCTGTATTTCTCAAATATATTACTGCAATACACATTCAGGCTCAAACGCTCATCTTTCAGGAAAGAACGGCTCGCACCCAAACTAT
Source organism: Bacteroides sp. AM23-12 (assembly GCF_003434395.1). Lineage (NCBI taxonomy): Bacteria > Pseudomonadati > Bacteroidota > Bacteroidia > Bacteroidales > Bacteroidaceae > Bacteroides > Bacteroides sp. AM23-12. The sequence goes on from NZ_QTLF01000008.1 coordinate 90,001, forward strand.
AATAATAATAGCCGGAACCTTTTCCCTGTAGATTAATATAAGGAGTACTACCACCACCATTCAGACTTAACCGTATTTTCAACGGAAGAGTATGCTGGACGCCACCATAGAAAGAACCGTTCCATCCATAATTGTGCAATCCCTGCGCTTCACTTTTCAAGTCGCTGTAGTTTCCACGGCCATTGACGTACAGGCGCGTTTTAGGAGACGCGTTCCAGTTCAGATACAAGCTCATTCCTGTGTTCCGGCTCTTTCCTATATTGGCATAAGTGCTGTACAAAGCTCCTTCCGGTGCTATGTGTGTAGGATCATTATCAAACATCTCCCCTTCGGGCGCCGTAATCAACCGGCTTATATTCTCAATACTGTTATTGTTGAAAGAATGGCGCAGCGACACATTGATATTGAACTTCGCACTAAAATTGCTATAAGACAAGTCGAACGCATGGCTTTTTTCACTTTTCAGGTTCGAGTTACCTTGGGTGATAAACATCGGATTCAGATTATTAAAATAAGGATTCAGATTCCAGATGCCCGGACGCCAGATACGCATATTATAACCGACACGCATGTTTTGAGTCTTGCCGAGCTTCATGCCAAGAGAAACGGATGGCACCAGATCGCTGAAGTTCGTGTGAAAATTCTCACCCGGTCCAACGATATATTTCACCCGCTGCACAGTCTGTTCATAGCGCACTCCCGGCTTGAAGGTGAAATCCTTATATTTCAATGTATATCCGAGATAAGCGGCTAAAATATGATTCAAATGACGATAGTCGCTACTGCGGTCTTCGTTATATAAATAATCGTCACTTCCTCCGGCTGCTTCATATAGTTTGTTGTCACTGGTATTGCGGCGGAAGATATATTTCGCACCTGCCTCCACGGTATGCAACTCGCCTATCGGAGTCGTATAGTCCACTTGGAAGGTCTGTTCCATGGTATTCGTTTTGCCATCCGACTGGCTGTTTTTCAACAGCAACCGTTTCACAAGGTCGTCCACCTCCTCTTCTTTGGCGTGAATATCTTCATAGCCAGTATTAGATTTGCTTGTCTGAGGCTGCGTATTGATCTTATAGGAGAAGGTGATCATCCGCTGCTTGTTCTTTCTGGACGTGCGCTGATAGTCGATGTTTCCATTGATGGAATACCAGGAGCCATCTCCATGATTGCCGGTCCGGTAGCTGTAGGCTATGTCCTCATGGTTAGCACCATACATGGTGGTAAATCCATCGCCATAATTTTTACTATTGCTGCCATACATTCCAAAAGCCACCGTCAGCAGCCTTAAGGTGTCGATCTCATAACTGCCTTCCAGGTTTCCATACTGGAAGTTGCCTTTCGACTTGGAACTGCTATTTGATTCAAGATATTTTTCCGTATCCGACTCATAGTTCTCACGGTAGCTGTCCGAATATCCACGGGGCCGGTCATTGTAATTAAAGTTGTAATTGGCAGAGACAGTCATTTTCCCCTGCTTCACCATTGCGTAGCCGCCGGCACCGGCACCGTAGTTGCTGGCATTTGCCCGGAATGTTGCCGTATATCCTTCGAATCCACCGCCTACTGTTACGATATTCAAAATACCTCCCACTCCTTCAGCGTCATATTTAGCTCCGGGCGATGTTATCACCTCGATATATTTAATGGAATTGGCGGGCATACTCTTCAACACCTCTTTCGGGTTGTTGCTCATCATATTGTTGGGCTTCCCGTTGACGTGTATTTTAAAGCTGCTGCTACCATTCACCTGTATGTTGTCTTCTCCGTCCACTGTCACTAAAGGCACTTTTCGAAGCATCTCCAATATACTGTTCGATTTCGAGTCGGGGTCATCCTCAATATTATACTCAATCTTGTCTACATCCACCTTGACCAAAGGCTTTTGCGCCACGACTTCCACTCCTTTCAATTCATTATTAGCCTCAGCGGAGAGCATTGTCCCCAAATCAATGACTCTAACCGATGGTTTCAAAGTGAACTCTTTCGTGACGGGCGCCTTGCCTATCGAAGAAATAGTAATGACGTAATCTCCCGCACCTACATTCAGTTTCTCCTGAAACCTACCATTGGCACCCGTCACCGCCATCTTGACAGCCTTGTCCGGTGCTCCTTTTTTAGTAATCTTAATAGTAGCGTATGGTTCTCCATCCTGAGTCAGTGAATCCAAAAGTACCCCTTTGACAGTATAGGACGGCGTAGCGGAGTTTTGTGCCCAACCTGTCATCACTGCGGTGAACACGAATAGTAATAGTAGCAACAATCTGTGTTTCATGTTTGGAATCGTTTTAGTTTTTAGTTTATTAGACGAAGTTTCTTTCAATTTCTTACAAATACGGGGTAAAAGTAGATGGTTTCTTTATGGTTACGAAATCTTCGGAGTTAAGAATCGTAAAAGAAGAGATAAAAAAGATTATACGAAAAGAGAAACTGATTTCTACGCCATAAAATGGCAGAGCTCTTTCTTGGCTGCACATTATAAATACATTTTCAAAATCTTAAGAACAACGGCATAATTGAATAAAGGTTTTCTCTGTAGAAAATAACGTCACCACATTCATAAATTAATTCGTCCGGCTATAGGCATCTTTTCGTCCGCCTATAGCCGGACGAAAGGTTGCCTATAGGCAAACGCAACTTTGCCTATAGGCAGACGAATTAATTCATTCACTAAAAGAGATTAAGTTGTACACTAAAAGGTATTATATTTAGAACCCATATTTTATTTGCCATTAATATCAAGTAATTCCTGATATATCAGAGAATCGTTTTTCATTTTATTGCACATCCACTTCCATGCAGGCATCACCTTGATTTCCCTTCTCTTGAGCTTGCATCAACCATATACCAAGTAACTTGTATGAGGTATGAGTTGTATAATGTCAGAAATTCTTGCGCTGAAACGCCCCCTTCCCATCAAAGCCAGATGCTTTTATACGCCATACTATAAATTTTCAAATAGAAGGGTAGCCTTCACCTTTTCTTCGAAACCTTTTATTCATAAGTGATAACGGGTGAAGCATATCGCCCTTCACCGATCCTTCACCCAATTTTCATATGTAATCATAAAGACATCGTTCACTTTGCTATAAGCTAATTTGTTTTTGCTATAATGATATTCGTATTAGCTATAACCTAATAAAAAGATGCTAATAGATTATTTTTTTCTTCCCAATGTTTGTTTCAAACCATTGATAGTTTATTTCAAACACTTACAATGTTTTCTCCACTCACTAGGTGAATAGCCGTCCCTTCACCCGAGATCACTGATAAATAAAAGGTTGAGAGGAAAAAGTGAAGGTGAAGGCGACACTCGTAACATCTGCTGTATGGTTATTTAAAGCAATGCTTTAGCAACCATAAAGCATAGCTTTTGAAGATACAAAGCGTTGCTTTACGAAGGAGATAAATGTGCTAAGTGATATTAATGGCAAACAACACCTTGAAATAACATCGCCTAAACACAAAAAAACATTCTAAATACCAGACTTCTTTTATTTATTCCCATTCTCCCACTTTATTCCGAAAAAACATATATCTTTGCTGTACACTTTCTGCACATCAGCGAGATGTAATAAGCGGGTAGTGGTTTTTATTCCTTTAAATAGGAGTATTAATAATGTATTGTCTCTCGTACTCGAAACTAGCAATTTCACGCAAAGAGAGATGATACAACAGATACTCCACGTGAATGGCTGTATATCAACATATCAGTAAGAGATGTGTTATATATAAACGATTGGCGTGGATGTCTGTTGTTATCATTGTCTTTTGCAAGGGTTTGCTAGGCCTCGAGTACAGATAATGGTTCAACAGCATCCATGCCTCTTTTGTATCCGGTCGGTTCCCTTACATAATCCCCATACCCCATAACCCTCCGACTAGAAAGCAAAATGCAGGGATGCTTGTTGCACCATGCTTGGCAAGAGTTATTCGCTCTTTTTTGTTAAACGCATAAACAAAGAAACACTATGCCGAAATGGATTAGCATAGACGAAGCGGCGCACAAGTACGGAGTCAAAGAAGAAGACATCTGTTTGTGGGCAGAAATGGAAGCAATCACCGCATATTTCACTGAAACTACTCTTATCATAGACGAAAAGAGCCTTCAGAGATTTATATACCTGCGCAAGAATCTTCCCACAACAGGATATATCCGCACACTAGAACAACTCTGTATCAATCAGTCTGAAGTGTGTAAACTGTATATGGAAGTCATTGAGCTACAAGAAAAAGACCTTCAATACAAAAAGCGTAGAATTTCAGTGCTGGAAAGGCAGTATGCGATGGCAACCGAACAGAACAAGTTAAGAGAAAAGATAATCACGATAACCTCTGATATGCTAAGTAAAGCTGAAAGTGGATGGTGGGAAAAATTGTGGATGAAGATCAGAGCAACAAGGCCATCACAAAACATTCTGCAATCAAAGCACAAAAGAAGAAATAAATAGTTTATACAATAAGATTCCACCATCAAGATGAAAGTAAAAAGACGCATTCATTCCCAATACGGTATTTCAGCATCCAAATATTAAAATAAATTTATACCATTAAGATTCTATCTATCAAATTATAAATGATGTCCATTCAAAAATATTTCTATTAATACTCCGTAAACAGTGCAATTGCCAACAAGGCCAAGTCCAATAAAGGCATAATGCAAATCTTTCAAAAAAGTAACAAACATCTCTAAATTCTTTCACAATGTTATATATTGAAGATAAAAAGAATCAATCTATTCGTCAATGTCGAAAATCACCTCATTGCCGGTTCTTAAGTCACTAAAATTTAACACAGTTGTAATATGAAAAAGACGTTAGAAACTTTGTACGTTTCATAGAAAAAAATAACTTTGCTAAACTATTATTATCGAGAGAGAACAAAATGATAAATGATTCACAAAAATTTTATTAATTAATTAACAAAGCAACAAAATGAGAAATTTGAACTTTCTGAAGTTATTCTACGGGCTTATGCTTGTAATGGTTAGCACAGCTTTCGTAAGTTGCGTTGACGACAATGATGATACCGAGGCTCCATACCTCGAAGTTTCGCCTACAACCTTGATTTTCGGCTTAGACGGTCAACCAGCCAACGGAAGCCAAGCTTCTTTTGACATTTCAACCAACCGTAGTTGGAAAGCTACAGTAAAGGATGACAAATCATGGGTTACTCTATCAAAATATGAAGGTGAAGGTTCTGCTACTATTCAGGTTAGCATTCCGGAAAACGTTAATGATGAAGCCAGCGTTGTTATTGAGATTTCAAATAAAGTGGGTGTGTTGATGTCAGAGACTGTTAAGATTAGCAGTGGAAGCGTAGAGCCATCTGTAGTAATCTACAACGACAATGTTGGTACAATTGAGCTTGATAAAACGAATTGGCCTTTTGTTGATAAATACGAAGGATGGAATAAAACAGGGGTCGGTTCAGAATCCGTTACTTATACAGGCGTAAATGCTTCAGTCCGTAATAGTGGATTAGCAAATACAGATGCTTATGCAGGTGCATCAGGACCTAACGTTGTATTTTTCGGCAAAACTCCTACAAACTTCAATGTTAATACGATCACGCTTACTTCCGAACAAAAGAATCTGCAATTGACATTTGGAGCCAGCCGTTCTGTGAACAATAACGGAACATACGACAACACCTTCGATGTTTCCAAATTTGAAGTTGCATTAAGTGCTGATGGTACGGCTTGGGTACCAATTACATATACTAAGAATAATGGCGATGCCGATTATCCTTATTGGGTTTTTGCAACAGCAAACTTCACATTAAAACAAGTTCCAGAAAACCTATATATCAGATTCACAGCTTTAGATGCTTCAGCTATTCGTTTAGATGATATCACTTTGGCAACAGGTGCTGGTGGTACTGAAATTGATTTTGGAACAGCAGGAGAACCTAAAGTAACAACCACAGATGCAAAAGCCATCACAGCTACTACTGCAACATTAGGTGGTTCAGTTGCTAATATTGAAATTTCTGAAGCCACCGAAGTTGGTGTACAGTATATTGAATTCAGTACTGGAACTGTAACAGATATTGATTGGACAAAAGCAACTAAAACAGCCGCATCGGTAAAAGAAAATCCTTGGACAGTAGCTGTTACTAATCTGACTAAAGACAATCAATATGCATTCCGTGCTTATGCAACAACTGCATCTAGTACTATTTACGGTGAGCCTAAAACATTTGTTGCTACCGAGTCTACTGCAACTCCTATTTCTATAGCAGACTTAGTAACAAAAATGACAAGTACTTCCACAGCTGTAGATGAAAACTATGTAATTCAAGGTATTATTTGTGGTGATCCTGCAGGCAAGAACTACTCTTATGGTACTCTTTATCTGATGACCAAAGGAGCTACCACAGCGGGTAATGCACTTTCTTTATATAACAACCAAATAGATGTAACTCAGTATGCATTAGGTCAAGAGATTAAAGTAACATTACAAAAAGATGTAGCCAAAATATATAAACGTTATGATGTACCTCAAGTTGAAGGATTCAGTGCAGATAATATTGAGGTTATTTCTGCAAACAATGCCGTAACACCTGTAAAAGTCACTTTATCTCAACTAGCAGCATTTGTATGTATGCCTGTTACAGTTGAAAATGTCAATATTGCAACAGGAGGAGTGTGGAAAGATGCTGGTGCTGGCAAAAATCATACATTCAATGTTGCAGGGACATCATTCACTGTCAATATAAACAAGAACGCAACTCCGTTCGATAATCAGCCATATGCAGCAACAACAGCATCAATGACGGGTATTGCTTCCATCTACCAAAGTGCAGGACAATTGGCACCTCGTAATCTTGAAGACGTGAGCGGATTCGCTTCCAATAAACCAATGATTGTATCGGTTGATCCATCTTCTGTTAGTTTTTCTTCTATAGGTGGAAGTCAAACAATTGAAGTAACGACTGTTAATCAAGGCAGTAATACACTTGCAATAAGCCAATTAAGCGGTATTTTATCTGCAAAACTCGAAAATGGGAAAGTAATAGTTACATCAAATGCTAACGAAAGCAGTGATGATGTTAAGCAAGACCTCACCATCAGCATTACTAATGGCAATAGTGTTACTGTGCCTATAAAAGTTTCAGCAAAAGGAGGAAGTGATACAAAAGGAACTTATACTTCCATGACACCCTTCTTATTCGCTCAAGGTTCTGATAAAACAAATGCCTACTCTCAAGATTTATCTATTAATGAAACTACTATTGAAGGACTGAAATTGGGTACCAGCAAAAAAAGTGGAACATTTACAACAGGAGCTTTAGGAATCAGTGGCAACAAAAAATTGTCTTTCTATGCTAGCGCATGGAATAAAGAGACAATGACTGTTTATATAAAAGTTAATGGAGGTGGTAGTGTGTCAGGTGATGATAATATTACAGCAGAGCCAAATACTGGTGTAGCAGGAACTGGAACATTCATTGTAACCTTTACTGATTCAGACTATTACACTTTTAACCTTACAGACTTAACACCTGAGTCAACAATCACAATTGCAACTGATGCTAATTTTGATGGGAATGGAGCCAAAGCTCGAGGTGTAATGTGTGGATTCCAATTATATTAAAATCTGATAGAAATTAGTAAACTCTTGGCAGGTAATACTTGCCAAGAGTTACTTGTCTCTAAATATATATCTTAAAATGATATCATTTACCAAATACTATACATCATTATTGCTATCAGTGCTCATTTTATTAATGACAGCATGTAGCAACGATGACTCCAACGGTGGAGGCTCGTCACAAACAGGTGATGCCTACTGGAAAATTTCCTCCACTGTAAAATCAGCATCCGGATCGTCTGCCATAATCATCACAGGTACTCCTGGGACAATATGGAATGCAGAAATCACTGAGGGCACAACATGGTGTTCTTTCAGTAGCAATGATCTGACCTTATCCTCTAAATCCGGAGAAATAAAAGACGGACTCAATGTTTTATACGTGTATTATAATAGCAATACAGGTAAAGAACAACGTGTAGCAAAAGTTTCACTCCAGTTTGCAGACCAAGAGGCGAAAGTCTTTGATTTAGTACAATTATCTGAATCACAGCAGAACTTGCCAGCTTTCAAACTGTGGGCTGAAGTACCTGATTTCAAGGAAAATGCTAATTATCAGTATGTAACTCATTATGCTCTTTTAAATAATAAAACAATACGTAATTATTCTATTTGTTTTGATAAAACAAAGAAAGCAGCTTTATGGGTAGCCTATCCGATACATAACGCATACCTCAAAGGTTCAGGAGAACGTACAGACCGTTGGGCCTTCGACCCTATCATTCCTCAAAGTTATCAGGCTGATTGTACATTAAGATCTTATGGAGGATCTTATGACCGTGGTCATCAGCTTCCATCAGCCGATCGCCTAGGAACAGACGAAATGAATGCTCAAACCTTCTATATGTCCAATATGACCCCACAGCTTAATCGTTTGAATCAGGATATGTGGGCTAAACTTGAAACAAAAGTTCGGGCAAATAACTGTTCTGATACCTTGTATGTAGTTACCGGCGCATATTTTGGGGCAGGTGCAACCACTACTACAGATGGAGCAAGGAATACAGTTCCGGTTCCTACAAACTATTTTAAAGTACTTCTGCGTACGAAGAGTGGAAAAACAGGAAAGAACATCAAAGATTGTTCAGACAGTGAACTGATATCAATCGGATTTTGGGTAGATCACAAATCATATGGAAACATTGAACCTCCTAAGTCTATCTGTACTTCTGTAGCAGACATCGAAAAGATGACAGGATTTACCTTCTTTCCACAAGTATCCAACAGTGTAAAACAACAAAATAATCCCACTCAATGGGGGATTAACTAATAAGCTAGCTTATGAAAAAACTGTTATTAGTAACCGCGCTCTTTGCGCTGCTGATATCGTTCAGCTTTGCGCAGAAACCGTATAAGGTTGTATTTTACAATCTTGAGAACTTCTTCGATACAATCAATGATCCGGAAGTTCACGATGATGAATTTACTCCCGAAGGTCCTAAGAAGTGGAACTCAGCCAAGTACAATAAGAAGTTGGCTAACACAGAACGTGTATTCTTCGATATTGCAGCTATCAACAAGGATTATCCGGTAATTATCGGTGTATCGGAAGTAGAAAACCGCAGTGTACTGGAAGATATTATCGCAACCCGCAAACTGGCTCCGGCAAACTATCGGATTTCACATTTCGACTCTCCTGAAGCCCGCGGTGTAGACGTTGCTTTTCTGTATCGTCCCGATGTGTTTAAAATAGAAGGAGAAAAAGCTGTAAGAACAGTCATCCCTTCACTTCCGGACTTCAAGACCCGTGATATCCTGACGCTTTGGGGAACGATTGAAAACGAACCCTTCTTCTTTATGGTAGCACACTGGCCTTCACGCCTGGGAGGAAAAGAAGCTTCAGAATTTAAACGTATCGCTGTAGGCGAACAGATGCGCAGTATTGCAGACTCTGTAATGAAGGCCAATCCTAACACGAAAGTGGTTATGATGGGAGACTTCAATGATGATCCGACCGACAAAAGTATAGCACAAGGGTTAGGAGCCAAATTCAAACTGAAAGATTTGAAGGAAGGCGACTTCTTCGCTCCTTATGCCGACATGCTCAAAGCAGGATACGGAACACTAGCCTACGGAGATGCCTGGAATATCTTTGATAATATTGTAGTATCCGAGAATTTAGCAAAAGGATCGACAGGAAAGCTGAAATTGCAGCAAGCTCCCGGATCTAAATTCTATGGAAATATCTTCAAGCAACTTTACATGGTGCAGAAAGAAGGACAATACAAAGGATATCCATTGCGCACATACGTAGGTAATAACTTCCAGGGAGGTTACAGTGACCACTTCCCCGTATATATCTATATAGGTAAATAAAAAAATAAGTTTATATGAAAATCAAAACAATCCTATTCATGGTATTATCTTTGATGTCATTCACTGTTTTTGCACAAAACAATGGTGGAGTCAAAGGTAAAGTCGTTTCCCGTACGACACGTGCGGCCATAGACGGCGTAAAAGTGACATTAACCCCGGGAGATGTAACAACCAAGACTGATGCGTCGGGTAACTTCGTTATCGAAAACCTGGTAAAAGGAGAATACACTCTGTCTTTCGAAGCTGCAGAGTTCGAACCTTTAACTCTGGCTGTCCGTGTGGATAAGTTGATCAGAGATATCAATAACGTCATTTTGATCCCTGAAAACGTTGCTCCTACGATGGACGATGCTATCTTTGCCGAATTTGACACAGAAACGCTGGAGGATGCACAATCACTTCCCTCGTCTCTGTCCGCATCAAAAGACGTATTCAATAACATTGCTTCCTACAAATTCAGTGAAATGCGTTTCAATGTACGTGGTTATGATTCTCAATACTCCGACGTTTATATGAACGGTATTCAACTGAATGACGCAATGACAGGATATACTCCCTGGTCTTTGTGGAGCGGCTTGAATGATGCGACTCGTAATCAGGAAGTCACATCTGCACTGAACATGGGGGATATGGGCATCGGCGGTATCGCAGGTACAACAAATATCAATACCCGTCCTTCACAGATGCGCAAAGGCCTTCGCGCCAGCGTAGTTAACGGTAACTCCATGTACCGCTTCCGTGGTATGCTGACCTATGCATCCGGATTACAGGATAACGGCTGGTCTTATGCCTTCTCCGTATCAACCCGCCAAGGAGGAAACTCTTATGTAAACGGTGTGTACTACAATGCCTTCGGATATTTTGCCGCTGTAGAAAAGCAATTCAATTCACAACACCGCTTGGCATTAAGCATCCTGGGTGCTCCCACAGAACGTGGTGCACAACAAGCTTCTACTCAGGAAGTCTACGACTTAGTAGGCAACAACTACTACAATCCAAACTGGGGTTGGCTGAATGGAAAGCGTGTCAACGCACGTGTGCGCAGCTATCATGAACCTATTACGATGTTGAATTATACATTCGACATCAATGACCGTTCACAATTAAACGTTGCAACCTCTGTACGTTTCGGACAGAACGGTTACTCTGCGCTGACTTGGTACGGTGGTCCCGACCCACGTCCCGACTATTACCGTTATTTACCGAGTTTCTATAACAACACTTACGTCGGAGCACAACTGTATGAAGCATGGATAGGAAATACTAATAACATCCGCCACATCAACTGGGACAACTTGTATCATATCAACCAAAGCCAGGAAGAGAACCCGACCTATGGAGCCGGTCATCGTGCCATCAACATGATTGAAGAACGCCATGCCGATCAGATAGACTGGAATCTCTACACACAATTCTCTCATATCTTCCGTGACAATTCTAAAATTAACGGTGGATTGAACTTGCGTCGTAATCGCACAGAATATTATAGCGAAGTGAAAGATTTGCTGGGTGGTGATTACTGGGTAGACGTAGACAAGTTTGCCGAACGTGACATGGGTGGTATGAACCCAATCCTTTACCAGAACAACATGGAGTACTATGATAAGTACGGTCATGCCCAAGCTGTCAAGAAGGGTGATAAATACAGCTACGACTACTACGGAAATATTATCAACGCACGCGCCTGGGCACAATATAGCAGAAACTTCGGCAACTTTGGAGTCAATCTGGGTGGAGAACTCGGACATACTACTCTGTGGCGTCATGGTATTTGGAAAAAAGGGTTGTTCCTTGACAATTCTCAAGGAGACTCTAAGAAGCAGAATTACCTGACTTATAAACTGAAAGCCAACTTCAGCTATAAGTTCTCTGCTGCTCATTCTATTGATGCCAACATCATCTATATGCAGGATGCTCCTGCCTTCCAAGCTTCATTTGTTTCTCCCCGTACCCGCAACTCTGCGACTCCGGGTATTTCAAGCGAGAAGGTATTTGGTGTAGACGCCTCTTATAACTTGCGTTGGGGGGATGTTAAAGCACGTATCTCCGGATACTATACGAAGTTTATGGATCAGTCCAAAGTTCTCTCTTATTATGATGACGTAGAAGCTACCTTCTCCAACTTTGCAATGAGCGGTATCAACAAACGTCACTTCGGACTTGAAGCAGCAGCTTCTGTACCTATCTATGCAGGACTTTCTCTGAATGCAGCCATCAGCTGGGGACAATTCACTTATGACAATAACCCGGATTATGTACAGATTCAGGATAATAGTGGAGAAATCAAAAACCAGGGTAAAGTATACTGGAAGAACTTCCGTGTAGAAAGCACTCCGCAAACAGCACTGAACGTAGGCTTGTCTTACCGTGGTCCTAAAAACATATTTGCGTCATTAGATATGAACTATTATAATAATATGTACTTATCTATGAGTCCGCTCTATCGTACAGATGCCGTACTGACACCGGGAATGACTGAAGAAGATATCGCAACGTTACGTAATCAGGAGAAATTCAACTCTGCTTGCGTTTTAAATGCAAGTGTTGGTAAGAACTGGTACATTAACCGTGCCTATACTCTTGGTTTCAGCCTGGAGGTAAAGAACCTGCTCAACAACCAGAATATCAAGACCGGCGGTTATGAACAAGTTCGTCTGCTGAAGAACAAGGATGAAAGTTATCAAACTTACCAACCGTTTGATTCGAAATATTTCTATATGTTCGGTACAACCTATTACATGAACATTTATTTCCGTTTCTAAGGACATCATAAGTAAAAAGAACAGTTATGAACAAAATATTTAAATTATTTATGCTTGCGGTAGTAGTGCTCGGTTTCAGTAGCTGCTACAACGAATTTGAAGAGCCTGCTCCAGCCAAAGTCTGGACAAAAGAAGACTTCTCAAATAGCAAACTAATCTCCATCAAGGACTTTAAGCAACTTTTCTATAAAGAATACGGAAACGGTGCAGCCAGTCTGGGAAAAACTCTGGAAATCACAGAAGACTATGTCATCAGCGGAAAAGTCATCTCAAGCGACCAAGCCGGTAATGTATACAAATCAGTATACATCTATGATGAATCATCCAAATCAGCCATTGAACTGAAATTGATGGTTAGCAACTATGTTTATTTTCATGTAGGGCAGACTCTCTTTGTTAAAACCAAAGGTCTGGCTATCGGTAGCTATCGTTATATGTTAAGTGTAGGTGGAATGCCGACAGCAGAAGACATTTCCAAAGGTTATGCAAACCGTAATCTCGAGAATACCTTATTTGTAGATCAACATGTATTCAAAGGTGAACTCGGCAGTCTGACAGAAGACGACATATTGGTTATCAATGAAAATAATTATAAAACAGAATTGAATGATGATGCATTAGGACGTTTGGTACGTTTCGAAGGACTGACTTACAAAGAAGGCACATACGACGGCGACAAGTATCCTCAATATCTGGAAACAACTTACCCGAACGGTTCAACCACCGCTGTATATGAAAACAAATATTATGCAGAAGAAGGATTGACTCCAACCTATGCTTACAGCTATGGAGGTAATCGCTATTATGGTTCTTCCTGGTTTGCTTATGACAATACGACATCTACAGGTGGAAACTATATCCTGCGTGTCAGCGGATATTCAAACTTCGCACTTCAGCCTCTGCCTGCAGATGGTGCCAAAGGTAATATCACCGCTATTTATACCAAATATTCTTCTAAAAGTGGAGGATATATTAAATATCAGTTATTGGTTAATAGCATGAACGATATTGATTTCTAAATAACTTCATTAAAAAAGGCATCTGTTTCTCAGATGCCTTTTTTAGATAATAACTCAGCACACCCTTCTGCAATAGTCAATATCATCTCTTTTCCCTTTTTCCGAGGAATACGAATGCTCTCTCCAACAATCAGCATATCTTCTATAGTAGGATTACCATGATTATTAACAGAGGTAGCATGTTCTCCATTATATCCGTTATTGCATCGGGTCAAGTCATAAGCCGGAGCTAACGCCCAGTTCCCCTCTTTATAAATGAAACTAAAGTTTTTGGCATGGTCATCTTTATTATCCGTTAAGACATTGAACACCATACGCCGGAACATTTCATCTACCTGTTTAGGGTCTTGGGTAAGATAACCAACCAAGTGCAGTAAAGTCTTATAATCCAATCTGGGTTGCATAATAGATTCATTAAGTAGTGCCCCTGCCGTAGCAATATGATACCTAATACCATTTTCAATATCAAAACGTTTGGTAGCAAAATACTTTCCGTCCATCAATTTAAAGTCCGGTACTGTTATGCCACATTTACGAGCGACTTCATTATAACGATACTCCATCGCTCCCATATCTTTCGGATCATATGTATGCCTGAACTTCACCAACCAAGCTCCTTCTGTATCGTGAAGTAAACATTTAGGGCGGCATCCACCTGAGTTGCCACTATTAAAGTAAAGTACCTCTTCATCCTCATACGATTTCTCTGACAGTATGTCCAATGCCATTTGCTGAAGGCAATCTAGTGTCGGAAGAGATTTTTCTTCGCCAATGTATGTCTCCGGTATATAACAAAGAGCTCCCATCCCTGATGTTCCGACTATACTCAACCGTTGCAAGGGAGTTAGCTCGCTATCATTCACCCCTTGTTTTTTGAGTAAACGATGAAGTAAATAACGCCCATATCCATCAGGGAGACTGTCTTCAAAAATACCAAAGTTTCCCCAAAAAGGTTGTGGTTTAGCAATAAACAAATCAGGTTTTAAAGGCAAGTCAAGCGGAGAGATAGAAAACCCATTAGCCAACCACTCTCTATCATACTGAAATGCGCATAGCCGATTATCAGGTGTCATACTGAGAGTTCCAACACTTCTACTATGATAGGTTACTATCAGTTTATTTACTGATTTCATTACGCCCCTTCTTTCTGTTTTTATTCTTATTAATCATTTCCAACTCCTCCATTGTACTAAACAGCGGTTCAGATAAAAGTTCCTTGATAGCTTTAGAGTAACCCAGTGCTTTTGCTAATGCCACATAGGATGCCAATGAAATAGTATGCTTTTGTTCGAACTTGGCAATAGTAGGCGTCGGAACTCCGCTAAGTTCGGTAAGAGCTTCTCGGGAAAGTCCTTTCTCAAGCCTGCGTTTCTGCAGATTCTGAGCCAGAATTGCCAGCAACTCTTCGGGTCTCTCTACATCAAAATTATAAAGTAAAGGCATACAATTATATTCAATTAATTTAAAAATAGCACTATTCAGATACTATTATATCTAAATACAAAGATAGTTTCTTTATTCAAAAAAACAAAATATAAGCCAGTTCTATTGAGTGTATTCGGCAACAAAAAGGATGCCCCCCTTTTCTACAAATAGAAGAACAGAAGCAACACAAGATTTACCCCGATCACCGTCCCGAATCCTCCCAAAATCCAGGGACGTAACTTACTACCTTTCCCTGCAAAAAACAAAGCATAAAACATATTCACCAGAATATTACTGATAATAGCCTGCATACTGCAAGCCACAACAACCAGTACAGCTACGCTCCCTGTATTCTGCAAAAGGTTCAAGATAAAAGGAGTAATGTCACTAAGTCCGGATACAAAAGAAAGCAGATTCAATCCGCCTGTACCCGCATAAACCAAAGTATAGTGCGTCAGCACTGTAAACACAACGAAGAGAGTGGCAAAAATCAGAGCAACTTTAAATTCGAGCGGGTTACTGCTGTCCTCATCTTCCGACTCATCGGTCATATCCTTGGAGCGTCGATGACGGGAATGTATAAACCACGCAACAACGGAAGCTACCACAGACATAATCAAAAGATAAGGATAGATAGATGTAAATATCTCCCTGCTAAAGATCAGAATCAATATCATAAAACGCAGAAACATCATGCTGACCGCAAGCAGCATAGCAGCTACATATTCGTTCGCCTCCTGCTCGGAAGCCTTTCTGCTTTTACGGGCCAATACCGAAATTGTGGCAGTACTACTATACAATCCACCGATAATGCCGGAAACCAATACTCCCGATTCATGAAACACATAGCGTTTCAGCAAGTAAGACAAATACGAGATACCGGAGACAACAACCGTCGCCAGCCAAATAGAATAAGGAGTGAGATTAATATCCGGAATCAGGTTCTTGTGCGGTAACATAGGCAATATGATACCACTGATAGCCAAGAACTTTGCCAGCGTAATCATCTCATCGTTCTTCATCCGCTGGGCAAACTCCGTAAAAGTGTGTTTAAGCTCCGTCAATAAAAGCACCGTCACAATCACCATCACATAAAACCAGGAAGGCTGGGTAGAAACAATAGGAGCCAGACAATAAGTAATCAGTGCAATAATAATGGTCGTTACACCAAAAACATGGAATTGAGACTGCTTGACGTAATAGTTCAAGCCCAGCAATAAACCGAGCACAGCACCACCACCCATAAACAGACGCATATCCGTAGGATCGAGTATATAGAGCAAATAGCCTAGAATACCAATGAAAGTAAATGTACGATCAGTCCCGAAGAGAGTTGTTTCCCCTTCACGCTTCAGACTGATCCGTCGTTGTGACAGTCCGATAAGTAAAGAAAATAAAGTAACCAGAACGAAAGTTATCAGTTCTCTCGGTAGATAATTGTACAACTGTTCCATATACTGCTCTTTTAGTACTAGGAACAAATATACAGCTTATTTGTTAACATTCACCACGTTTTATACGGTTTTTTCATCAGGTGAGAGTTATAGTAGCGTATATCCCCGGTCACTTCTTCGCCAATAAACCCGGGCTTGACAAACGCCTCATCTTCCGTGCCCAGCTCTACTTCAGCCACAATAAGTCCTTCATTCTCACCGTAGAACTCGTCTACTTCGAAGATATGATTGCCACTACGTACCAGATAACGGGTCTTATCAATCATTCCCGGTTCGCAAAGTTTCATCAGTTCTTCCGCTTCGGACAAGGGAAGTTCCTTTTCCCACTCATAGCGACTGGTACCCGATTCGTTGGAAGCACCTTTGATAGTGAGATAACCTTTATCGTCACGAATACGAACCCGCACCGTCCGACCACGGGCGCTGCAAATATATCCCTGCATAATCCGGCTCTGCGCAAAAGCAAAGGATTTAAAATCACCGGAAACTAAAAATTTACGTTCTATTTCTTGTGCCATAGCACAAAGATAATTAAAAATCAAAATCTCGTCATAAACTCAATAACGATTTTATCACGCTCCGACTCTTTGGGAACTCCGGACTTCTGATAGAAATACTTCTCAAAGTTGAGACGAAGATCGGCAATAAAGGCTTTGGAAAGGCTCAGCGTGATGCCGCCTGTCACACGATGACGGGCATAGTCGTTTATCTTCAAAACACCTGTCTCACTGTCCGCCAGCCCATTACTGTGGTCGGTCATCATATCATAACGGGCCAGAAAAGAAATCTTATTGAATACCTTCTTCAACGGCAAATCATAATTCACAAAGCTATTGACCGCATGAACGTCCTTAAACGCTTCGTGTCCATACATTTTATACAAATACTCCGCTTCGATATGAAAACGATTATTCTGATAGTAGATGCCGGCATCATACATATTAATACGGGTATGTTCCGGCTTTATCATTTGAGTGCTCAAAGTGAGATTCCAATTTTTATTAGGCAGCAACTGTGCTTTTATCGAATAATTCAAGGTCTTATGCCATTCCTTCTGATTAGTCAGTCCGGAGCCGTTAAACAATCCACCTTCAAGGATAAAAGGAAGACCTTCTTTTTGTGTATAACAACCGGTGAAGCCGACATCACGCACATTGCCCACCTGCTTGGCTATAAAAGAACGATTGGCAAAATACTGCTGATGGGGAGAACGATGGGCGTCAATCGTGAAAGGTACACGCATCTGACCAATCGTAAAATTCAGGTCCTTGACAGGAAATACACGGGCATACGCATCAAGCATCTTGATGGAACCCTCGTCGGACAAATCGATCTCCGCTTTATAGGCAACAATCGGATGTACATTTCCCGAAACACTGAAGCGGGCATTCCGCACTTCAAAACGGCTTTCGTTGGTTTCTGTCTGGAACTCATATTTTCCCCGGATTGTCCCATGAATTTCAGGCAAATAATCTTTCAGTTCCATGGTCTGCTTATCCAGCTGTTTGCCATCCCCGGCATCTTCTTTAGCCTGTCCGCAGGCTGCTGTCGCCATCAAAAGCAGGGCGACGGTTGTTGTAATTCTACTCATTCAGTTGTTTGCTACTTAATTCGCGGCAAAGGTACAATGAGCAAGATACGGAGAGATTACAAAAGAGATACGGTGAAATTACAGAATGGTTACAATACTGTTACACGGATAACAAAGGGGTTACAAAAAAAGAATTCACCACGGACTACCCTCGTCAGCATGGATATTCACCGTCGACAATCAACGTGTCCCCGTCCATGCAAAACTGTGTAACCTGTGGTGAATCAATCAACCGAAAAAGGAATATGCGATCAGCATAATCAGCGCCAAAATAATGAGTGAAACAAATACTATCTTGACTACCCGCTGGGCCTGCTCCTCCTCTTTCTTACTATGTGCTACTTTTCTCTTACTTTTACCCATAATGTTAGCTTTAAAGTTCAACGCTAACAAAGTAAAAACAAATCTTTTAACTTTCCAAAAATAACACTCGCTAATTTTTGTTTTTATGATTCCTGCGATGAAAATTCCATCAGATAGGCTTTGATGAATTCCTCGATTTTACCATCCATCACTCCGTTTACATCCGAAGTCTGATAGTTGGTACGATGGTCTTTCACGCGGCGGTCATCGAATACATAGCTGCGAATCTGCGATCCCCATTCGATTTTCTTCTTACCGGCTTCCACTTTCGCCTGTTCTGCCATGCGGTGCTGCAATTCTTTATCGTATAAGATAGAGCGCAACTGGCGCATTGCATTCTCACGGTTCTTCGGCTGGTCACGAGTTTCGGTATTCTCGATAAGGATTTCCTCTTCTTCTCCCGTATAAGGGTCTTTGTACTGATAGCGCAGACGAACGCCGGATTCTACCTTATTAACGTTCTGACCACCGGCACCACCGCTTCGGAATGTATCCCATGAAATGCAGGCAGGCAGAATATTCACTTCGATACTGTCGTCCACCAACGGAGTGACAAACACGGAAGCAAAAGATGTCATGCGCTTGCCTTGCGCATTGTACGGAGAAACACGCACCAGACGGTGAACGCCGTTCTCTCCTTTCAGATAGCCATAAGCGAAATCTCCTTCAATATTGATGGTACAGGTTTTGATTCCTGCCTCATCCCCTTCCTGAAGGTTGGCAATAGTAGCCTTGTAACCGTTCGTTTCAGCATAGCGCAGATACATACGCATCAGCATAGATGCCCAGTCCTGACTTTCCGTACCACCCGCACCGGAGTTGATTTTCAACACACAGGCCATCTGGTCGGCTTCATCACGCAGCATATTCTTGAGTTCGAGTGCTTCTACCGCTTCACTGGCTTTCGCATAAGCCGCGTCCACATCTCCCTCAGTCACTAATTCTTCTTTATAAAAATCGAACGACAGTTCCAGTTCGTCCGCCAGTGTCTTGACTTCATTATAGCCGTCAATCCACTTTTGCAGGTCTTTCACCAGTTTCATCTGGGCTTCCGCTTTCTTCTGGTCATCCCAGAATCCCGGCGCCTGCGTTCTTAGTTGCTCTTCTTCGACTTGAATTTTCTTCCCGTCGATGTCAAAGATACCTCCTCAGCGCATCAGTGCGCTCTTTCACGTCTTTAAGTTGTTCAATAGTAATCATGTGATTTACAATTTTATCATTTACAATTTACAAATTTCTCTTTTCGGTGCAAAGGTAAGAAAAATTCCGCTACCTTTGTTTCTGTCACTAAAATGTTGTCACAATATGAACAAACTCCTGAAACTTTCATGCTTATCGCTCTTCCTTGCATTAGTGATGAGCAGTTGTAGCTCACAAAAGAAGTATAGCTACGAGACAGTGCCCAATGACCCGCTGAAAGCCCGCATCTACACACTGGACAACGGATTAAAAGTTTACCTCACCGTAAACAAGGAAACTCCCCGCATTCAGACATTCATCGCCGTGCGGGTGGGCGGAAAGAACGACCCGGCAGAAACGACCGGACTGGCACACTACTTTGAACACCTGATGTTTAAAGGTACCGACAAGTATGGCACACAGGATTATGCTGCCGAAAAACCACTATTGGACCAAATTGAACAGCAATTTGAGATATACCGCCAGACGACGGACGAAGCAGAGCGCAAAGCGATCTACCACACCATCGACAGCCTCTCTTACGAAGCATCCAAATACGCCATTCCCAACGAATATGACAAGCTGATGGCTGCTATCGGTTCTTCCGGCAGCAACGCCTACACATGGTATGACCAGACTGTCTATCAGGAAGATATCCCCTCCAATCAGATAGAGAACTGGGCAAAGATTCAGGCAGACCGCTTCGAGAATAATGTCATCCGCGGTTTCCATACGGAACTGGAAGCTGTATACGAAGAAAAAAATATGTCTCTGACCCGGGACAACAGCAAAGTGCAGGAGGCGATCTTCTCCTCTCTCTTCCCCAAGCATCCTTATGGAACACAAACCGTATTGGGTACACAGGAGAATCTGAAGAACCCTTCCATCACCAATATCAAGAATTACTATAAACAATGGTACGTTCCCAATAATATGGCGATCTGTATGTCCGGAGATTTAGACCCGGATGAAACCATTGCCTTGATAGATAAATACTTCGGAGGCTTGAAGCCGAATCCGGAACTTCCCAAACTGAATCTGCCGAAAGAAGATCCGATCACCGCACCTGTAGTTAAAGAGGTATTAGGTCCGGATGCGGAAAGCGTTGCACTGGCATGGAGATTCCCCGGATTGGCCAGCAAGGATTTCGAGGTTCTGCAAGTTGTTTCGCAAGTATTATACAATGGAAAGGCAGGACTCATCGACCTTGATCTGAACCAGCAGCAGAAGGTGCTGAACAGCTACGGTTACCCGATGGGACTGGCAGATTACTCAGCCTTCATATTGGGCGGACTTCCCAAACAGGGACAAACGCTGGAAGAAGTCAAAGACCTCTTGCTGAACGAAATAAAGAAACTTCGTGCCGGAGAGTTCGATGAGAAGATGCTGCAAGCTAATATCAACAACTTCAAGCTCTACGAGCTCCAAAGCATGGAAAGCAATGAAGGACGTGCCGACATATTCGTCAACTCATTCATTAACGGAACAAACTGGGAGGACGAAGTAACCGCCATCGACCGCATGGCTAAACTGACCAAAGAGGATATCGTGGCCTTTGCCGATAAATATCTGAAGGAGGATAATTATGCCGTTGTCTACAAGAAACAAGGCAAGGACCCGAACGAGAAGAAGATGACAAAACCGGAGATTACTCCCATCGTATCCAACCGGGATGTGGCAAGTCCATTCCTTACCTCCATACAGGAGAATGCAGTGAAGCCCATCGAACCTGTATTCCTCGACTTCAAGAAAGATATGAGCCAGCTGACAGCGAAATCCGATATTCCGGTACTCTATAAGCAGAATACTACCAACGATCTCTTCCAACTGATCTACGTATTCGATATGGGTAACAACAACGACAAGGCATTGGGAACGGCTTTCGACTACCTTGAATATCTGGGCACTTCCGACATGACACCGGAAGAACTGAAGAGCGAGTTCTATCGTCTGGCGTGTACTTTCTACGTTTCTCCGGGCAACGAACGCACCTACGTGGTTCTTTCCGGTCTGAATGAGAATATGCCGGCTGCCATGCAACTATTCGAAAAGTTACTGGCAGACGCACAAGTAAATAAGGAAGCTTACAACAATCTGGTCGGAGATATACTGAAAGCCCGTGCAGATGCCAAACTGAATCAAGGACAGAACTTCTCCCGCCTGATGAATTATGCGATGTACGGCCCGAAGTCTCCCGCCACCAATTTACTGACGGAAGCAGAGCTCGCCAGCATGAATCCACAGGAACTGGTTGACCGGATTCATAATCAGAACAACTACAAACATCGTATCCTGTATTATGGCCCTAGCAGCAGCAAAGACCTGCTGGCTACCATCGAACAATACCACCAGGTACCGGCTACTCTGAAAGATATTCCTGCAGGAAACGAATACTCTTATCTTGAAACTCCGGCGACCAAAGTGCTGGTAGCTCCTTACGAAGCCAAACAGATTTATATGGCGCAAATTTCCAATCTTGATAAGAAATACGATCCGGCTATAGAACCTACCCGCGAATTATATAACGAATATTTCGGCGGAGGCATGAACTCCATCGTCTTCCAGGAAATGCGTGAAACACGTGGACTGGCTTATTCCGCATGGGCGGGTATAATGCCGCCAAGCTATCTGAAGTATCCATATACGATACGTACCCAGATTGCAACTCAAAATGACAAGATGATTGATGCCGTCAATACGTTCAACGATATTATCAACAATATGCCAGAATCCGAAGCAGCCTTCAAATTGGCAAAAGAAGGATTAATCAACCGCATGCGTACCGACCGCATCATCAAAAGCGATATTATCTGGACTTATATCAATGCACAGGATTTGGGACAAAGCGTAGATCCGCGCATCAAACTCTATAATGACGTGCAGACTATGACATTGAAAGATATCGTTGATTTCCAAAAGGAATGGGTGAAAGGACGCACGTATGTGTATTGCATCTTGGGAGACAAGAAAGACCTCGATATGAATAAGCTGAAAGCAGTAGGCCCTATCGAGGAACTCACTCAGGAACAAATCTTCGGTTACTAAAGTATAGTGTTCTCTATAAAATAGCAGATACATAGCCAATTGATACACAAAGAACAAACGGTGAACAGCTTGCCAAATATGCAGCTTGTTCACCGTTTATCGTTTATCATCAGGCCAGACCGAGAAAAGCCTTATTCTTCGTACATCTTCTCAATCAGTTCTTTGTAGTTTTCAGAAACCACTGAGCGTTTCAACTTCAATGTATTAGTCAATTCTCCACGCTCCATGCTGAAAGGTTCAGGAAGTAATGTGAAGCGTTTGATCTGTTCATAATGCGCAAATTGCTGTTGCAAGGTCTCTATTCGTGCACGGAACAGACCGACAATCTTTGGATGCTGCAACAGTTCGGCCATATCTTTATATTCGATTCCTTTCTCCTTCGCATAGTCCTTGACAAACCCGTACACCGGAACAATCAAGGCAGAAACGAACTTGCGCTGATCTGCGATAATAGCGATCTGGTCAATATAACGGTCTATCACCAGTTTGGTTTCCAATGCTTGCGGAGCAATATATTTACCATTCGATGTCTTAAACAAATCCTTAATGCGCTCTGTCAGGAATAACTGCCCATTCTTGAAATAACCGGCATCGCCTGTATGGAACCAGCCGTCAGCATCGATAGCAGCGGCAGTAGCCTCCGCTTTTTTATAATATCCTTTGGTTATACTTTTTCCACGAAGCAGGATTTCATTGTCTTCACCTATCTTCACTTCCAGTCCCGGCAATACCACACCTACCGAACCGATATCATAACCTACCGGCAAAGTACATGATACCGTAGCCGTAGATTCTGTCAGTCCATAGCCGACCACCATGTTGATTCCTACCGAATGAACAAATTCATTGATTTCATCGGGCACGGCTGCACCGGCTGTCGGAAAGAAATTTCCATTCTCAATACCGATCGTCTTCTTCAGCAAAGAATAAATAGTCTTCTCGTAGAACTTATATTTCAGTTGATTCATCACCGGAGGGGTCTTTCCCAACCGAAGATAATCCAGATTATGGATTCTGCCGACTTTGATGGCATCCAGCATCAGCGCCTTCTTCAATCCTGTCGTTTCATTGATCTTCTCCTGTACACCGGCATATACCTTTTCCCAGAAACGGGGTACGCTGCACATCAGTGTCGGGCGAATTTCTTTAATGGTTGTCTGGATATCTGCCGGACGAAGATTGATGCAGATCTGTACTCCTTTATGAATACAAAGATAGCACCATGCCTTCTCGAATACGTGTGTCAACGGAAGGAAGTTCATAGAAACGTCCTTGTCGGTCATTGTCGTCAGACGCTCGTCATGCGTATGGAACTGCTCCAGATAGCACGAATGATGCAACATTACTCCCTTCGGCTCTCCCGTCGTACCGGAAGTATAAAGGATGTTAGCCAGATCATCGTAAGAAGCACGTGCGGTACGTTCTTCCACCACCTCATTATGCGGCAATCCTTCGCCCATTGCCATAAACTCATCAAAATAGATGGAAGAGACATCACGCGGGTCTTTTACTACCGAACGGTCGAAAATAATCAGTTGTTGTAACGAGGAACAAAAGCCGAAGATGCTGAATGCAGAATCATACTGATACTGTTCGCCTACAAAAAGATAACGGATTTGCGCATCGTTGATAATGTATTGTGCCTGTGCGGGTGAACTCGTTGCATAGAACGGAATAGTAACCCCACGATTGGCAAATGCGCCGAAATCGACATAGAACCATTCAGGTTTATTCTGTGAAAAAATACCGATATTCTCTTGTTCCTCCACTCCTAGCGCAACGAAAGCATTAGCAGCCTGTCGTACAGTTCCGGAGAATTGATTCCAGGTAATCGGAATCCATTGTGCTGTCTCATAGTCGCGGTACCTCAATGCTACCCTGTCGCCATACTTTTCAGCCTGACGGTGGACCAAGACAGATAAATGATGATAAGTCATACTCTTTGTATTGATAAATATGGTACAAAGGTATTAGTTTTATTTGAAACTATTGCGCAAAACGAGTATCTTTGTGCAAATATTAAGCTCTAAATTAACAAGTTTGTATATGAAATACGATATTCCAACCATGACAGCCGAAGCTGTAAGCCTGTTGAAATCACTAATCAGCATTCCGTCCATCAGTCGGGAAGAGACGCAAGCCGCTGATTTCCTGCAAAATTATATCGAAGCCGAAGGGATGCAGACCGGACGCAAGGGAAACAATGTTTGGTGCCTCAGTCCTATGTTCGACCTTAAAAAGCCGACAATCCTGCTCAATTCTCATATCGACACGGTAAAACCCGTAAATGGCTGGCGCAAAGACCCTTTCACACCCCGCGAGGAAAACGGTAAATTATACGGATTGGGCAGTAACGACGCCGGAGCCAGTGTTGTTTCGCTCTTACAGGTGTTCCTGCAACTATGTCGCACTTCTCAAAATTACAATCTCATCTATCTGGCTTCCTGCGAAGAAGAAGTTTCGGGTAAGGATGGAATTGAAAGTGTATTGCCGGGGTTACCCCCTGTTTCATTCGCTATCGTAGGCGAACCTACGGAAATGCAACCTGCCATTGCCGAAAAGGGGTTGATGGTATTGGATGTAACTGCTACGGGAAAAGCCGGACATGCCGCACGCGATGAAGGAGATAATGCCATTTATAAGGTATTGAACGATATCGCCTGGTTCCGTGATTATCGTTTCGAGAAAGAATCGCCTTTACTCGGACCGGTAAAAATGAGCGTTACGGTCATCAATGCAGGCACTCAGCACAATGTAGTTCCCGATAAATGTACATTTGTTGTTGATATCCGAAGCAACGAACTTTACTCCAACGAAGATTTATTTGCAGAGATCAGAAAGCATATAGCCTGCGATGCGAAAGCCCGCTCGTTCCGTCTCAACTCTTCACGAATTGATGAGAAACATCCGTTCGTACAGAAAGCGGTGAAGATGGGACGCATACCTTTCGGTTCCCCGACTTTGTCAGATCAGGCATTGATGTCCTTTGCATCGGTAAAGATCGGTCCGGGACGCTCTTCACGTTCACATACAGCCGAAGAGTATATTATGCTGAAAGAGATAGAAGAGGCTATCGGGATTTATTTAGATTTGTTAGACGGACTAAAGCTTTAGTCCGTCTTTACCACTCATCAAGTAGAAAATCGGCTATATGCCGATGCTTAACCCCTTCAATATTATCTTGCCATAGATCATCCATACTAACCACATATTTAGGATAATGATCATCAATTGCCAGTAAAGGGGCAAACTCACGATCGATGGTTGCTTGCAAGCCAAGTTGATAAGTAACCTGCACATATATTTTCTCTTCACGCCTAATGGCTACAAAATCAACTTCTTTTTCATCCTGTTTACCTACATATACTTCGTATCCGCGGCGTTTCAACTCCATGCAAACTAAATTTTCGAGCATTCCACCTATTAAGCGGTCCCGATATCCCATCACAGAATAAATTAATGAAAGATCACTTACAAAATACTTTTCATTGGTTTGCAGAATCTCTTTGCCCTTGATGTCATAACGTGGTATACGTTGAATGACAAAAGCGCTATCTAAAGCATTGAGATAATTATAAATCGTATTGATATCTACTTTCCGTTGCTGACTTTTGAAATAGTCGGCAATATTTTTCGCATTTAGTTTATTCCCAATATTATCAAAAACAAACTTCACCACTCTTTCAAGCATTTCTACGTTACGAATGCTATGCCTCTGCACGGTATCACGAAGAATGACAGAAGAATAAATATCATACACTATTTTGTAGATAGCATTATAATCATAGTTTGCCGTATGAATAGCCGGAAATCCTCCCATACGAAGATATTTCAGAAACTCCGTTTTACGGTCGGATACAGAAATTGTCAGCGGGAGATCATGAAATAATAGATATTCTCTAAAGGATAAAGTCATAATGTGAAAGGCAACGTATCTTCCTGCCAAATAAGTCGAAAACTCGGAAGATAGTAAACGTGAATTAGAACCTGTCACATAAATATCTACATCCAAGTCAACCAAAAAGGCATTCACTGCCTTTTCCCAATCTGTAACTTCCTGAATCTCATCCAAGAGAATATAATATTTTCCCGAGGCTTTCGTAGCTTCCCGAATATGAGCGTATAACGCCTTCGCCTCCTTCATGTCTATCCACTCGAAACTTTCAAAGTTCATATAAATAATATAATCCTCAGATACTCCTCTTCGTAAAAGTTCCTCACGAATTAAACGCAACACGACCGACTTGCCACAGCGACGAATACCAGTGATAACTTTCACAAATGGCTTATCAATAAAAGGAGTGATTTGCTCCATATAAAGTTCACGATTAATCATACAACTGAAGTTTTTAGGGTTATAGACACAAATATAAATAATTAATCGGAAGTTTTTAGGGGTATACCCCTAAAAACTTCCGATTTCAAGTATGTTTTATGGTTATAGACAGAAACGACAATGGCATTTATGAAAAAAGGGGCACCTCCTGTATCTTTATCTAAGATAAGAAATTTAGCCACCATCATAATAACGGTGGCTAAATCAAAGAAAAACAACCAGTTTCAATGGTCTATTCAATCCATCCCGGATTTACAAAGAGCATAGAGAAAAAAGTTTACCCGATTCATATTATATATCAAATCAGACATTTCCATGCGATCCACTATTGCTCATTTTGTTAAGATACTGTTTCCATATCAAAAAGGCAATTATGCCTAACAGATTAAATAACAAAACCAAAATGACCCATAAATATTTATATGGTTTAGTAAGTTGATGACTTTTCAACACGACCAATATCCCAATCAACAAAATCAGAACATAAACAATTTCAAAAAACATTGGAGGCATAATCATAATTTTTATTCTCAATAATCATTAATATGCAGAAACTGTAACACTTCCCTTTCCCGCACTCTTATCGTATGTCCCTGAAGAATTAATAACATAAGAAAGGTTAAAGCCAACAACCTGAGTTATAGTTGCCTTAATTTTCCCCGTACTATTAAATGATATAGCATTTCCTGATACATAGCCACTCGCATAAGATTGAGAATACGTATAAACTGATAATCCTGTTATATCTGTCATTACTGTTACATTTTTGTTATCTTCGATCAAAGTTACACTAAACCATGTAAGATTCCAAATCCAATCACTGAATGAATAAATTTCACTACGTGTTTTAGCAAGCGGCACACTAGGTTTCTGCTCTTTAGTAGAATAAAACATACAGCCATTTTCTTCTTTATCCTTATACATCTTTAATTCAACAGGGTGTTCTCTAAGTTGTTTTATATCACGAAACAATTCTTCAATTTCTTCTAATGACATCTCATTTTCAGTTTTTTCTGAAGGATTAATCTCAAAGAAATCGACGTTTACATCATATTTTTCAGCTAATGATGCAATCTTTGTTTTAACTTCTTCCTTCTTAACTTCTGAATTAGCATCAAACTCTTCATTTGTACATGCAATTATTACTACCATAGTAACAACTAAATAAAATAAACCTTTCATATTCATAATGTTTTTATTTAAAATAATAAATCAACTATATCATATTGCTCCGAATATACCTTCTAAAAGACATTAAGATTCTAATTATTCCTTTTCCAACAACCTGATAAAATAGGCACCTACTACAGTACGCCCCGTAAATCCTACTATAGTTTTCCCATCCGTATTTATCAAATCAGCCATTGGTGTGCGATCTGTAGTCTCATTCATAAACTTATGAAGCGGCAACATAAGCTTACGGAATTGCATACGGTCAGCACTCAACGAAGCAGTCCATACTGTCCAATCCACTTTCGTATAACTATGTCTGCTATCCAACGGACATCCAAACTCATTCATCTTAGTAAGATAGAAATCCGTCTCTTTCTGAATAACTCTCTCCGGGAAAAGATTCAAGCCAAGCAGCCTGTCCCACACCAGATTATACTTCATCCCCCAACTATCCGGTTGGTCAAAAGCCAGTCGGTAATGGTCACCCGCATAAGCAGCCATTTCCCATTCTTTAGCCATCTCACCGGCAGCATTCATATACTTCTCCGCTTCTTCTTTCTTATTCAGCATTTCTGCCAGACGTGCATACGCTGCAATACCCAAAACACCTTTGGCGGATAAATTAGCATGATGAGGGCAGTTCCCTGCAAAATTATCTGTAGTAAGCTGATCACCGGTATCCGTGCCGTTTTCCAATAAATACTCAGCCCATTGAGTCAATGTCTTCCAATGCTTTTCTGCATACGAAGCATTCTTTTCCATTTTAGCAATAGCAGCAGTCATTATCAATCCGTTTCCTGCTTCTTCTACAGGCATATCACCACCTATCGTCTGCCCGTTTACGATAGGATATCCTCCTAAATCATGCGGAGGAAATGGCTTTCCCCATTTCCCGCTTTCACTATAATAAAAGAACGGATTAAGCATCGCTTTTACCAAATCGGGATTGTAGCGAAGATATAGTGGTGAAGCCGGATAATATTCATCCACCGGACCTACCTGCGGAGTAAAATAAAGCAATTCTCCATCCGAATCTTCAGACATCTGGAAAGCGGATACAGACTGACGATAAGCCAAAGCACAGAGTTCAGCATATTCTTTTCCTCCGGCAAGGTAAGCATCCGCCATCAATTGACGGTCAAAAGCATAACATTTTGCCATCACTTCTTTATAATCTTTCTCTGCATCTGCATACAAATCTTCTATGCTTGATTTTCCGTCTTTATTCCAATAAGGTCTTAAGTCCTCGCCGAAATAAGCCATTGTATACAGTCCGTCAAAGGCTGCAGTGAGATGTTGCGGGAAATCGCTGTTCATATCCAGCTTCTGTGCAAATGCAGCATAGCGTTTCTCGGCAGACTTTCTCATTTGTTTCAGATCTCCCTCTTTCATAAAGTATGCCCTCATTTCGGCTGCATCCCCCTGTGCACAGGTCACGTCATCCTTTGTTCCCAGATAGAAATATCCCCATGACCGTCCATCTTTCTCTTTATCCACCCATAATTTCTGATTTTCCTGTCCGGTCTTCATCAGAGCCAGTCCATCCTTTTCATATATTTGTGTAGATTGTCCGGCACGAAATGCCTTGTGCGGGTCTATTTCAAAATAAACAGCAACATCATGTTCTTTGCCATCCAATGCTTTAGCCTGATAAGAGATATAATTGACCGGACGGGCAAGTGTCTCCAGATCGTCCAACAGATAAGGAGCGGTAAAGCTAAGTTTCAGTTCTACATCTCCACATTCGAAGGTATAATGTGTTTGGGTTGCTTGCACATCGACAGACGTTTGTTCAGCTTCCCTCAATTCTGCATATAGTCCGAAGTCAACCAATGCACCTCCCATACGATTCTCACAATGAGCGGCAATCACGGCTTTCCCATCTTTCATAGTTTCTGCAATAGAATCCGGGATATTTACTCTGAGATCACTTTTCCACTCATATCCCGTGCTGACCAGTTGCATTCCATTCACATACAATTGAAATACATCATCATGGGAATAGCGTAAATACAGTTGCTTGTTTTTCACCAACGCCGGGTCGAATGTCAGTTCGCGCCTCACCCATATATTAGGTGAGAACCAGGGAGTATGCACATTTCGTTGATCATCCGTGCCGAAGGCCGCCTGTCCTTCTGT
Source organism: Bacteroides sp. AM23-12 (assembly GCF_003434395.1). Taxonomy (NCBI): domain Bacteria; kingdom Pseudomonadati; phylum Bacteroidota; class Bacteroidia; order Bacteroidales; family Bacteroidaceae; genus Bacteroides; species Bacteroides sp. AM23-12. Next base: position 120,398 of record NZ_QTLF01000008.1, read on the forward strand.
CCATGTTGTATCGTCAAACTCTTTGGCTTCCCAATTTTCCTGAGGTTGCTCCATAGTATATCTTCCCGTCCACTCTTTTTCATAAGAGATGGGGGCTACCTTTTCCACCGGCATAGTCGGTTCCTCGGCAAAGAGTCCGAAGTCTACCAATCCTCCTCCCACACGATTCTCACAATGAGCGGCAATCAACGCTTTTCCACTTTTCATTGTTTGCAGAATTGAGTCCGGGACTTCCACTTTAAAGTTTGCTCCCCAGTCATATCCGGTATTCACCAATTGCTTCCCATTGATGTACAATTGAAATACATCGTCATGAGAATAGCGCAAATAAATCTTTTTATGCTCCAGAAGATACGGATCAACTTCAACCTCTCTTCGTACCCAAATATTAGAAGAAGTCCATTGTGTTCTTGCTTCCCACATGCCAGGCGTGCCAAATGCCCCTTCTGACAATTGCCAGTACTTGTCATCAAAATCCGGTTGCTCCCATCCTTCATCAGGAACTAATGAAGTGAACTTTCCTTCCCACTTTTCATGGTCAAGCGCCATCGGAGCGATAGCTTGCATCGGCAGTTCTTTACTACCCATAAAACGGTACATAGCACCGTCTACCCGTAAGAAGCCAACAAAAGGAAGTTGTGTGCTGCCGCCAAAAGTCATATTCTGTTTGTTCAGTTCATCCGTCATAGACCAAAGTTTCACATGCGGATGCAAAGTTAATAACGGATAAGCAGGCGCACGAAGGTCACTTTTAGTAGTTTCATCAGAGTAAGGAGTACTTTTGCAAGCTGCCAATACTGCTATTAGCAGATAAATGAATGTTTTATTCATTAGTGTTTTATAAATTCTCATTCGGTTACTATATTTATTTCTATTATCACACAATAAACAATCCGTAGATTCCTAAATGCACAAGCGAAGTGATTGACAACAACCGTATTAATTCCATATTCATTCTAGTTTTATAGACATATTCATTTTTTGTATTTCTCTTTCCATTTCTCTTTTCATCATCCTAATAGTAGTTGTCTTAATTTTCATCGGTTTGCTAATAACGGCCTCAGCCATAGCAAGCGATCGTTCTTTTTCACCATTCGTTTTGTATAAATGGAATAGTTTATAAAGAGGTAGAAAGCGCGAAGGGCACATCATAGATGCACTATTATAATATTTTTCCGCCAGTTCAGGTTTGTTAAGCTGCTGGTAATTTTCCCCAATTATTAACTCTAAATCATAATCTGCCCAATATTGACGACATTTTAAAGCCACTTCTAGACTTTCGGTATATTGCTTCATTTCTTGAAGAACAGCAGCATAATTATAGAGAAAATAGGGATTACTCACAAACATCTTTTCTAATCTCTCATAGGTTGGAAGAGTTTCATTATATGACTTACATAACGCTAGCGTAGAAGCTTTTCCCCAGTCTAATTCTGCTTGAATACGTTCGAACAATTTACTACTCCCGAAAAGAGAATATGTAAGTATGAACATACAAGCTATTTTCTTTATTAGGATATTAGAAAATAAAGGTTTGATATATTCACTAGTTATTATGAATATGCTTAAAAATGTCACAACCCAAACGAAAGGATATGCAAATGGATAAGAAAAGAACGAGAATATTCCTATTGAAGACAAAGAATAAAAGGCTATTTGCTTTTCTACACTTGGATTCTTCCTATAGCAATATATAATTATTACCATCAATAACAACAATACTAATAAACCAATAATCCCAAAATTTAAAAGAAGTCCAAGATATTCATTAAATGGTTGTTTCACATTATCTGCCAACATAGAAAAACGGCTTTGTCCGCATTGCTTAAAGAAATTTGCCTGATAATCCATATAGTGCGCTTCGAAACTACCCAACCCATGACCTATCCAAGGAGCATCTTTTACCATATTTATACCACATTGCCAAATCAGCAGTCTACCATCGGCTGAGTTTTTCTTCATCCAATAGCAACCAAACAACAATAATATCAGACTGCTACATAATAATAGATACTTCCAAATTCTTTTCTGTTTAAGCTTTTGAAACAAAAATATCGCAATTACTATTGCAACACTAATAATTCCAGCTCTTGAATATGATAGTACAATTGCTATTACAACAATAATCCCTAAAAAACATACTAGATACCGTATTTGCTTATTTTCATTTAATAATTGGAATACAACAAAAAAGGGTAAACTGACACAAAGACAAGCAGAAAATCCCGTAGGATTTTCAAAACTCCCCATTATCTTATAAAAAGTATTAAAGGTGGTTATATTAAAACATTGAGACAGACCATATATTGCTTGTAAACTAGAAACAATAACAATACTCATCCCAGCCAATCGTGTATCAAATTTTACAGATTTTCCTAATAACATTCTAATTGAACAATATATTGTTATAATTAAAACAAATAAGATCGTATATAACCATTTAGAAACAATATAGGGATCGGTTATCTGGGTAGAATACATAAAAACACTACCAATGCAAAGAAGAGCAAAGCCGATTTGAGTAATACTCACTTTTGACATATAAAAACTCATTATTACTTAGGAATAAATAAAAAGTTGATTATAAACCACAAAACATTAAGTATTTATTCCTAAGTTTTCATCTACTTATTTTAACACATAACATGTCTTCTAAGCACATCCAAGACATTTAATAGAACCACAAGAAAGGCTAAAATGCTAGGAAGATATTCTTTCAAGCCTTTTTTCTTTTTAGGAACTTTACTTACTGTATAAAGAAAAAGAAAGACCCACATTAACACATAAACACCTGAAATATACCAGTCATTTATCAAATAATTATAGTTTCTATTAATTGTCATGAGCAATACAGATAGTATAGCTAAAACTATAAAGATATTATAATACCTCATTTAGCGATCTATAGCATTTGACAAACAATCATAATAACTACGATCAGCAAGAGTTGTTGCATAGTCATAGCCAGCAGAAGCACCAATAGCACAAAGACATACACCAAGCCCCCCCGTTGCACAAGAACAAAGGAGCATAGATGATAGATAAATAGCAGAAGCATAAGCGTAGTCTTCATCATATCTACGCTTACATTCCGCTTTAGTAACACCTCCTGCACTTTCACCCGGACTTTTTAGCAATAGATGTTGCATAGTATTCTGCGAATTATCAGAGAATCTAATAAAAACATTCATTTTTTCGGACTCATCTAACAACTTAAAACTTTTATTAGCTAATAGTTCCTGTCGTGCATTCTCTACCATTAAAGCCTCTTTTTCAATGTCAACCTTACTCACAAGTTCTATCATATAATCATCATTATTTAAGTTATTCATAAGTTCATCAAATTCTTCTGGAGTCAAAGTTGAAGTATATGATTTTAACTTCTCAGCAAGTAACATACAGTTCATTCCGTAATCTAATAATTCATCAGATTCGGCTATAGAATTGACAATTGTTGCACGATTATCCATTGATTCTAGGTTAGCTCTCATTTCTAATGATGAGTTGGGATTAGCAACAAAATCGTCATTCTCCGAACTACAACTTTGTGCAACTAACGCCACAAATAGAATCAATACTGATACGCTTAAAAAAAGGCTTTTCTTTCTCGAAATCATAATTTTAAAATTTAATCATTAATAATTATTTACTTATTAAACTTGTTCATCTTTACTAAATCATATATCGCTAGCTTAATAAATGACAATTAGCAAAATAAATCAAGTTTTTATTAAAATCATATCTGAATTTACTTCCAAATTTGTTCAGCTGCTGTATACACAAATATTCGTTCCTGTATTCCTCGTGTATTGTTACATAATAAAAGTAAAGCATTCACTGGAATTTTGATATAAATCAGCGAGTCCGCTTTAGACCTTTGGTCTCCAAGAGATTTCCAATTATTCCTCCTTGCACAATAGAATAACTCATAATCATCACCCGAACGAATATAGTTATCATAACTCCGAGGCGTATAAACAATTCTTCCTATCTGCTTAGGAGTTCCAAGATCAAGACCTGACCAACCACCGGAAGGTTCGATATAATCAAAAGAAGTTGTGACATCCCCATCAAATACATTTGTATACTCATGCGAACCATCTTTTTGAAAACATCCGGGAGTACCTATAACTTTACCTTTTAAAGAAGCGGTATCATTAGGAGTATAAAAAGCCGCCTCCGCAATATTACAGTGTGAATCTTTGGGACCTATATATCTGACATAGCGATACGATTTTGAAGAATACGATTGAACAACAGTCTGTAGTCTTTTCGGTTTCTCGTTTATCAAGTACAAGACTTCTTTTTCACGAAAATCAGGATCATTGCTTCCTTCAAATGTTCCGCCTATCATACGATTCAAAAACATCTCATCTGCCCGCAAAGTATATTTTGCAAACAAAGTAACATCCTGTACACTATCCGAAGGAGTGAAAAAATGAAACTCATTGGAAACATTTATTTCAAAAGGATCGGTCCAAAAACGAAGTCGTCCTCGCTCGTAAGTGGCAACCCGCATGACGGGTCCTTTTTGTATATCCGTAAAGACAATGTTTTTACCATCGAACTCTGTCCATGCAACAGGCTCCCAATCCATCCGTTTGCTGGCACATAGATAAGCAATTCTTGAACGTGGCTTACCTTTATATAGAGCGTCCTTTGGTATGTGGAGTTCTTTCTTGAAATCTTTGGTATAAGGGAAAGTAATATCTACGATATGCGGATCTTTGAAAAGAGGAACAATAGCAGTATCCAATTTCAGCATTTCTTCCTGCATAGCACGATTCAGACTAAAGGTATTGCGATAGACCTTTATCTTGGGCATTCCACACATTGCGTCTTTTCGTACTTCACTCACACCGTTAGGAAATTCATGATAATAAAGTATGCCATACTTATCTGAAAATGCTACCCATTGATGGCTATCATTCTCATCACCGCGAATCGGCATGAAATCAATTGAACACGGAATACCCAACGCACGACAAACATAAACGACAAAGTCTGAAAGTTCCCGGCAACTACCTGCTTTCAGTTGCGCAACTTCCGGTCCCACATGAGGAAGGCTGGCAGGAACGGCAGTAGTAAATACCACTCCTCCTTTACGAATTGAATCGAGCAAACAACGGGCTGCCACAATCGGGTCTTCTTTATCAAGTACTCCGGATGCACGTAAAGAATCGAGCAAAGGATTATACTTCTGATAAATAGATTCACGCCAGCTAGTCAAGGTCTCGTCACCAATACGATAAGGAAGAAGATATTCACAAAAATCTGCAAACGAAACATGTTTCCCCCATGGTTGTTCCTGCCACACCTTAAATGACCATTCAATATTATTACATAAATAAGCAGAATCAACAGTTTCAATATCTCTATAGGATTGCAAAGAATCTAAATACAATGCCCCATACATGTGACAAACAGAGTCAGCCACTACTTGGGGAGAAATCCCCAATCCACGTGTTTCCTGTAGTAAAGTATAGTAAGTAAGATATCGGTCCAACTGCTTGCCCTTATAATAGGTGTAATAAGGCATGTTCTCTATCAAAAAACAAGCGGCCTTATATTTCAAACTATCCGCCGGATCAGTTTTATAATGAGATAAGACCTTTTCCAGTTCCACACGGTTCTCTCCTGCCTGCTGAAGAGCGGTTTCAAGGAATGAAACCATTGGAGTGCATTTTTCTTTTTCAGCACATGAAAAGAAAAAGAGACTACCAATTGCTACGAGCAAAAAGACAGATACCAACTTTGTGAATATTTTCATAATTATCAGAAAAATAGAGATAAATGATTTCGTGTTATTTTTCTGCAAATTTACAAGTTCTTTTGCCATAGAAAAAGAGGGCGTTACACTCCTACAGCATGTAGAATGTGCCACAGGAGGATTACAGCGAGGATATTTTTTTATTTTCCCTAATATTGTAACAACCGAAATACCCCAAACTTTCCTTCTCTGACCACATATTATCCTTTTTTGAATGAATATTATCCTTTAAAGTGATACCAACATTCAGCCCTTTCAGATTTGACATCCTAATAGTATAGATCAAACGCTGTACATCTTTAGTTCAATCGTAGTACATCGTCTACTCCAACGTTGTACATCTTTTACTCAACTGATGTACAAGAATCAGACAACTTAAGTACTTCTCATTATCAAGTCTTGTACTTATCAGTAAGTAGTTAAGCTTAATTTTTTATTTCGGATAATAACGACTGGACTAAACCTTAACAACGAATGTGTTACACCAATAAGCTATCATATAGCGCCTGTGAGCTTTCTAGGAGCGATTCTCCTTCATATTTTACACTAAATTGTAACATCACAAACATGACCAAATTGACACTAGACCAAATATTTTCCTTTTATTGAATGATTATTATCCCTAAAATAAGTCTATTTTTCGTTACTTTGCATACACATTTAAATAAAACAGAATATGATCACAAAAAAGAAAAAATACACTTTGTATTATGTAATGGCATTAGCCTGCGGACTGGTAGCTTCCTTTTTTATTTATAGTTGTAGCGCAGACGGATATTACTCTGACGAAATAGAAAAAAACGAGGTAACTAATACACGTGCACTTTCATCAAAAATGATAAATAATGGAAGCACTCTTATTGATTCCATCGCCAGTTCAGATGAATTTTGGGAATTCGAAATGAGCTCCGAGCTTTTAGCTGATAAGTTTCATGAGTACACTTCTATTTTAAGTGAAGAAGAATATGACAAACTTATGGAAAATCTGAATGATGATGACTACGTGGAAGACTTCATGAGGAAAGCCAATCTAGAAAATGAACTACAGCAACTGGCAAAAGCTAAAGAAAACCTGATTAAACATACAAGATTTTTAAGATTAAGCGCAGATGAACGGACACAACTCTTTATACTATATGCAGAAAGTAACGAACTTACAAAAGTAAAACTCCTGAAAACACGCGAAGAAGGAGGAAGTACTAGTAGCTGTGAAGAACAAAAACAAGCGGCATATAAGCAGGCAAAAGCTGATTATGACAATGCTATCGCTAACTGTCAAAATGGTTCAATGCCATCTGGTTGCTTAACACAGGCAGCTGCAAAATATGACAGAAACAAAAGGATTGCCGACAGAGGATATGAGAATTGTATAAAAAAATAAAGCGTGAAATTAATTCGATATATAATTCTGTACAACTTAATGTGGTGCATCAGTATAGCGATGTGCTACTTAGATCGTTTTATTTACAACATAAATTATTCTCTTCAAGACTTCCTTATTACTTTCTTTGAACTTCTAGCATGGATTGTGCTCATAATCGGAGCCATCGACACATTCCCTCAAAACAAATATTCGAATAAACGCGTATGGTTTTACTATGCTATTATGGGAGGATTTATATCAGCAATCCATTCTTTTATAGGACTAATAAACATACTAGAGATTACCTAATGTAACTCCTGCAAAAAGGTTTCCATGTCCTCATCTTCTATACCTAAGCTCGCACGGACACGAGACCTCATGGCACGGCAAGCACCATCGCTAATATCAAAAATAGACAAGATTTCTTTCTTTGTTTTCCTCATCCTAATAAGTACGCAATATACAATATGACGTGGAGGAATTTTTATTTGCTTATCTTTTAACCAAACAAAAAAGTCAGGATCAATCGCACGGCATCCTTCTATTAATGTAAGGTTCTCACTGGCAGTTAATTGATATATAGATTGATTTTCTAAAAGTCTGCGCACAAATATGACGCCTTCCAACACAGGTGGAGGAGAAGACAGCAGTTCCTGAAGCCGTTTCTCTTGAAGAATTGTTTTTTGCCGTTCAATTTCCAATGAACGATAGAATGAGATAGACAACTTAACTATCCCTGCTATTGCCAAACCGACAATGACCAGCACAGGTAAAGTATAAGCAGATATTACAGGAGCCAATTCAACGTGAACCTCCTTAGGCATAACAACATAAATCTGATTTGCAACAATCAACAAAAAGGCAGCAATGCATTGCCAATCAGTTATCTCGGAGGGTAATCCAGATGTTCCTTTCTCACGAAGTGTCCATAGGAGTGCGCCCACAAAGAGAATCAGCCACGCAAAAAGATAAAAAGATGACGAGAATGCATCAACATACATTCCTGGGAAAAACATCTGAAACAGATAAGCAGCCAACAATACAAGGCAACAGAGCAAACCACCTGCCAACCTACTCTTTATAAAGTCAGCGAATTGTATTGTTACTCTTTTATTCATCGTATCTTATTTTAAACACTGCAAAGATAAAACATTCCCATTATACAAATCCATTAACAGGCTGTTTTATTTGAAACTACCAATAATATGATATAAACCATTCCTACTATCGCCCTAATATAAGAAACGAAAACAGGCTTCATCTTTTTTGCAATTACTTCATTTATAAATGAGCCGATCCCTAAAACAGCACATATCCCGACAAAAATAAAAACCACCAGCCTTGTCCAATAAATATGAGTCAATATATTCTCACCATTATATATACACATACCTAAAAAGACAATAGCGATTAAATATGTCAGATCAAAAATAAGGACTTTCATACTATTGCTTATTTACTTACCTTTGGCCTACATTGGAATTATAAAATAGGCTAAAGCAAGAAGTATTATAGATATAACGTATCCTATCTTCCAACATTTACTATGTCGAAATAAATAATTAAGTATAAACAAAACAATGAGCCAACCAAATACTATTTTATTTAAATCATAATGTTTCTCCAAAGGGTCCCAAATGTAAAGATACACATTTAGGGAAAACATAATAAGACCGATTATCCCAATAATTATGCGGCTCATTAAACTAGCTTTTCCTGTTTCATTCATAACATCAAATTTTATATTCATGTCTAATAATCTGTAAAGTGCACTTTCACTATATCACGCTGTTTTCTATTCCATTTTCAATATTATATTATCATTCTCCTCCTTCAGCATTTTTTTCAACCGATTATAGGTATCAAGTTTTCGATTCCACATATCCGGACTATCATCAACATGTGTCAATGCTATTGTATCTAACAGAGATTTATGGCTTTCTTCTGTGTCAGGCAGCGTAGCCTCATCAAACTCCGCAAATTCCACCTCTATTTCATCTCCTACTTCAAGCGTACCTCCATTCCATGTAACATGAACATCTCCAGGCATTTTCAAACCACCCACGTTCCAGTAAGCACCCTCATAACGTGTAATATTTACCATCAAGCTAACCCCGTTATCAGGGATGCCCGCTTTACAAACCTCATTCCCTCGTTTTATAATCAATCCTTTCATATCTTCTATATCAGTCCTTTTTCTTGCAGTTCAACCTTTAACCGTTCATACCACTGCTTTATTTCATACCTATCACAGTCCTTCATGGTCAAAACTGGTGCCACCTTATCAGTGTCAACAATTCTAATTAATACCTTATCACCAACTTCAGGTCTTCCGTCGAACCAGGTAAGGTAATGTAAAAGATCACTTCCCATTACCATAATCCGATCGGAAGAATATCCATGTAATAAGTTTACAAAAACCAAATTATCAGAAGCCACAGTAATCGGATCTTCATCATTTATGCGTATTTCTAAACCGATCATATCTTTTATTTATTACAAGATTTAATCAATAATAGACTTTCTTGTTTTCTCTGGAAAGTACCAAATAATCGTCCACTTTTACATCAAAATAAGACTTAGCTTTACCGTCATCATTGGAAGGCAACTCCTCTTTATCAGTCAGCGCCTCTATTATATCGATTTCCTTCACGTTCTTTTTCAATTTGGGGAACAACAGGCTGACATATATGTATTTACGATTGCAACCTTTAATAATCATCAACTTATCCATAGGTGCGCCACCATCGTATCCTCTCACCATGTATTCATCACCGGTTTTCTTATCTACTATTTTAAATCCCGGGCTATAGTACATCCATTGCCAGTCGAAATAGATGGGTTGCAGGAACGTAACTTTAGTATCATCTTTCCTTCTTTCAATAGAATGCAATAAAGGCTTTGTACCCATGCCATGCTCATAGGTTCTATCGGCAACGATCTCTATGCTATCTTTAGGAGCTGTATAAGCCGCATCAAATAACTTTTGATCGCGTGTCTTGGCCTGTTCGGCAGCGTCATCCCTTACCAACTCTCTTGATTTCTGAAGCTTCGGCATCATTTCCTGCACCATTTCCATTGACAGCTGTTGTATCATCGGCATTGATTCAGTTGCAACGGCAGTTGCAGTCTCCCCAAGTTTTCTTCCCGCAGGAGATTCATAAAAAGCAACCACTTTTTTCAGTTCATCCAATGTCATGTGTTGCTGGTAAATAGGAGCATATACTTCCATGACTTTATCTTCAATCTTCCGTGTCCATTTTGAAGCAAAATCTTTCCAATAAGCCTCATCTTGTTGGAAAGGCCCATTTTTCATACTCGCCATCAATTGAGACATTATAGCTTCAGAGGATGCCGAACTGCCGGAAAGCGTCATGATCTTTTTTAGTAAAGTTTTGTACTCGTCGGTCTGGTCTGAATTCTGAGCCGAAGCCGGTAAAATAGAAGTAAGCGATGTGGCTACGCAGATCACCATTAAGAAAAGGATTTTTTTCATCATATAATAGTTTTGTTGATGAAGTCAAGTTAACTTCATTGTGTTATACATTCTTACAAATATACTCTAATTATTATTAGAATACAAACAAATAACGGACATAATTATAAACTGCGGCAATTATTGTCTGATTTACCGGAATTTCTTTATTGCATTCCCCAAGTAATAAATAGGATGTCTGTATTGAAATCAGACTTTTTTAGATTAAAACAATAGGACGATTGTTACAATTCAATGGATAATACCTTTTTTTTGCAATGATAATAGTTTGAATATCAATCATAAACCACAAAATCAAGTGTAACATTCCCTTTTTTCACACTTAAAAGATTCGTACCTTTGCAAAAAGAGTATGAAGTCCTAAAAAAGAACATGACATCCATTTAATTTTAAATAAATATCACTTATGAATCGATTAAGACATTTAATGTCATTATGTATTTTTATATCACTAATGGCATGCGAACAAAATGAAGACTGGGTTGTAAATGAACCGATGCAATCATTTGAAGAAAATCCAGAGTACGCTCCTCTCAATACTATTCCTGATTGGGTTAGTGAAAAAGTGACACCTAAAGAATACGAACTATGGAGAACCATGAGTTCAAGGTATGAAATAAATTATTCCTTTTTAAAAAAGGATATTTCAGAAAAAAGGAAAAAAGAAATCTATGATTGCATCAACAACATCTGTGAAAGAATAGAAAAAGGGCAGATTAATAAATATGAAGGATTCCTAAATATAGCAGATGAAGATGGCACCACCCTATCAGACTCACAATATTTTGGCAGAATAGCAACAAGATCACCAGAAGGAGGAGCTGAATATAAGACAAATGGATGTACATTGTATACACATAGCTTAGGTCCCTATATAAAAGCTGCTGTTACTTACAAAAAATCCGATGATGATGTTACAATTACGTCATCGAGTGTTTATACGGGATCACCATATTTAGGAAATGACCCGAGTTTTTCTGGTGCTTCCAGTGTTTCTTACGATAAGGATAAGAAATTAATAGCCGCATCGTGTAGCGGAACTTTATCATTCAAAGATGGATCCAGAAAGGTTGAGGTAACTGTACAAAAGACAGGATTCATGATCCCATGATCAATTTGAATATACACAAGATTAATCTTGGTACAGTTAGTACTCTTTTGTGATTTTCTATTCAGATCTTGAAAAAAGTTATAGAACAATTAAAAATAATAGTCACCATGAACAACATTCTAAGTACCAATCATACGTCCATCTATAAATTATTATTCGTCCTATTTTTTGCAGGGATTTGTAATCTGCCATTTAAATGCAATGCTCAGGAATACTCCAAATTGGACGAAGTACCACAGTGGGTCAAAGAAAAAGTTAATCATGAGGAATATAAATTATGGGAAGTCATGAGTTCTGTTTTTCAAATTGACTACTCTTTTCTCAAAAAAGATATCTCTCAAGAAAGAAAAAAAGAAATACTTCACCTCTTGCAAAACACTGTGTCAAGAATCCAAAATGGTTCATACAATATCGAAAAAGGCTCTTTATTTTGTGTAGCTGATGAATTTAAAATTGACTCCTTGACAAATTGGAACACCGAAATCTTAGAATGCAGGAAAAAAAGCGGTATTATTTATTCCAGCAGGGACGGCTATGATGCGCATTATAAACTAACTGTGATTTATGGATATGACAAAATGAATAAAAAAGTATATCCGATAAAAAATGAATTAGAGTGTATTAGTTACTCTGGAATAGAGATTACATGCAACGACCTGCCAATTGTAAAATATAACGAAGTCGAAGGAAAGCTGCAAGGAACCTGCTACGGAAATCTTTTCTTCAAAGACGAAAAAGGTGCGACTCACAGTGAAGATTTCACCAAATATTTCGTCTTAGAGCCTTGAAACAGCAACTAATATAAATAAATGAAAAGCATTCCAGTTTCTTCTATTCTATATTTTCTGTTGAGTTTGGGAGTCTTATTCGTAAATGCAAACACATTTACAGATTCCCAAATTTTCCCTAAATGGATTTTTATGTTCGCAGGATTAGGAGTAATTGGATGTCTTTTTTCATTTTATCTTTTCCTGGGAAAAAGGTTTGTTTGCAATGCAAAATGTTGTTACTACACGGTTATTATATCTTGTTTTCTTCAAGCCGGATACGGTATATTACAATTTTTCAATATACTGTCTTCACATTCCATCACCTACAATGTTGTCGGTAGCTTTGATAATCCTGCCGGTTTTGCAGGAAGTTTATGCGCAGGGTTACCATTTACCTTCTATTTTTTACAATATTCAAACAAAAAGGTTCAATGGGCCAGTTGGTGTGCATTGTTTGTTATTGTCTTAGGAGTATTGCTATCAGAATCTCGCGCCGGGTCAATTAGTATATTTACCGTATTAGTAATTTACTTTATTCACCAAAACAAGAATAAGTTCCACTATAAAAAACATATCGGTAGCTTCTTACTCTGTCTATCCTTTCTGCTGATTAGCATATTTGTCATTTCTGTAACAGTCTATCATCTAAAAAAAGATTCGGCAGATGGTAGATTATTAATATGGCGTTGCACATGGGAAATGATAAAACATGAGCCTTTTACAGGATATGGAGTCGGAGGATTCAGCGCACACTATATGGATTATCAAGCCCAATATTTCAAGGAACATCCGGATAGTCAATTTGCAATTTTAGCAGACAATATTAAGAGTCCTTTTAATGAATACCTTTCTGTCGGAGTCCAGTTTGGTATTCTAACTTGGGTACTTTTGATAGCTGCTGGTATTTTCTTGATTCTTTGTCACAGGAAGCACCCAACCAAAGCAGGATATGTGTCTCTGCTCTCTTTACTTTCCATTGCAGTTTTTTCTTTTTTCTCTTATCCATTCACTTATCCCTTCATTTGGATTATTAGTGCATTAAGTGTTAGTACTTTAATAGGAAAAGCCTATGAAAATACCTTGTTTCAAAAAACAACAATTATAAAAAGAGGAATTGCTTTTTTCTTATTAATAGGAAGTTTATTTTTGCTTATTGAAGTGGTGAGCAGAATTAAAGCAGAACTGGAATGGGGAAAAGTAGCGCATATGTCGCTCTGTGGACGAACCAATGACATGTTACCACGATACCATAATTTACTACATACTTTTAGAAGAAATCCTTATTTCTTATATAATTACTCTGCCGAACTTTGTGTTGCCGAAAAATATAAAGAATGCTTAGCAATAACGGCTATTTGCTGTAATTATTGGTCAGATTACAATTTAGAATTAGTACAAGCAGAGGCATATATTGGCCTAAAACAATATGATGCAGCCAAACATCATTTAGAGAAAGCTACCTTAATGTGTCCTGTAAGGTTTATACCTCTTTATAGGTTACATTATGTCTACATGAAACAGGGAAAGGCAGAAAAGGCAAATAGGCTGGCTCAATTAATCATAGAAAAACCTGTAAAAAAGAATTCTACAATCATTCAAAAAATTAAGGCTGAGATGAAACATCATTTATCGAGAAAAACATGTTTGTACTAAAAGCATACACAACAGTGCATTTGGAAGGCGAAAACATAAATAAGAATACGCCTTTTATGGTCGAAGAGATTGCCAAAACTTTAAAGGCAAACAAATAACGGACATAATTATAAACTGCGGCAATTATTGTCTGATTTACCGTTTCTCTTCGTCCAAGCAACCCTATAATCGCTTGATTTTCACTTATTGTTATCAGTTTTTCGTAGGGCCATCTTCATCGTTCCACCCGGGTAGAACGAACTGTCTACGTCTGTGACACGATCGGTTTACCCAGGTGCAATGATCAGTTCACCCGGGTGGAACGATGAAGATGTCGGTAAGATAATATAAGAATGTAAGGGAGATATGCTAAGGACATAAGTGTCACAACATACAAATGATAGGCAGAGTAAAATCAATACAGCTGTAGTCTGTAGCAGAAAGAATGATGAGAGACAACTTAAAAAAGGATGAGAGATACACTGTTTGGGAGCATATTATGGGATAAAACGATGAGAGACACCCTGCTCCGAAGGTATCTCTCATTCATTATTCATCTAGTTATCTGATCTTTACAGAAAGGCAGTGAGACCGTGAGACTAATTTTTTTTTTATTTCTTGGGAGCGAGCAGATTATTCCTTATCTACAGAAAATTTAAAGATACACTGACTCATGTATTTTTCTCCCGGGCGAAGCACAGCCGAAGGCCATTCCGGTTTGTTCGGAGTATCCGGATACTTCTGAGTTTCAAGACATACGGAAGCACGCTGATTATATGTGATACCTTTCTTTCCTGTCAGAGAACCATCCAGAAAGTTGCCGGCATATACCTGAACACCCGGTTCGTTGGTATATACATCCAGTACGATACCCGTTTTGGGAGATTCGAGTGAAGCACATTTACGGGAAATATCCCCTTTGGCATTCAATACCCAGTTATGGTCATAACCATTTCCATTCTTCAATTGTACAAAATCGTAGTCGTTGATGCGTGCACCTACCGGAGTCGGAGTGCGGAAATCCATCGGAGTACCTTCTACCGGAACAATCTCGCCGGTTGTCATGAATGTGCTGTCTACCGGAGTATAATAATCGGCATCCACCATCAGCAGATGATCTGCATTATTTGCCGCATCGCCGTCAAGGTTAAAATAAGAGTGATTGGTCATATTTACGATGGTCGGCTTATCCGTTTCTGCTTCATAGCGAATATCGATAGCGTTATCGTCCGTCAGTTTCATCAGAACCTTGCAGGTAATGTTACCCGGGAAACCTTCTTCGCCATCCGCAGCGACATAAGTCAGTTCCACTTCTTGCGGATTCGGTTGCACAGCGTCAAACACACGATACTGGAATCCATTGGGACCGCCATGCAGGCAATGACCGTAATTATTCTGAGGCAACTGATATTCAATGCTGTCCAATGTGAATCGACCTTGATTGATACGGTTTGCGTAACGACCGATGCTGGCACCAAAATCAGAAGGTTTGCTGATATAATCCTGAATAGAATCGAAACCTAAAACTACATCCTGCATCTTACCGTCTTTATCGGGGACCATCACAGAAACAATGCGTCCACCGAAATTCGTCACACAAACTTCCATGTTGTTCTTGTTACGAAGGGTGTACAGATCGGTTTTCTTACCACCTACTTCAGTCTGGAAGTTAGTTCTTAACAGGCCGGAGTCAGTTGGTTGCTCGGCTTTCGGGGTACAAGCAGCTACAAAAAGGGCAGAAACAGCCCATAATGCTAAATTCTTCATGGTTGATATAAGTATTATTATAAATTAGTTCAACAAACATCTTTTATTTAGATTGCAAAATTGGCGAAATTCTGATAGTTTGGAGGCAACATTCTTTCCAAATAATAGCACAAATCAGTCATTTCGCCAATGATGCAATCATAAACACTTATATCTTTCTAAATCAAAATGATTTATCTTATAGCAAATGCAAGTAAACTGATTCCATCACCAGTTACTCCTTTGTATTCGGGAAAGCCGATATTCTCAACCGGGCCGCTCCCATCGGAATCAATGTAATCTCTTCTTTAGCGCCTTTCACCGCATCTTCTTCGGGCAATACACCGCAAAGTCCGGTTTCGTCAATCTGCCATTCGGGGATCATCTGGCCGGTAGCTTTCACTTCCAAAGGCACATTGGCCACCGTGAACGGGAAGTTATCAGCAGGCCAGGACTTACGAACGACTTTGAAGTTCTTCAAAGGCTCTTTCTTATCCAATACCAACGAATAGTTCCAGGGACTGTTAGCATAGATTTCAGTAGTAGGCCACTTCTTCGGGTCAGCACCTTTCTGCCATTTGGAGTCACCGATAGCCGTTTCACGACTGTCTTTTTCTATATATTTCTCGTCAATCTTCAGAGATAAAGTCAACGGACCATAATCCACACTTACACTGTTCTTATTGACTTGCCACGTACGCATGGACAAAGACATCGGAAGAGTCATTTCTACTTTATCACCATCCGCCCATTCGCGTTCGATACAAAGGTATTTACCGGATACAGGTTTCACACTGATCTTCTTTCCGTTGACACGCACTTCGGCTCCTTCAGTCCATGAAGGAATGCGGAGGTAGAACGGAAAATCGACCTTTTCATCGGTAGAAACGGTGAATTTGATGCCTTCTTCAAAAGGATAGTTAGTCTCTTCGTGAAGGACGATTTCTTTTCCATTACCCACTTTTACCGTAGCTTTACAAGCAGCATAGATGGCGGCAGCAATACCGTTGTCGGGAGTTGCCAATATCAGATGTTCCGAAAAATAAGGCCAGCCTTGTGCATGGTTATGCTGACAGCAACGGCTGCTGAACGGATTCATGGAAAGGAACGGACCACGGTTGTCAATACCCGGATGATGGTTCTTTGAGTCACTGACAGTATGATTCGGACAAGTGATGTAGCGCAAAGCCTTGAAGTCCGGCATCACAGCGGCAGGATAAGAGTTGAAAGCTACTTCTTCGCAATGCTCAGCCCACATCGGGTCACCTGTCATACAGAGCATGATCTCATCGGAAGCCATCTGTTCCACCAGTCCGCAGGTTTCCACTCCCTGACGAGGATCGATATATCCCAGACGGGCATTCTCGTCGGCACCGAACATACCGCCCGGAACCTGGCCAAAAGTGCGACGGATCAAATGATGTACATTATAAGAGGCTTTGAGCATGGCGGAATCTCCGGTCTGCATATAATAAGTGGCAGGTTCGCGGAAACACTGGGCGATGTTCACATTGTGCCAGTTGGGCAGGGAGGTTGATTTTGTCCAGTCGGCTGTGTTGCGGTGAATCTTCTTGGCAAGGTCCAGCAGGAAGGCATCTCCGGTATGGTTATAAAGCCAATAGATACTGATGATGTTGTCACCGCCACGGCTGTTTTCCCAATAGTCTTCCAGAAGTTTATCGTCGGGGACAGTCATCTGCCATTTGAAGTAGTTCGTCATCAGGTCAATAACCCGTTGGTCCTGAGAATACTCATAATAAGATTGCAGACACCAGAGCATAATCATCTGTGCCCACAACTCACGCTTGCCGTTCCGTTCGTTGACAGGACCGAAGTATCCATCGGGCTGGCAACTGGCAAATACACCTTCAATCCATGTTTTTGTTTCTGCAATCATTTTCGGGTCATTCAGGATATAGGCAAGGTTGCCATAACCTTTCAGCCAGTAAGGTACTTCTTCCCAGCCATGATCACCACCGGTTGTCAGCCAGGCGTTATTATCTTTCTCCAGCCAGGCACTGATTTCTCCCAGATGTCCGGTCAGCCCGTCACGTTGCAGTTCGAGGTACTTCTTTACCCAGCCTTCCGGCTGGATGCTGCCGACAGGCAGCTTAATAAAGTTCAACGGACGGAGCGGGGCCCGATAGCTCACATAATTCACATTCGTCGATTCTGTGTCGGGGCGGTCCATCACCCTTACAGACTCACTGGCAGTGCGTGTAGTAAAAGCTGCTGTCAGTAACCCGACAGTCAGCAGCGTACCCGCAACACCTATTTTAAAAGATCGTTTCTGTTTCATTTTGAATATTTTTTTGGAGATACTACCGACTTTTTAGTCAGCCTTGTTTTAATTCGGTTTATTTATAATTATAAATCAATTCTCCGCCTTTTATCAGTTCATTGTGAGATATACGGTAGTCAGCAATCTTTTTCCCGTTGAAATGGATACTTTTGATCGGTGCGTCTTTCTTTTTCCGTCCTTCTGTCTGAATAGTAAGTACGTTTCCATTCGTCAACCGCAACAGTACCCTGTCGAAAAGCGGAGAGGTCAGATCATAGTATTCATCTCCCACAAGCAGAGGATAGAAACCCATTGCCCCGAACACGTACCAGGCACTCATCGTACCGTCGTCTTCGTCCATTTCGGGACTATACCCTTCGGGGGCATTCTTGAATGCTTTACCCAGATAAGGAGTCTTAAATTCCGAGTTGCCTCCATATTTATGGATCATCGGTTCGGTCATCAGACTGCGCACTATCTGCTGGGTTTTCTCCGGTGCCCCAAGTCGGTTGAACAGGTAAGGAACATGGATATCCGGTTCGTTTCCTTGATTATAAAGGTGATGGTCGAAGAAATAGGTAAGCTGCGAACGAAGAGAGTCCTGCCCTACCCATTCTATCATTTTATCAATGTATTGTGGAGCCGCCCATCGGTATTGCCAACGGGTTCCCTGATAGAGTCCGTTGTTCTTCATCACTTCAAAAGCGGGAGTCACATTCATAAATTCCTTCTTCCATGTTTCTTCAAAAAGAGAGACCGAACGTTGCCGGTATTGTTCGGAATCCGCCTTTTCACCGATGATTTCCGCAATCTTTGCCATTGCCCACAAGTCATATGCCGATTCCATCTTCTGGTCGGGCGAACGCATGGGCAACCGCTCCATTTCCTGCTTCATACCAGCGTATCCTTTACGGAAATCAAGGTTGGTAATTCCTTTCCGGTAAGCGTCCAACAAAAGAATTACGGCATGTTCCGTACGTACTGTCGGGGTAGACTCGAATCCGGTGGACCAGTCTTTCTTTCCCGTTGCATACAGATGAATCAGGGAAGTCGCCATATCCCGCATCTTCGCAGGTTCGGTCAGTACCAACAAAGGGAATTTAGTGCGGAAGGTATCCCATAACGACCAGTTACTGTAATATCGGAAGTCTTCTGAGATATACACTTTTCCATCCGTACCCAGATAAGCTCCGTCCGGAGAACTGACATCCGCCGGACTCAGGTAAGTACGATACAGGGAAGTATAGAAAATGACCCTGTCATCTTTCTTGCCTCCTTTGACGTCGATAGCCGACAGTTGTTTTTCCCACTGATCAGCGGTCCGGGATTTCACATCTTCGAAGTCCATCTTTTCCCAACGGGCACATTCCCAGCTCGCCAGTTCGGAACTTAACGCAGACAGTCCGATACGGACTTCCACCGAACGTACCTTTTTGCCAAAGGTAAGGCAGGCAGTCGTCTCTTTCTGTTCTTCCAACTGGAAAGGATGGCTGGTATTTAAGGAGAAATAGAGTTTGTAGCGTCCATGTCCGCAGACGTTCTTTGCCTGTACATAGCCTTCGATGCAAGTTTCCGATATACGTTTGTTATGGCAGGTAGCTACGTCTTCAAACGTAGAGGCGAAGTCTATCCAAAGGGCAGCGGAAAGGCTTCGGGGAAATTTATAGCGTTCCACCGCCATAGCGTTGGTCGCTGTCAATTCAGTTTTGATACCATTGGTAAAAGCTGTCGAGTAATATCCGGGAGTTGCTTTCTCGCGGGACTTTTTAATATGCAATTCCTGTGAAGGAGCTACCGGACGAATGCGCAGGTTTCCTCCTCCGCCACTACATCCCACTCCGGAGAGGCGGTTGACAGAGATACCGGAGACTTTCGTCACTGCATAATCATAACCGGCATGGCTACGCGGATCATTATCCGGACACACACAAACCATTCCGAAAGGAGCGGCAGCGCCCGGAGCTACCTGTCCGTTATCACCGGAAGTACCGATAAACAAGTTGACATACTTTGTATTTTGTGCAACTGACGGTGTCATGATAGATAACACGACTAAAAGAAGGGCATACCATCTGCTTCGGTTGTTTTTCATGCTTCTAAAATAGTATCATCCTGTCACTCTTCGCTACGCTCTGAATGACAGGATAGGATAAACTAATGATATAATATACTTATCTTTAATTCTTGTTTACAGAGAACTTAAAGATACACTGACTCATATATTTCTCGCCCGGACGAAGTACTGCCGAAGGCCATTCCGGTTTGTTCGGAGTATCGGGATACTTCTGAGTTTCGAGACATACGGAAGCACGCTGGTTGTAAGTGATACCTTTCTTTCCGGTCAACGAACCATCCAGGAAGTTTCCTGCATATACCTGAATACCCGGTTCGTTAGTATATACATCGAGTACGATACCAGTCAGCGGTGATTCGAGAGTAGCACACTTACGGGTAATGTCGCCCTTGGTATTCAATACCCAGTTATGATCGTAACCGTTACCATTCTTCAACTGTACGAAATCGTAGTCATTGATACGTGCGCCTACCGGAGTCGGAGTGCGGAAGTCCATCGGAGTTCCTTCAACCGGAGCGATCTCGCCTGTAGTCATGAAGGTACTGTCTACCGGAGTATAATAGTCAGCATCAATTGTCAGCAGATGCGCCTCATTACGGGCTGCGTCTCCGTCAAGATTGAAGTAAGAGTGGTTGGTCATATTCACAATGGTCGGCTTGTCAGTTTCCGCTTCGTAACGGATATCGATCGCATTATCGTCTGTCAGCTTCATCAACACTTTACAAGTGATATTTCCCGGGAAACCTTCTTCGCCATCTTCTGCCATGTAAGTCAATTCCAGTTCTTGCGGATTTGGCTGAACGGCATCAAACACACGGTACTGGAATCCTTGCGGACCGCCATGCAGGCAGTGACCGTAATTATTCTGAGGC
Organism: Bacteroides sp. AM23-12; assembly: GCF_003434395.1. Taxonomy (NCBI): domain Bacteria; kingdom Pseudomonadati; phylum Bacteroidota; class Bacteroidia; order Bacteroidales; family Bacteroidaceae; genus Bacteroides; species Bacteroides sp. AM23-12. The sequence continues at coordinate 141,513 of NZ_QTLF01000008.1, forward strand.
AACTGATACTCAGTACCGTCCAAAGTAAATCGACCTTGGTTGATACGGTTAGCATAACGGCCGATGCTTGCTCCGAAGTCCGAAGGCTTGCTGACATAATCCTGAATCGAATCGAAGCCGAGCACTACATCACGCATCTGTCCGTCCTTGTCGGGTACCATCACTGAAACGATACGACCACCGAAGTTCGTTACACAAACTTCCATCTTGTTCTTGTTGCGCAAGGTATACAAATCTGTTTTCTTTCCATCCACTTCCATCTGGAAGTTACTTTGCAATAAACCGGAATCCGTTGTTTTCTCGGCTTTCGGTGTACAAGCTGCCATTAAGAGGGCGGCAACTGCCCATACACATAACTTTTTCATGGTATTCTATTAATTGATACTATTCAATAAATCTACTTTGCCTTCGTTGACCAACTTAAGAATCAGTTCTCCGAAAAGCGTATTCTGCCAGGCAAACCAGGCACGGGTGAAGTTCTTCGGATCGTCTTTGTGGAAAGATTCATGCATAAAGCCTGTTCCGGCATCGGTATCCATCAGCATTTTGATACAGGTTTTGATTTCCGCATCATCCTTGCTGGTGAAGGCTTTCATCATGATACTCATCGGCCACACCATATCATAACCGATATGCGGTCCGCCGATACCTTCGCCTGCCTTGCCTTTGAAGAAGTAAGGATTGTCTTCGCTCCACACGAATTTACGGGTATTCTGATAGATAGGATCGTTTACATCTACATCACCCAGATAAGGCATGGCAAGCAGGCTCGGTACATTGGCATCATCCATCAGGAAGTGATTTCCGAAGCCGTCTACCTCAAAAGCATAGATTTTACCATATTTCGGGTGGTTGTATACCGCATATTTCTTCAATGCTGTCTCTACTTCCTTTGCCAGGTCTTTGCATTCCTTAGCCAAAGCAGTCTTCTTATTTACCTTATCAAGTATTTCGGCTGCTTTGCGCAATGAAGATACGGCAAAGAAATTGGAAGGTACCAGATATTGAAGAGTCGTCGCATCATCCGAAGGACGGAAGCAGGAGACGATCAGACCAACCGGTTTCACTGGTGCTCCGAGTCCGTCATTATTCAATGTATCCAATGCACGTTCTGTCTTACGCTGGAATTTATACGGGCCAACTCCGTCTTTGCGCTGTTGTTCCTTGAATGTTTTCAGCACATTGGTGATAGCCTGAATCCATTCTTCTGAGAAGATGCTGGCATCTCCGGTTGTTTTCCAGTAGTGATAAGCCAGACGCAGCGGGTAGCAAAGTGAATCGATTTCCCATTTACGCTCGTGCAGTTCCGGCTTCATATCGGTCAGGTCACTCATCCAGTGATTGTCTTCAACGGCACCGTCATTAAATGCGTTTGCATACGGATCGATATTGATACATTTGAACTGGCGGAGGATAACACCTGCCAGCATCTCTTTCAGTTCGGGATCGGAGTTTGCCAACTGCACATACGGCCATACCTGCGCACCCGAGTCACGAAGCCACATTGCGTGAATGTCGCCCGTATAAACGAATGTATCCGGTTTGCCATCCGCGCCTTTGCGGAAGTGTACGGTAGTATCGATGGTATTGGGGAAACAGTTTGCGAACATCCATGCCAGTTTCTCGTTTTTCAGAAGTTTCTGCACACGGATGATTTCCTTTTCTACCGCATTCGAACGGAAAAGACGTTTGGAAACTTCCGGACGATTGTCTTTCTGAATAGCGTCCGTCACACATACATGCATTCCGGACATCGTATTTGCAGCCTGCATCTGACCGCCACAAAGGAGCATGCCTGCCAGCATACCCGCACTGATATATTTTACTTGCTTCTTCATAAATTACTTTTTCTTTTTAAATTCGTTGGAGAAAGAATAAGGGAAATCGGTTTCTTTGGTACCACGCTGCTCATTGGGTTTGGAATCCATCTTGAAAGTGATGGAAGCACCGTTCATAAGGTCCTCGTGAGTCACGTAGTTCTTTGTATGGTCTTTGCCGTTCAAGGTCATGGAAGAGATATAACGTTTGTCGTCTCCGTTATTTGGAGCGGAGATGGTTACTGTCTTTCCATTTTCAAGATGCAGCTTCATCTGTTTGAAGTAAGGAGTACCGAGAATATACTCATCCGTACCCGGACATACCGGATAGAAGCCCATAGCAGAGAACACATACCACGCAGAAGTCTGGCCGTTGTCCTCATCACCACAATAACCGTCGGGAGCAGGAGTATAAAGCTTATCCATCACTTCACGAATCCAGTGCTGCGCTTTCCACGGCTGACCGGAGTAGTTGTACATATACAGCATATGCTGGATAGGCTGGTTACCGTGTGCATAGTTACCCATATTCATAATCTGCATCTCACGGATTTCGTGGATGACACCGCCATAATAGCTGTCGTCAAAGACAGGAGGCAGGATAAATACAGAGTCCATCATCTGGTTGAAGCCGTCTTTTCCGCCCATCAGGTCGATCAATCCCTGAGGATCATGGAATACGGACCAGGTATAATGCCAGCTGTTTCCTTCGGTGAAAGCGTCTCCCCACTTCAACGGGTTGAACGGAGACTGGAATTTGCCATCCTCATTCTTGCCGCGCATCAGTTTATGTTCGGGATCATACAGATTCTTATAGTTCATGGCTCTCTTTGCAAAGATCTCAATTTCCTTTTTAGGCTTGTTCAAGGCCTTACCCAGCTGATAGATACACCAGTCATTATAAGCATACTCCAGTGTGCGGGCTGCATTTTCATTGATGCCTACGTTGTAAGGAACATAACCGAGCTTATTGTAGTAGTCATAGCCCAGACGTCCGGTAGAAGAAACCTGCGGATGTACCGCATTAGCTCCGTGCTTTACAGCTTCCCAAAGGGTTTCGATATCATATCCTTTCAGACCTTTCAGGTAAGCATCGGCAACTACTGAAGCCGAATTGTTGCCAACCATACAGCCTCTGTGTCCCGGGCTTGCCCATTCCGGCAGGAAGCCGCTTTCTTTGTAGGTATTTACCAATCCTTCCTGCATCTTCATGTTCATAGACGGATACATCAGGTTCAGGAAAGGGAAAAGACAACGGAACGTATCCCAAAAACCGGTATCGGTAAACATATAGCCGGGAAGTACTTCACCATTATAAGGACTGTAGTGAACGATATCTCCTTTCGCGTCTATTTCGTAGAAGCTTCTGGGGAAAAGTACCGAACGATACAGGCAGGAGTAGAAAGTACGCAAATGGTCGATATCATCATCTTCCACTTCGATGCGTCCCAAAACGTCGTTCCATACCTTACGGCCTTTTGCCGCAATCTGGTCTATGTTATCTTTGCCCAACTCTTTCAAGTTCAGTTCCGCCTGTTCGGGGCTGATGAAAGAAGAAGCTACACGTACATTTACCTGTTCGCCTTTACGGGTTTTAAAGCCGATCAATGCGCCGGCATGCTTATCGTTGGCTTCCAGTTTATTGGTATCGATGTTACCATTGGCAACAGCTGCCGTATAAGTAAAAGGCTTGTCAAACTCCAGTACGAAGTAATTCTTGAAGTTTGCAGGAACACCGCCGCTGTTCTTGGTCGTATAACCGATAATCTTGTTTTCCGAAGGGATGACTTTCACAAACGAACCGTTGTCGAAAGCATCTACAACTACATAAGAGTGATCGTTCTCAGGGAAAGTGAAGCGGAATGCTGCCGCTCTTTCTGTCGGAGCAATCTCGGTTACTACATCATGGTCGGCAAGGTATACTTTGTAATAGTAAGGAGTAGCCGTTTCTGCTTTATGCGAGAACCAGCTGGCACGCTGATCCTGATCGAAAACGGCTTTACCGGTAATCGGCATGATGGAGAACTGACCGTAATCATTGATCCAGGGGCTGGGCTGGTGGGTTTGTTTAAAACCTCTGATTTTATCGGCATCATAGGTATATGCCCAGCCATCCCCCATTTTTCCGGTCTGGGGAACCCAAAAGTTCATTCCCCAGGGAAGGGCGATAGCGGGATAAGTGTTTCCGGTAGATAAGGCGTGCTTGGACTGAGTACCTACCAGCGGACTAACATAGTCCACTGGTCCGGTAATCGTTTTAGCATCCATATTCCACGCACTAAATAAAGTAAAAGCTAATAGAGCGAGTTTTTTCATGGTGTTCTTGTTTTATTTAGTTAGTTTTTCTTCAAGCATCTTTATAAAATAGCCGCCAACTACGGAACGCGCCTGGAAACCTCTCTGAATCGGATTGTCCGTAAATACCCAGTCGGACATCGGAACGCGGGTAGTCGTTTCATCCATAAAAAGATATACCGGTTCAATAAACTTCTCGAAAGTAGCTTTGTCCTGTGCCATGGTAGCTGTCCACATGATCCAGTCAGTCTTGGTATAAGTTTCACGGTTATCCAGCGGAAGGCCGTATTTATTTTGCTTCGTAAGATAATAAGCAATTTCTGTCTCAGCAACTTTTTCCGGGAAAATCTGCAGTTTCAGCAATTTGTCCCATACCAGATTATACTTCTGGCTCCAGGTTCCCGGCTTGTCGAATGTCAGACGGTAGTGGTCGCCGTCATCCGCCATCTTCACCCATTCGGCAGCCATTTCTTTCGCCTTCTTCGTGTACTTTTCAGCAATGTCTTTTTTGCCCAGCATATCTGCCATGTAGCCGTAAGAAGCAATACCCATGATAGCCTTGATAGAAAGATTGGCATTGTGCGCAAAGTGTCCGGCAAAGTCATCCGTACAAAGTTGGTTCTCCGGATCAAGACCGTACTCTACCAGATAATCCGTCCAGGTTGTCAGAGTTTCCCAATGCTTTTGTGCGTAGTCGGCATTTCCTTCTACAGCAGCAATCGCCGCAGCAAGGACTACCATATTGCCGGATTCTTCGATTGGCATATCGCCTCCGTAAGTCTGGCCGTTAGCCAGCGGATATGTACCTACGTCGTGAGCAGCAAACGGTTTGGTCCATTTTCCGCTTTCACTATAATAGAAGATATGGTTCATGGTAGCTTTGACCAGTTCCGGATTGTAAAGCAGAAGCAACGGAGCTCCCGGATAAGTCAGATCGACTGTTCCGATGGAACCATTACTGAAATTCTCTTTGGAAAGGAATACCAGGTCACCATTCGGAGCTTGTACCAGTTTATGGGCAGCTAATGCCTGACGATAAGCCAGAGCGCAAAGTTCGGCATACTTGCGTCCGCCGGCCGCTTCAGCCTCCGCCATCAGTTTCTTATCGAAAGCTGCACAATTCTGCATTTGAGTCTTATATTCCTGTTCTGCTTTCTGGAATTGTGATACGATTGTTTCACTGCCTGTACGATTCCAGTAAGGACGGAGGTTTTCACCAAAGTACTGGATAGAGTAAATATCATCGTAACCGATCAGCAGGTGTCCGTTCGCTTTCTTTGTTTCACCCAGTGAGCGTACTAAAGCTAGTTTGTCATAACCATTGGTGGTAGGAGCTTCCAGTTTGTTCTCTGTAAAGCTTTGGCGAAGTTTCTTTCCGTCACCGATAGCATAAGTGCTGTTCTCTTTTTCAGCAGCCAGGTAGAAGTGTCCCCAGTCAATACGTACATCGTCACCTTTCTTTTTCAGGATGTCCTGATTACGGCTTCCGGTGCGCAGGAACAACAGATCACCGTCAGTAAAGCTGTCGGCTACGGATTCCTGATGAGGCAGATCGAGTGCCCATTGAGGAGCAGCTTCAAAATAGAGTTCAACTTGGTGCGCCTGTCCGTCGTTAGAAATGACTTCATAAGAAATATAGTTGACAGGGCGTGCCATCAAGTCCAGATTGTCCATAAACAGGGGCGCGGTAAATGTCAAATTCAAGTCTACCGGACCACAAGTGAAGTTATAATAAGTCTGCATAGGTTGAACATCGGCAGAAGTCTGCTGTGCAGTCTGATTGAAGTAACGGTTATTATCCAATTCTACCAGCAAACCAAAATCCAGCAAGCCATTCGCTCCACGATTGTGACAATAAGCGGCAATCAGGTTTTCTCCCTTTTTCAGGGACGCTACCACTTCTTCCGATAACTTCACCTGTACGTGCTTCTTACAAGCGTTTCCAGTGTCTACAACCTTTATTCCGTTGATATAGATAATCACATCATCATCATGAGAATATTCCAGATATACATTCTTACCTGTCAGGTCTTCCTGAATATCAGCAACACGGCGTACCCAGATAAATTCTTCACCCCACTGGGTCTTGGCTACATGTTCGTTCTCCATGGTTCCGAAGGCACCTTCACCTTCTTTCCAGGCAGCATCATTGAAGCCGACATTTTGCCATCCGTCGGCAGGTTGCTGAATTGTATATTTTCCTGTCCAGTTACCTTGTTCCGAAGTTTTCACCAGAGGTCTCAACTCCAGTTCCTCCGTTCCCATAAAGCGGTAAGTCTGTCCGTCGACTTTAGCTACACCGATTAAAGGGAAATCTTTACCGCTCCAATGTTTGACCGAACCGTCGTATAAGTTGTCCGTGAAAGACCATGCACTGGTATACGGGTCTATGCTCACCAGCGGATAAGCCGGAGCACGCAACTCGCTCTTCACATGCTGTTCCAGCTGGGTCTCACAGCTACAAAATACAGAGGCTGCTCCCAGCAACAGCGTCATCAGTTGTTGTTTCATAATTTAATTACCTGTTTTATTTAATCTATTTACCATTCTATTGACACATTCACACCGGCAGGATCGTTCTCGAAACTCAACAGAAGAGTTTTTGATGATTCATCCCATTCCGGTTGTTCCTCTTTTCCATTCACACGTATTTTCTCTGGTTTACGAGGCAAGAGGACTCTTGATACATTAGTTGTATTTATCGGGCTTTTGGCTACAAAAGAGTAACTTTGTTTGCTGACTTTCTCATCATAGATACGAGAAGCTCCGCAGAGCACTTTGGCTTTTATTTTACCGGATACTTTATTCAGATCATAAAGATACCCCTGTTCACCCGGTTGGATTTGTTTGGAAGTCAGTACCGGCAGGTCTTTGTCAAACAGGTCGATATATAATCCGGATAACGTCAGTGGCTCTTTGGAAACGCTTTCGTCCATGACAGCAGCAATGGTATATGGACCACGTTCTACAATGAAGCTGTTCTTGGTTTCTATCTCTTTGCCAATCTTTTTCTGATAAGCGGATGCGATCGTTTCAAAATATTTCTGATCGTTTCCGGCTTTCAAAACAAAATGTTTGGGGTCTTCACGCATCACAATCACCGTTCCTTTACCATAGCGGTAAGTTCCTTCACCCGGATTACGAGATAGATTCATCTTCTCGAACAGGTGTTCCGAAGGCGCTTTATATTCATTTCCATCTGTATTCCACCATTCCAGTACCGTTTGATAAGGGTCGATATCTTCTCCACAATAGATAAGTATTCCGCCCTTCTTCACCCAATCAGCCAAATAGTTGTGATATTCCGGTTTCATCGGTTTCATGTTTGAATAAGACATGACAAGTATGTGGAGTCCTTTGAAAGTTTCTTTGAAAGGGGTATTTTCCATGTGTACCAGTTCTACTGGAATACCACGTTTCAACAGAGGCAAAGTTTGTCCGTAGAAACTGGAAAATTGCGGATCATCGTAACCGTTATGATTCGGAAAACGTTGAAACATCAGTGAGTTTGCCATCAATACACCGATGCCCTGTGTACCTGTAATCTTTTTATCGGAAGTACGGATATCATTCAGTGTATTAACCATTGTCTGCATCTGGGTGGAGTAAGAACGGGGAATGCGTTCTTTCTGATCCGTTCCCGCTATCCGGTACAGTCCCTGATAGATACGGTCCGGCCAGGGCATTACTTCGTAGGTATCTACCATAGGATACATCAACTGTGCTGCAAAAGTGGCCTGATAGTTGATTTTATAGTCCAGCCAGTCTTTCGCACGGTCTTCGATCGGGTCTGTCAGGAAATACATTTTCCGGTTCAGCGGTGCAGTCATCGACTTCATACACCCGTATTCCAGAAACGCGTTCTCGAATACACGTTCCTTCTGCACACCGTTATAGAAATTCGGTTCGCGGGCAGTCCCTGTCCATACCTGAGCAATGTAGCCGTCTACACAATCCAATGAAGCCAGGCTGGCTTCCGGACTTACAATCTGCCAGGAAGTATAATTAATCAAAGAATGCGTCGGCACATAACATTTGATGTCCAGTCCTTTCGATTTTCCGTATTCTTTGGCATAAGTGAATATCTTATCCAGCGCATTATAGTACAGATGATATTTCAGTTTGTTGGAAAGGTATGTGTTTTCGGGAGATTCGTGCTGAGCTCGCCAGGGGAAATTATAATATTTCTGCCATTCGGATTTAAAAGCTTCGCTATATCCGCCACGCATCCAGAACTCCGGTTCTTCCAGATATATGGATGTTATCCCGGCGTCAATCACCCGTTTGATCTGTGTTTCCTGCATATAGCGGATAAAACTTTCGGTAGGTACGATATAAGGGATCAGATGACCATGAGCTATTTCATTTCCATTACGGTCGCGCTGTCCTTCTTTCAGATGCCCGTCTACTCCATCCCATTTCCCCAGAAAGTAGTCCTTGTAGTCTCCCCAGGCAACTCCGGTCATAAATTCCGTCAGATAACCTTTGTCTCTCCATGACTGAATGCGTTGTTCAAAAGTTACTCCGGGCTTATCCAGTGTACCATATACCATCGTGGCATCAGCACGTACGTCTGTTTCGGGTTTCCAGGGTTCAGCAGTCTGAAACGTGGTCTTTGCTTCTTTGCTTTTTCCTTTTTGCGCATAAGTAGCATGATTGCAGGCAAGAAGCAAGCCGAGAGCAATCAGCAAATGTTTATTGTTCATGATATTCAGGTGTATTTTCATTTCTATATCTGGTCGTTACCCCGTTTCTCTTCGGATTATTTTTCTGCCGGAAACAGAAGCATCAATGCCGGTATACCGGAAGCCGAGTAGCTGTCTATCTCAGCACCGGCCGGTAATACTTTCTCATATTCTCCACCACATACATTACGTGTCTTATCCCTGTTTGCCCAACCGGACTCAATATTACGTTTCAGGAACGGGATATATTGTGTTTGTCCGCAGTCGTATACCAGCATAGCTATGTATTCTGCAAAAATAGCCGTATAGATACCTTGTTCGATTCCTCTTTCAAAGGGCAACAGATTATGCTTCGCAGACATTTCATTGACTGTATAGTCTGCTGCAAGGATTGCATTATCCAGGTAGCGTTTTTCTTTAGTCGCCTTGTAGAGCAATACGGAAGCACCGATAAAGGTAGCTTGATTATATACATGTGCTTTCCATGCAGGATTACCGTTTCCATGACGACTATCAGCTATCCGGCCCGTCTTCTTGTCCAACAGGTTTTCTACTCCCCATTCATAAATCTCTTTACCTTTAGCCAAATACTGTTCTCTTGTCTGATACTTGGGTGATTCTTCGGTTGATTCTTTTCTCTTCTTAGGAACATTATTGTACAGTGTAAGCGCTGCTACCACGGTAGGGAAATTGATACAAGCCATCTTTCCGTCACCCGGTCTGTTCGGCTTGGGATTATGGATCGGCTGCCATTGCCAGAACATCCCTCCGTTCTCTTTGTCATATGATCCTGTATCGCCTACTTTCTTAGAACCGTACCATACACGGCTGAAGCTCTCTTCAGACAGTTTCAGGTATTCATCCACACCAAAGAGTTCGTATGCACGTGCCAAAGAGATCGTCCACCACATGATATCATCATAGATAAACCATCCGGTATTTTCATTATTATTATCGAAATCAAAGTGACAATATTGGGCTTTATTTCCAGCGAATATCTTTTCGCAGAGCTCTTTGTAATAGGCTCTTTTCTTTTTATCTTTCTGAGCCTTCGCCAGTTTATAGGCGTTCATTGACATATCCCAGTAAATAGGCTGACACCAGATAGCAGCTGCGCCATGACCACGGTCTACCGCCTGTTCATAGGCCGAAGTCGTTTTATAGATATATTTATCCGGGTCGAGCAGCGTATTATTAAATCCTTCGTATGCCGCCCACACATCTTCATTGGTGTAAGACCCTGTCTTCTGGTTCGTTTTTTCTGAGCTATCAGCCGCCCATACACTAGTAGTTGATATCGCCAGCAGTAAAGCTACCGCCAAAAGAATTTTGCTTTTCATGATAGTTGATAAGTTTTAATATTTTTCCTGTTACAAAGATTGCAGAAATAGACGAAAAAGAACGATAATCTCTATTCAATAAAGAACAAATACAGACCAAAACGCCCTTTTAAAGTATCAGATAACAGCGTATATATATAAATTCCCCTTACCCGGTGTACCGGATAAGGGGAATTTATATACAATATCTCCGTATATTTTAGATTATCATTCTGATCAGAATTTTGGAGCGACAGCCTCCAAAGAAGGTTCAGCGCCTTTCACAAACGGCCAGCCACCTTTCCACTGCACACGATCCATCATCAATACACGGCCCTCCGGATTAGCAACACTGACCGCATGATAGAACATCCAATCGTTTCCTTTCTTATCTGTCACCAGTTCAGAATTATGCCCCGGACCGACAAATGCCTTATTCTTCTGAATCAATATCTCATGATGATTATCTGACATTGAACGCCCTTTCTTGTCAACATAAGGGCCGAACAGATTCTTCGAACGCCCCACAACTGTAGTATATGTGCTCTTCAAACCTTCACAGCAGCGGCCGATGGAAGCAAACAAATAATAATAACCATCCCGTTTATGAATATACGTACCTTCATAAGCAGTACCGGCTATTTGCTCTATTGGAGCACCTTTCTTCAAAGAGAGACCATCATCTGTCAGTTCCGTACCATATATTCCGTGGAAGCTCCCCCAAAAAAGGTATTTCTTTCCATTATCTTCAATATAAAAAGGATCAATGCAATTCTGTATATTGATTTCATTGCTCCGGAATAACTTACCCAAATCAGTAAATGGTCCTTCCGGCTTATCAGCAGTAGCAATACCAATACCACATGTCCACTCACCTCCCCAAGTGGACATAGAATAATACATTACGTATTTATCACCGATTTTATTAATATCCGGTGCCCATATTCTCCCTTTAGGTTCGAAGTTTGGACGGGTAGCATCTGTAAAAGCAGTACCTACATAATACCAGTTTACCAAGTCTCTTGATCGATGAATAGGTACATTTTTAATACTTTCAGTTGCGTATAGATAGTAATATTCATCGTCTCCTTTTATAATAGTAGGATCGGGCAAACTAAAGTTTATTACAGGATTAGCATATGTTTTAGCGCGAACAGGGGTTGCCAAAGGGCTAGCTCCTACTCCTTCAAAAGTCATACGGACAGGCTCTATTTTTCCGTCTTTATTAAAATACATACGGTCTATACAAGTTGCACGGCTGTTCGCTGCAGTTTCGCCCAACGGACGACGGTGATAAATGATATACCATTCATCTGATCCGGGACCTTTAACTACCGAATGATGACCAGCACCGGTTGCTATATTAGTATCTTGCTGCAGAATTTTTCCGACTCTTTCAAACGGACCGAACGGTGAATCCGCAATGGCATAGGCTACACTATAATCCGGACCTCCCCAGCCACCTTCCGACCACATAAAATAATATTTTCCATTATGTTTCAGCATAAACGGCCCTTCCACATAATTTTGGGGAGTCACTTCCTTATAGATAGTACCATCCTCAAAAGGTACAATACTCAATAAATCCGGTGCCATCTTCACCATATTACAATGTCCCCAACCACCATAATACATATAATATTGTCCATCATCATCCTTAAATACAAACTGATCAATCGGCTGAGCACCATTTACAATCTTATCAATCAACGGTTTTCCCAACGCATCTTTAAAAGGTCCTGCAGGATTGTCTGCTACAGCAACTCCAATTCCGCCTAACTCATTATTATTTTGGATATCATTGGCTCCGAAGAAGAAATAATATTTATCATTAGCATGGATTACTGCCGGGGCCCACAATGCACGTCTGAGCCAGCTGATATTTTCTTTGGAAAGTACTTTCGGATGCTTGGTCCAGTTTACCAAATCTTTTGATGAGAAAGCATCCATGAATATCTGATCATCATAAGCGGCAGAATAGGTAGGATAAATCCAGTATTCGTCTCCAAACACAATCCCTTCCGGATCGGCATACCAACCAGGGAAAATAGGATTACCACTCGTTTTCGGAAGCTTACTTTTGTTTTGGGCAGATATAGATACAGAACAGCAAATTACACAGAAAAGAAAAAGATGTCTAAGTTTCATATATTATTTATTTAAAAGTTCACTTCGCAAAGATGAGAAAAAACAAAGAAAAGTTTCAGAAATTACAGTTCATTTAACAACAAAAACTGACCATTCTACTTCCATTTGCATGATTTATCAATATTTTATGCTTACTTTGCATTGTCATTATCAAATGAGAAGTACCATGAGAAGCAGATTGTTTTTATTATCCATTATCTTATTAATCGGTGTCTCTTGCCAGCATAAGAAGGCTACAACAGAGAAAGAAACTGTAGCCGCAGGAAATACCTATACGAACCCGTTACTTGAACGTGGAGCAGAGCCATGGGCTATTTTTCATGAAGGCAAATATTATTATACACAGGGCTCAGAAAACAGAGTCATACTTTGGGAAACCGATGATATAACAGACCTCTCACATGCTACTCAAAAAGATGTATGGATACCCACCGACCCCAGCAACTCCTATCATCTGTGGGCACCCGAAATTCATCGTATAAACAACAAATGGTATATTTACTTTGCCGCAGACGACGGCAATATGGATAATCACCAGATTTATGTTGTCGAGAATGAAGCCGCCAACCCCATGGAAGGAACATTTGTGATGAAAGGACGCATACAGACAGATAAAGACAACAACTGGGCAATCCATGCCAGCACCTTTGAACATGATGGCCAACGCTATATGATATGGTGCGGCTGGCAAAAACGAAGGATAGACAGTGAAACCCAATGTATCTACATCGCTACTATGAAGAATCCATGGACACTGTCTTCTGACAGGATTCTCATCTCCAAACCTGAATATGAATGGGAATGCCAATGGGTAAATCCGGATGGCAGCAAAACAGCCTATCCGATACATGTAAACGAAGCACCCCAATATTTTGAATCAAAGAATAAAGACAAAGCATGCATCTTCTATTCAGCCAGTGGTAGCTGGACTCCTTATTATTGTGTCGGATTACTGACTGCAGACGCAAAAGCCAACTTACTCGATCCGGCTTCCTGGAAGAAGTCTCCGGTTCCGGTACTACAACAAGACCCTGAAAACAATGTATACGGTCCCGGCGGAATATCTTTCACTCCGTCTCCGGATGGGAAAGAATGGTATATGCTATATCATGCCCGCCAGATACCGAATGACGCTCCTGGCGCATCCGATTCCCGTTCTCCCCGTTTACAGAAGATAGACTGGGACAAAGACGGAATGCCCGTGCTGGGAACCCCTCAAAAAGAAGAGGAACCAATGGCAAGGCCATCCGGTTCCCCTATTCATAAAAAACAGAACTAATTACAGATTGTACTCTGAGGGCCGAGATAAGAACGCTTCATTCCTCCCAAGTCAATGACAATCTTTTGAATAACGACGCCCGGATCACCACAGCGTATCTGCAAAGTGTGCTTACCGGGCTTCTTTACATACAAAGTAGACTTATTCACTCTGCAATTCTTCAATACGCTATCATACCAGATTTGAGAATATTCGATAGCTGAAGTAGAAGGAGTAGAAATGGAACCATCATCTATACGGACACTATACTTTGTATCCGAGTTAGTATGTTCCGGCAATTTGTAGTCCCGCTCAGCATGCAAGGGAAATGTCGGCAAAACATACGTATATACATCATAAATCCCGGCATTAAATGTATAGAAATCATATTCCACCCTGGGGACATCACCTGCACGATACATTTGCAAGGGAGCTGTCGGATTCCCCAACTGCAAAGAGCGACCCTCAAAACCAAGTCCCGGAAGGATACTCATCCGAATATCATTACTCTCAAACTTCCGGTGGAAGTCCGCTGCCGGAATAGAAATGTAACCATTCTCCTCTACATACAATCCTTGTACTTCTGTACGTGCAGGAGACTCCGGATTGAATACTGAAACCAGTACACTCTCCTTCTGACTGCCGGAAGTTACATCAATTTGTCCTTTCACCTTTTCTCCTGCCGGCACCTTATCCCAGTCAACAGAAATATAGATACGGTTTTCCGCAGACGTCTTACCACTTTTCTGAGAGATCAGTATCCAGTCTTCCGAAGGCGTGATACTCCAGCTTAGCTCTCCGGTCCCCTGATTATATATATCTATCCAATGACTTTTACGTGAATAAGTGCTGTAGGCGGGCAATGTATGAAAACTCATTCCTCCTTTATCCAAATTTTCGCTTTCTGCCTGAAGCCCCAGCTTAGGAAAGCCAACAGGTGTGTATTCCTCTTCCATCAATGGGATCATGAAATAGGAACTCGTACCATCATAGTTCTGTTTTAAAGACATCATGTGCTTCCATTTTCCATCCAGCAGAGAGTTGTATCCATCGGTTATGATTTCGAGACTATCATGATAGCACTTCACCTGAGCCTTAAGCCGATTGGCGGCAGCACGTTGCTGACGGACATACTGACGGTAAAACTGTCCTTTGATGGTCATATGATTCATCAGTTCGGCCCCTTTCACCGGATAGTATAATAATTGATAGAAAGCCGGTTTACTCTTTTCGTCCAATGAAGCTAACAAGTCCTCCGTTTTTTTCCCAATACGGCTATACTCAGTCAAGCGTCTTTCCGCTTCATTATAGTTAGCAAAAGAGAACTCCGTATCCGTACGTTTCTCTCCGCCTCCCCAATAGTTATTCCAATATCCCCAGCCCATGTACTCCGGCTTTCTGGAAAAAGCCAAATTTATATGAGAACAAGTTATATCTTCCAATGTATCGTAGTACTCCTCACCAAACATCTTTGCCAGCCAACGTGCCGGATAAGTGGCGACATTATCCGCATTGAAGCTGTCTATATCATAAGCCATATCAAGGAAAAGGGAGATTTGTGTTTCAGCCCCTTTCAAGTCTCCGCAATTCGCCAGCCAGACACGATCGGCAGTGGTATCATACGCCTTACGAAGTTCTTCATACATCAATGCCGGAGGGGTAGTACTATACCACAAATAGCTATGAGGAACACCCAAATAAGATATATGATAGTAAACGCCTGCACGTCCGGAGCGCTTTTGCTCCTGCGGACCACTCAGACGTTTCATATAACCGAAATTATCATCCGCCCAGATAATTGTAACATCATCCGGCAATTCCAGTCCGTTCGAATAGATTTCCAGCACTTCCTTATAAGGCGTAAATGCCTGTGGAATTGTTTCAACAGGTTTGTCAATATGCCGGGCAATGATCTCTCTCTGAGCATTCAGTGCACTTTCCAGCATCTTAACCTTTTCCCGCATCGGCACATCTCCGCCACCCATAGCTGCATCATGCAAGCCTCTTAAAGCCAGCGTATATACATTTTCATACGCACAGTTTTCCTTCACACGATTACTCAATACCTCGTTGATCTTATCTTTGTTCTTGTTATAATCCCATGGTCCCATCGTCTTGCTGTCCCATTCGCTGGCAGTGTTCAGCAATAACGGTTCGCAGTGACTGGACCCCATAACAATGGCAAAGGTATCAGCTACCAGTTTATTTTCCGGTATCTTATAAAATGCGGTAGAAACGGGGTGCATGGCCGGTGCCAGATGATTAGCTTTCAGTCGCAGCAACAGCTCGCATATTTTGGCATAGGTACGAGGGCCGATATTTCCTCTTTCTTTCTCGAATGTCTTGGCAGCCCAAGGTTTCAATCCCCAGTCTTCGTCATTTAAGAAAATCCCCCTGTACTTCACCGAAGGAGTCTTGGACAGAGTGGCGGGAGCATCGACATAAAGCGTCTTATGTTTCTTCACCGGAACATCAGCCCACCAGTACCAAGGAGACACTCCCATCATTTCCGAAAGAGAGAAAAGTCCGTACGCAGCTCCCCGCCTGTCGCTTCCCGCTACTACCAGCGCTTTGCTGACTCCGGGGAATGGACGGGAAACCGTCTGAATCAGGAATCGTTCCCATGCCCCTTCCAAAGAAGAGATATCTAGCTTGCCCTTCTCAGCTAACTGGCGGATCAGCCGATTTTTCTCAACTGTACCCACAATAATAATCTCTTTGTCGCCTTTCAGTTTGTCCGTCAACCGTAATTGTTGTCCGGTCACTGATTCGACATCCGAAACAAAAAGCTCCGCAGTCTTATGTACCACCAGATAGTCATCAGTATCATAAACTACTACAGCTTTCGCTTTCGAAGTAACCAAGGGAAAAGCATACTTACTCTGAATAGCATTCTCTTTAATGACTACCTGCGACTGTAGGGCAGAAGTAACCGACAATACTATTAATAAAAAAAGGATTCTCATTGATAAAGTTTATTATAGTTGTTTTTCAGTTTATTTACTACTATCCGCGGAAACATACGATTGTTCTCCCTCCAAAAGTCATAATTATCTCCGGTAATATAAGCTACTTATTATTCAATTAAGGATAAAAAATAACCATTATCGCATGAAAAGCTGTCATTCACTATAAAATGACGAGCATTTATCATTTATTGAACAGCAAATTTCCTTCATTCTTCTCTGATTGGCTTTTCTTTGCAATATTCCTTTTAAGGAGATTTACTTCTTCTATTTAACATATATAAAGATAATTACCATGAAAAAGAATTTTCTAGCAGTGCTATTCGCATTGGCTCTTTGTAGCCCGACATTCGCTCAATGGAAGCCCGCCGGTGATAAGATAAAGACTCCGTGGGGTGAGCAGTTGAATCCTAAAAACGTATTACCAGAGTACCCACGCCCCATTATGGAACGTCAGGATTGGAAAAATCTGAATGGTAGCTGGAATTATGCAATTACTAAAAAAGGAGAACCGGCACCAAGCAATTACCAAGGAGAGATATTAGTTCCGTTTGCAGTGGAATCTTCCCTGTCAGGAGTAGGCAAAACTGTTAACGAACATCAGGAATTATGGTATCAGCGTACTTTTGATGTACCGTCAGCCTGGAAAGGCAAACAAATACTACTGCATTTCGGAGCTGTGGACTGGAAAGCCGACGTCTGGGTAAATGACGTAAAAGTAGGACAACATACAGGAGGCTTCACTCCATTCTACTTTGATATTACTTCCGCATTGAATAAAGGCAATAACCAGCTGGTTGTGAAAGTGTGGGACCCCTCTGACCGTGGCGAACAGCCGAGAGGAAAGCAAGTAGAAAGACCGGGAGGAATCTGGTATACACCAGTCACAGGTATCTGGCAGACTGTATGGCTGGAACCGGTAGCTGCCCAGCATATCGCCCAACTGAAAACAACTCCGGATATCGACAAGAAGACCGTCAAAGTGGAAGTAGCTACCAACGTATGTTCTCCGGACAAAGTGGAAGTGAAAGTATTCGACGGCAAAAACCTCGTAGCCAAAGGAGCAGCGCTCAATGGCGTACCGGTAGAATTAACAATGCCGGAAGACGTTAAATTATGGACACCCGAGTCTCCTTCACTTTATGATATGGAAGTCACTCTTTATAAAGACGGTAAGGCTATAGACCAAGTGAAGAGTTACACCGCTCTCCGCAAATTCTCAACTCATAAAGACAAGAATGGCATTACACGCCTGCAACTCAACAACAAAGATTATTTCCAGTTTGGTCCGCTCGACCAAGGTTGGTGGCCGGACGGCTTATACACAGCGCCAACAGACGAAGCATTGGTATATGACTTGAAGAAGATCAAAGACTTCGGCTACAACATGGTGCGCAAACACGTAAAAGTAGAACCGGCACGTTGGTATACTTATTGCGACCAACTCGGACTGATCGTATGGCAAGATATGCCGAACGGTGGCCGCGGTCCTGCCGAATGGCAGATGCACAAGTACTATGACGGCGCAGACGCCATCCGCTCCGCAGCATCAGAAGCTAACTATCGCAAAGAATGGAAAGAAATTATCGACTACCTGTATTCTTATCCGAGCATCGGCGTATGGGTACCTTTCAACGAAGCATGGGGACAATTCAAGACTCCTGAAATCACTAAATGGACGAAAGAATACGACCCCAGCCGTCTGGTAAACCCTGCCAGTGGAGGTAACCACTACACGTGCGGAGATATTCTCGACCTTCATAACTATCCCGGACCGAACCTCTATCTCTACGATCCGATACGCGCTACCGTACTGGGCGAATATGGCGGTATAGGTATGGCACTGAAAGGACATCTGTGGCTGGCAGACAAGAACTGGGGCTACGTGAAGTTCAACACGCCAGAAGAAGTGACTAATGAATACATAAAATATGCAGACCATTTATTGGAATTGATCGAGAAAGGCTTCTCGGCTGCCGTATACACACAAATCACAGATGTGGAAGAAGAAGTGAACGGTCTGGTTACTTACGACCGGAAAGTGATCAAAGTAGACGAGCCTAAAATCAAAGCCATCAACCAGAAAATTTGTAACTCGCTAAATAAATAAAAGTTTCATATTAATGAATAAACTATTCTCTACAATCATGTCAGTTTGCCTCGCATGCAATGTGCAGGCAACTGACCTGTTTAAAACGAGTCAGGATATCGCTTTGCGTGCACCGTCCGTACCTCTGATCACTTCCGATACTTATCTTGCTATCTGGTCTCCCTACAACGAACTGAACGAAGGGAACACCGAACACTGGACAGCCGCCACCCATCCTTTACTGGGCGCGCTCCGGGTGGACGGGAAAGTATATCGTTTCATGGGCAAGGACAAGCTAAACCTCGAAACAATCCTTCCGATGACAAACACCGAACGTTGGGAAGCAAAGTTCACCATGAGCCAACCGGCGGCCAACTGGATACAGCCCCAGTTCGATGATTCCGGATGGACCAAGGGCAAAGCCGCTTTCGGCACCAAAGACATGAAACGCATCGGCACAGAGTGGAACACCGAAGACATCTGGGTACGCCGTAGTTTCAACCTCAATCAAGACCTGACAAACGACATTATCTACTTACGTTATTCACACGACGATGTATTCGAGCTCTATCTGAACGGAGAAAAACTGGTGGCAACCGATTATTCCTGGAATGACGATGTTACCATCGAACTATCCGCATCAGCTAAAGCCAGGCTCCGTAAAGGAACAAACATTATTGCAGCACACTGTCACAACACAACCGGCGGAGCATACGTTGATTTCGGCCTGTTCCGTGAGAACAAACAGCTCAGCAACTTCAAGGAAGCTGCTATCCAGAAGTCTGTCGATGTATTACCGACACAGACCTACTATACATTCACCTGCGGTCCGGTAGAACTGGATCTCGTATTCACAGCACCTCTGCTGATGGAAGATCTTGATCTTATCTCGACCCCTATCAACTACATCTCCTATCGGGTACGTACACTCGACAAGAAACAACATGATGTGCAAGTGTATATCGAAACAACCCCGCAACTTGCCGTACACGAACCGTCACAACCAACCATCTCAGAAAAGATCAGCAAAAACGGAGTGGATTACCTCAAGGCAGGTACCATCGACCAGCCTTACGTAAAACGTAAAGGAGACGGTGTACGCATCGACTGGGGATATGCTTATCTGGGAAGCAACAGCGCACCCAACAAGGACTTAAGCATAGGTAACTACTATGACATGAAGCAAGCCTTCATCACCAATGGCAAACTATTACCCAACTCCCAGGATTTCATTACCCGCAGCGAAAGCGACATGCCCGCTATGGCTTATACCGAAAACTTAGGCAAGGTAGACAATCAAGGGAAAAGCGGATATGTGATGTTAGGCTACGACGATATCTACTCGATCGAATATTTCTACGAACGCCGCATGGCATACTGGAAACACAACGGTCAAGTCAGCATCTTTGATGCTTTCGAACGTGCGCAGGCTTCTTATCCCTCATTGATGGAACGTTGCCGTGCCTTCGACCAACAACTGATGGCTGATGCAGAAAAAGCCGGAGGCAGGAAATATGCCGAACTACTCGCATTGACTTACCGCCACTCCATTACCGCCCATAAACTCCTTACCGACAAGGAAGGCAACCTGCTTTTCTTATCCAAAGAGAACCATAGTAACGGCTGTATCAACACAGTAGACCTAACTTATCCATCCGCTCCACTATACCTTATTTACAATACGGAACTGATGAAGGGAATGCTCAACTCTATCTTCTATTACAGCGAAAGCGGACGCTGGAACAAGCCTTACCCCGCTCATGACTTAGGAACTTATCCGATAGCCAACGGACAGCTTTATGGCGAAGATATGCCTATCGAAGAAGCCGGAAACATGATTCTGGTAACTACAGCCATCTCTATGATGGAAGGCAATGCCAACTATGCTTCCAAATACTGGGAAACATTATCAACCTGGGCAAACTACCTGATTGAGAACGGTCTGGACCCTGAAAACCAGCTTTGTACAGACGACTTTGCCGGACATCTGGCACACAACGCCAATCTTTCCGCCAAAGCGATCATGGCAATCGCCGGATACGGAGAAATGGCACGTATGCTGGGCAAAGAAACAACTGCGAACAAATATATCGAAACCGCCAAAAGACTGGCGATAGAATGGGAGAAGATGGCATTTGACGGCGATCACTACAAACTGGCATTTGACAAACCGGGAACGTGGAGTCAGAAATACAATCTGATATGGGACAAAGTGTTTAACATGAACATTTTCCCGCAGAAAGTATTCGATACGGAAATTCCTTTCTATCTGACCAAGCAAAATAAATATGGTTTGCTATTGGACTCCCGCGCACAATATACCAAATCCGACTGGGTACTATGGAGCGCCTGTATGTCTCCGGACGATGCTACGTTCCAGAAGTTCATCGACCCGATCTATACTTATGCGAACGAAACAACTTCCCGTGTGCCTATCAGCGACTGGCATGATACGAATACAGGAAAGATGATGAATTTCAAGGCACGTTCCGTAGTGGGTGGCTACTACATGAAGCTACTGATGGAGAAAGTCAAAGAACAGAAATAAAACGAATACTCTTTTCCTCGTTGAATATAGACAAACAGCCCTTTTGCCTAGCGTAAAAGATGCTGTTTGTCTTTTTTCATATCATTTAATGATACGATCAGTTTTCCGGAGTTATATCATCAATCAGATATTGTCCGTCAACGTTAACCACTCTGACCGGGATACTCACGGCACGTTCATACTGGCTGCCTTTAGCCG
This sequence comes from Bacteroides sp. AM23-12, assembly GCF_003434395.1. Taxonomy (NCBI): domain Bacteria; kingdom Pseudomonadati; phylum Bacteroidota; class Bacteroidia; order Bacteroidales; family Bacteroidaceae; genus Bacteroides; species Bacteroides sp. AM23-12. The sequence goes on from NZ_QTLF01000008.1 coordinate 162,836, forward strand.
AAGTATAGTTAACCTCATACCAATTATCATTCAGATGTTTCACCGACAATGTTTTCATGTCATTTTCACCTAAATCTTGCGCACGAATGATCGGATCGGCATCTGTCGCCTCTATCAGCCTATCAACTTTCTCTATCAGCTCTTTGGTCAGAAACTTTTGCTTAATTGAATCCCCAAGTGCGAGAGCTTCTTTACCGGTGGACATGAAACTGGCAGCATAAGCCTCATAAAAGTCTTCAATCATGCCGATGGCTTCTTGTTCAATTCTACTACTGTCCGACACATTCGCCTGTACGTCAGCTGGTTCTGCCGATGTATCCATATTCTTCCGGCTCTGATTGGAACAGGAAAGAAGAAGCATTACGGACTGCAATAATAACAAATGTACAATTCTCAATTTCATAACATTAATGGTTCTTGTTTTAAACTAATAATCAGATTTCCAAACTAATCAGCCTCCCCCTTCAGAATCTCTTCAGTTTTATCCTGACCGGTATAAAAATCTATATTTGCAAAATAACACAAATATTTCCAGAAATAAAGCGTCAGGAACATTCGCACATCACGATCTGTTTTAAAATCACTGCAAAAATGATCCGTGTTCCTGGCAATTTCCTCAAATATCATAACCGAAGAAACTCCTCCTGTCGCATTTTCCGCTTTGACATACGCTTTCAAGGCCGGATGAATGGCCGGTTCCAATTCTCTTTGCCAATATGTGAAGCCATCCAACCGTTTCTTAAACGGCAAAATTATAGACTCAACCTGAGCTTTCATATACGCATATTGTAGTGAATCGGCAACAAGGCTAAGAGAGCCACCATACTACTGCTGATTCTTGGATGCTTGTTGATAAGCATCAGACTGACGATATTCTGACGGAGAAACACCATCCGGAACAAACAGCGTGCAAGAATCATTCAGAATAGCTCCATCAACAAAATAGGAATGAAGTAAACCACCCGCAATCCCTATGTTTTCATTTACCACCTAGCATCTCATGAATTACATCCTCTCTTTTATTGCTAAGTTCATCTATCAACTTTTTCGTGTGTTGTCTTATTGCTGGACTGAAGATTTGGAGATACTCCTTTTCGATTTCATCCAAAGAATAATTCTTGTTATCCCTCAAAAAGAGTACGAATACATAATTCATCAGGTCTGCTTCAGTTGGTTTCTCCTTCAAGCGTTTTTCGAAAAGAGAGGCAGCTTGTTTGTAAGTATCCATAGCCAGGCTCTTTTTAGCATTCTCTTCCAGCATCATTCCCTTACCTAAAATATAGTAAGGATCATCCGGAGAGAATTTCTCCATTTGCAACTTGGTTTGCAGTGCTTTCTCCTTCTGTCCCAACGCCATTAAGTATTTAATCTTATTTGCATATGCCAGTTTGTATGAAGGCTCCAAAGCTATCGCCTCATCTGAAAGATGAATAGCCTTATTTAAAGAATCGGAATCATTAAAGAAACCCGCAGTTTTCACAGATTGGTTATTCTTCTCAACTGCTTTGGGAGAAATCTGAGCTATCGCAAAACTCGTGTTCGTGCATAAAAGCAAAATAATAAGTGTTCTCATAATTCTATTTATTATCATTGATTAGATTTTGTTTAATGTGATACCCAAAGAACGACAAAAAACAATAGAAACACGAACATTTTCTATTCAAAAAATGATAAAATCTATTCAACAATAAAAATAAGGCAGCCTTTCTCATTCAGTACAAACGAATTTTGATAAAAAGAATTATCAACATGAAACAGCAATCCGATTAGTATTTATAGAGTAATGAACAGTTTCTTTCTTAGATTGAACGTTTTTTTTCCTTCTTTATTCATCGAAACCGCTATCTTTGTAGTAGTTCACATGATACTAAAATAGCACAGAGAAAGTGCTGAACATAAAAATCATACAATAAAATAGACAACTAAAAATAGACAGCACTAATATGAAAAACAAACCGTTATTATTTTTACTCTCAGTATGCGGACTTTTAGCAATATCTGCACGTGGAGAAAATCCACCCGCTAAAGTGATATTCGAACAGTACATGAATCAAGCTCAAACTTTTGCCGATAACTATCCGCGTGAAAAAGCATATCTGCATTTTGATAATACAAGCTATTATGTGGGCGACACGATATGGTTCAAAGCATATGTCACTCTTGCCGAAAAACAAGTTTTCAGTTCAATCAGCCGTCCTTTGTATGTGGAACTGGTAGATCAGGCAGGGCACGTTACTGATAAACAGATCATTAAACTATCACAAGGAGAAGGCAACGGGCAGTTTGTACTCCCCCAGTCAATGCTATCCGGTTATTACGAAGTACGTGCTTACACCCGCTGGATGCTTGCATTCAGTGATCCGCAGTACTTTTCACGTACTTTCCCTGTCTATCAGCTTTCTCATAGCGACCAGTTGGAGCGTAGTATCAGCACCTATGAGTTGAGTCCGTCTATGGAGAAAAGGCCGGAAGAAACAAGAGAGAAGCTGAGTCTGCGTTTCTTTCCGGAAGGAGGACAGTTAGTCGAAGGGGTAACTTCGCAGGTTGCTTTCAAAGCAGAAAGCAAAAATGAAGGAAACCTTCAATTATCAGGAACACTTTATACCAAAGAGGGGCAAGAAATCACCTCTTTTGAAACTTTACACGATGGAATGGGAGCTTTTGAATATACGCCTTCTGCTCTGCCGGCAATTGCTAAAGTAAACTTTCAAGGAAAGAAGTACGAATTTAACCTCCCTAAAGCATTGCCAAACGGGTATGTTCTGAAAGTAGACAACAATGCAGGGGCTATTTCTGTGACGGTATCATGTAATGTAGCGACCCCGCAGGATACATTAGCTGTTTTTATAAGCCATCAGGGACGTCCCCATGCCTATCAGCTCATCCACTGTCAGGCAAATGAGCCTCAGCAATTTACTGTATTGTCGCGCAAATTACCGGCAGGAGTCTTACAAATCAGTCTGCTCAATCGTGCCGGAAATACTTTATGCGACCGCTTTGTCTTTGCTTCTCCACGGGCTCCTTTGCAAATCTCGCCCAAAGGTTTAAAAGAGATTTACGCTCCTTATGCTCCCATCCGCTGCGAACTGCAGTTGAACAACGCCATAGGAGAACCGATGCCCGGCAAATTATCAGTCAGTATCCGTGATGCCGTCCGCTCTGATTATATGGAATATGATAACAATATCTTCACCGACCTCCTGCTTACATCGGACTTGAAAGGCTACATTCATCAACCCGGCTACTACTTCACAGAGAGTTCTCTCCGGAAACAGAAGGAACTGGATATACTGTTAATGGTACACGGATGGCGTAAATATGATATGACACAACAGATCGGTATCAGCCCATTCACCCCACTCCAGTTGCCAGAAAGCCAACTGGTACTTTATGGACAAGTCAAATCTACGATTCTCAAAAATAAGCTGAAGGATATAGCTCTCAGCGTAATGGTGAAGAGAGATGCAGAGATTATTACCGGTCAGACCGTTACGGATGAGAACGGACATTTCAGCATTCCGCTGGAAGATTTCGAGGGATCAATGGAAGCTGTCATCCAGACTCGCAAAGTGGGAAAAGAACGAAATAAGGACGCTTCTATTCTCATCGACCGGCATTTCTCGCCTGCTACGCGTGCATACGGTTACAAAGAGTTGCACCCGGAGTGGGGCAACATTGCCCACTGGCAACAGGAAGCTGAAAAATTCGACTCTTTATATATGGATTCCATCCGCCGGGTGGACGGACTTTATCTTTTGGACGAAGTTGAAATCAAAAGTAAGCGGCGCCGTCAAAGTACGAATATGGCGACTAAAATTAATGAGCAAAGTATTGATGCCTACTATGATATACGCCAGGCTGTCGATCAGCTTCGCGATAATGGCAAAGTTGTCACCACTATCCCGGAAGTAATGGAAAAATTAAATCCACTCTTTTACTGGGACCGTAAAGATAACAGTTGTACCTATCGTCAGAAACCGATCTGTTATATTATGGATAACAAAATTCTATCGTCGACAGAAGTAAACATGATGCTGACTGAAATAGATGGTTTGGCTTCTATTATCATCAGTAAAGGCACAGGAGGAGTAGATGATGAAATTATCCAGAATACCAAAATGTCTAATTCCAATGATGTAGATGTATCAGAACTGGACAAATATAGCATTTTCTACCTCATTCCATTGCCCAGACATGATGTTCTGAATAAACACGAGACTGCAGCTCTTGGTACCCGGCAGACTGTTATGCAGGGATATACACCGGCATTAGAATATTATTCGCCAGCTTATCCGGACAAAGAATTATACATGGATAAAGCAGATAAAAGACGAACTCTTTACTGGAATCCGTCTGTACAGACGGATGAAAATGGAAAAGCAGTGATCGAATGTTACAATAATCAGTATTCCACACCGTTGATTATTCAAGCTGAGACACTGAGTAATGACGGGAAACTAGGGAGCGTGACGTATTCTACAGTTGCAGAAACGAAATAGTACGCTTCAGGATATTTGACAAAAAACGGCACACAATCAGTCCTAAAATAACTTTTCAAAATAAGAGAAGAGGATGAATTCAATGGCTTTTGAACTTCACCCTCTTCTTGATTCGTTAGATTAGCGATTAACAGGAACTACCATTCAATAGCTTGATCTTCGTCCGGAATCTGAGTATTGATATCACGTGATAATGTCAATGTGCCTTTTACATGATAGCGAATGATGGTACCTTCCACTGGTATATAATTGAAATAATAATCAACATTATTAATTATTACATAACGGTGTTCCAGATAAGGCTTCGCGTCATCCATTGATGAAGAAATACGAAATGAAGGAGTCACGTCCTCGTTTAATTCAAATCCAATCTCTTCTGCATTATCACAGGAAATAGTAACCGAACCATTTGTCTCGCCATTAAAAGCAAATTTGATTTTATACTTTCTACGGTCTGTATAATCCTCATCTACTATTCCTGCATACGTAAAAATAGTCTGTTCATCTATCACATACCCTCTTATTGACGATTTTGTGATAGATTCTGCTGTTTCTATCGGTTTACCATTTCCATCATATCCCGTCACCACCTTGTTGGTTATCCCTGTACCAGAATAATCGCCAGAGTAATCATTAAATGGGAAGATTCTCAATATTGCCTTAGCATAATCTTTACGTGGATGAGCTACGTAGTTGTAAGCCGCATCGTCTACAATCTGCAATGGAAGTACCCATTTTTCTGACATATCAATGTTGCGAAAATCAAATTTAAGATCCAGCAAACCTTTATTTTCTCCTGCTTTTATCTGTAGAGATTCTGGATATGAAGCGTATGCCAATCCTTCTGCTCCCATATCCTCATAATATAGTTCTGTACGTGTAGCGTAACGAGCGTAATTCAAAATATTCAATGTATCAGCATCATGTGCTACGTGTACAGTGACATTACTTGGATTATCAGTAGAACCACTGACAAGTATCGGTAACTGATAATTGGACCTCCCTTCTCCTCCTTCTGCATAATTTCCTTCTGCATCATGGCGGCTATAAGGTACATATATATTCGTCACTCCCTTACTATCCAGTTGTGAACTGAAAGAAATGTAGTGCTCATATTGTTCATCTTCCCATTCCGAATTGCAGGAAGTTCCCAACATTGTCATTGCAGCCAAAGCTGCCAAAGTATATATTTTCTTCATATATAAGTCTTTATGTTTAGAATTAATCATACATTGTCCATCCTGGGTTCTGTGTTAAACGTGAATTACGTTTCAACTCACTATGTTTGATAGGCCATAACCATAGCTTTTCCGAGAAAGTAGACGGGAGATTGTAAACAGGAATTGCCGAATGGAATTCGTCTCTCTTAGCTTCACCAACAAAGACATTACAACCGTATATTTGCAGAGATTCTTCTACTGGTGCATCTTTCCAACGGCGAATATCAAAGTAACGTTTTCCTTCGCCCATCAACTCTATCATACGTTCACGTTTTAATGCTTTACGCATATCATCAACCCCACTCTGCAGATAAAATTCGTCTGGATAATCAGGCAACCCAGCACGAATACGTACCGGATGAATACCTCTTTCCATTTGTTCTTTATCACGGCTAATAGTGTAGGTTGTCGCCTCATTCCAAGAAGGTATATTGTATGTTCCAGTCAACTCATTCAATGCTTCTGCATAAAGCAGTAGAATATCCGCATAGCGAATTGCTGTTTCAGCTTTCGCAACATAATTGCCAGGATAGTCGTTTGGATGAACAAACTTTTTAATTCCTATACCTGTACGCAAGTAGAAACCGTCATTACGATAACCATCGGAACTTCCAAAGTAGTACCAAACCTGTTGATTTACATCGGCAGGTTTGCTTTCAGTCTGGCTCAAATAATACCAGGTACAGCCATTATAAGCAACAGAAGCATAGAATCGTGGTTCGCGTTCTACATATTGCAAAGAAACATTCATCCCAGTTTTAGCCTGATCGTTATCTCCTTTCTTCGGATCATATTTCCAACCTAATTCCGGATATTTATTATCCTTCAAGTCTTGCAAATCAGTAAATCCGGTTCTACGTTCACGAGTATCTACAATACCTTGATAATTAGCTACTCCTTGATACATAGAGTTCATACCTGGCTCATTACTACCATTATTCATATAATATGCATCCAGCATTTTCTGTGTCATACCATGACAGTTCCAGCCGCCATCATCCTTGGGCATCTGATGAAGTACCAACATATCTATATTTGTTGCACCACGTGTAAATATCAGTTCTTTATTGTTTGCAGGTAATATAGTACCATCAAAGATAGTACGATATGATCTGAGCGGGTCAATATTTGTCCATCCTTTTGGCCAGGGGTGATTGGAAAACTCGCCATCAGCCGGTGGAGTAACAGTCGGACGTTCAGAAGGTCCATTATCAGATGTTGATTTATTTACAATATTCAACTCATAAACATCTAAATCGATGACATCACGGCAAGCGGCAGCAGCTTTTGCCCATTTTTCTTCACTATATTCGGAAGAAAGCAAACGACGCCCTTCGTCATCTACCAATTGCTGCGCATATTCATCATTATTTCCATTAGCAAACGGACTAGCTGCAAAAATCAGTGCATAAGCACGAACTGCCAATGCAGCTCCACGAGTAGGTCGGCCTATAGCATAATTATCAGTACGACGGTCATATTGTAACTCTTTAGTAGCCTGTACCATTTCGTCACTGATATATTGTGCCACTTCTTCGTATGAGCTACGTGGAGTAGCTATTTGATCATAACTTTGAGTATAATCCACTCCTTCGTCCGGCATAATAGGCACTGGACCATAACGACGTAAGAGCAACCAGTAATAGTAAGCACGAACAAAACGAGCCTGCCCCTTATAATCTAGTATTTCCCAATCAGCCATCTCTTGACACCGGTCAACATTATGGATAAATACTGATGCTTGGAAAATTCCTTTATAACATGCCCCCCATGCCCCAACATTATAAGTATTCTCATCATATTCTCCTAACTTGAACATATTATATGACAATTCATTCTTTGTTGCATCGATTGTCTTATCGCGGTCACCATAATACATATCGTCTGAAAAACAAAACGAATTCTCACTTGGTCCTTTAGTCGTCACCTCATAGTTTTCATTTTTTATAAATGAAAAAGCATAAGCTAACCATTCTTCCACATGATCCTTACTTTCGAAAGTTTTCTCCAGTGTCAGACGATCCTTAAAATATTTCTCCGAATTCAGGTAATCAGAGCAAGAAGAAATTACTCCCATCCCTAATACGGTTAATAATAATATATAAATCTTCTTTATCATAATCTCTTAGTATTTTTATAAGTTAACAGATAAACCCATAGTAACTGATTTTGTTAGCGGATAGGCTTCACCCCGCGGATTGCCAGTTTCCGGGTCCCATGTTTTGAACTTAGACCATGTAATCAGGTTTGATCCTGCAATATAGATACGAATATTATTGAAGTGCAGTTTATTGACTATGCTTTTTGGCAAAGTATAACCGATATCCAGATTCTTCAAACGAATATATCGACCATCACGCATCCAATAAGTAGAGGTTTGTTGGTTGTTTTTATTTTCCCCATAAGTTAAACGCGGATATGTTGCATTGGGGTTCTCATTAGCATGCAATCCCAGTTTGGCAGCAGTCTCTGAATCTACCCAACGATCACTTATCATATCTTTAAAGATATTTCCCCAGTCACTTTCGCTGAATGCATATACACACTTACCATAAATAGGGAAAGTGGATTTACCGGCACCTTGGAAGTGAACATTTACATCAATTCCTTTCCATGCGAAAGATGCCCCTATACCATATACTAAGTTTGGAGTGGTAGTAGCGCCAATAGCAACTTTATCATTATCGTTTACAACACCATCACCATTTACATCTTTATATTTGATATCTCCAGGCTGCACTGTACCAAACTCTTGTTTCGGGCTGGTACGAATATCATCGTAATCAGCAAACAATCCTTCAGCTATCAATCCTTTAACTTGATCTACACGATACCCTTTTTGATATAAATAAGAATAGACTTGATTCTCTTCATCCTTTTCGAGCACTTCATTCTTACTATAAGTTATATTCCCACGAATAGTCATATCCACCTCACCCAGTTTCTGCTTAAGAGCAAAATTGCCATCGAAACCTTGAGATTTCACTTCACCTACATTCGCTTTAGGTTTGCTCTCAAGACCTGTAATGTCAGGCAAGAACTCACGTGTTAAAAAAATACCTGTACGTTTTTCGTGGAAATAGTCAACTGTCGCTGTAAATTTGTCATTAAACAAAGAAAGATCAATCCCCAGGTCATCCTTAGTCGCAACTTCCCAAGTAATGCCATTAGAAGCCATCTGTGTGTAATGAGTTCCTATGAATGATTTTCCATAATCACCAAATCCCCAGTTATATACATAATTAGGCTTGCCTTCGCTGTTATATCCTGTAGTGGCTATAGTATATAAGTATGGGAAACGGTTGTTATCCCCAATATTATCATTACCTACCTTACCATGAGAATAACGTATTTTAAACATATTCATCCACTTCAAGTTATTCTTAACAAATGACTCTTCGGCAACGTTCCATGCAAGAGAAAAAGCCGGGAAGAAACCGAATTGATTTCCTGGTGCAAAATTTTCCGATCCGGTATAACCAAAATTAAAATCAACAAAGTAACGATAGTTCCAGTTATAAGTAAATCGTCCTGCTAACCCTTGATTACGTTTTGATACTCCATTCTTAATATCCGTACCAATGTCTACTGTCCGCTTCTCACTATCTTGTGTGTAACGGAAAGTAACTCCTCCATGATGATTTCCGAAAGCACGTTCCCAGCTTAACAGTAAATCAAGGAATTCACGACGTTTGCCAGAGCTACCACTTGATTGTGTCATGTCATATGCGGAAAACATTTTCTCATAAATAATCTCTCCCGTTTCTTGTCTACGTCCGTTCGCTTTATACAAATCTGGTTGACGATGACGATTAATCCAGTTACTGTTGTCTGTATCATAGCCAAAACGTCCTACAAACTTCAATCCCTTGGTAATGAAATCAAAATTTTGTTCTAATGTAACATTAGTTTGTACATTATTCTGCCAATCTTCATTGTATCCAGTTTGCGTAGATGCAACCCAGGGATTAAGTTTGTTTACGTTATCCCGGTGGGAAATAGGCGCATATCCATTGGAATAGTATACAGGCGTTGCAATAGGATTGTATCCGAAAAGCATGCCCCATAACATCTCGTTATCAGCCAGTCCTGGACTATTACGTTTGGCTAATGAACCTGCTATACCTAGTTTCAATAAAGTCGATTTGGTGATATCTATATCAACATTCATACGATAATTCCACTTTTTATAGTTGGCATTTGTATCGTAATCATCACGTAACGTTTGGTCTGTGTTATACATACCTTGATCTTCCGTATAACTTGCAGAAACAAAATAACGAGCAGTGTTACCACCACCATTCATGTTCAAGTTAGCGCGATAACTCCATGCTCCGTTTTTTAGGATCAAATCCATCCAGTCCACATTCGGATAGAAATCCGGATCCATTTGTGTACGAAATAACTCTAATTCTTCCGGTTGATAGGCCATTCCTAAATTGCGAGTCACTAATGCTTCGTTCATCAGACTGGCATACGAAAGACCGTCTACAAATTCCGGAGTGATAGTACGCGTATTATAAGAAGTTTCTACCTTGGCATCAATATTGATTTTTCCAGCTTTACCACGTTTTGTTGTAATCAATACTACACCATTTGCACCTTTAGAACCATAAATAGCAGTAGCTGACGCATCTTTCAATACTGTGAATGATTCGATGTCTTCAATGTTAAGTTCATCCAAACTGCTACGTTCAAAGCCATCCACCAGAATATAAGCACTTGAACTAGCTCCAAAAGTAGAAATACCACGTATCCAAAACTCAGAAGTACTTTTTCCCGGTTGTCCGGAAGTTTGTCGGGCAATAATACCCGGAACATTACCGGCCAAAGCGTTAGACATATTGGAAGTAGGGAAACGTTTTAAATCTCCCACATTCACATTGGTTACAGCTCCCGTCACTGTCAGTTTTTTCTGTGCCCCCATACCAGTTACCACAACCTCATCCAGTACACTAGCCTCTGATTCTTTCATCTTTACATTAACAGTATGCTGTTCTTTTACAAGTACTTCCACATCATCATATCCGATGTATGAGAAGACTAGTCGATGATAAGGTTCCATCTTTATAGAAAAATTACCATTGATATCCGTAATGGTTCCCAAACCTGCTACATCCTTTACAGTGATATTAACACCAATCATCGGCTCATCTTGTGTGTCGGTAACCGTACCAGTCACGGTAATTGTTTGTTGTGCAGAAATCGTCAATGGGACAACCAGCATCAACAAAAAAATGGCTAAATATTTTTTCATAATCTGATAAATGTGTTTATTCGTTAGATTCCACTGTTGATTCATCTTCCGGTATATTCTCGTCACCGGCTACATTCTCTTCTTGCTCCATTGAAATAGTGCGAATAGTATGTCCCACCTGATCATGTACATAAAACATCTCTTTCGCATCATCATAAACAAGTCCACTTACATCACGGAAACGAGCCACTTCTCGTAGGTCACCATCATCAGTTCCCCATTGGTTTCCGTCAGCTAAGGAAGTTGACGCTCCTCGTCCCGCATAGGTCGATACGATACCTTCTGGAGTTACTTTACGTACACAGAAGTTTAATCGATCTACAAAATAGAAATCATACTCTTCTTCACCAGTATAATCCGGATTTTTCACAAATACTCCTTGACAAGGATTATTCATACGTGCCTCAGTTCCTACATCATCCCTATAACCTGACTGTTTATATCCCCCGACAAAATTATACGGGGTAATAAATTCCTTTTTTATCTCGTCATAGTCGGAACGCATGAAATAATGATTGTTAATCACACCAAAATAAGCATACTTTCCAGTAGGATGAATGAAAATCTGAAATTCCCAACTTGGGTCAGCAATAGTGAATAACTGCTTAAAAGTATTAGGATTGTTCTTTACTATAGGATCCCAACTTCCACCATTCTTAATAGTTTTAAAGTAATCAACCAAGTCTAAACGAAATACTTGTCCCTTTTCATAACTATTAAAATACAATTCTCCGTTGATTGGATGAATAGTAGCTCCATTACATTGTTTGTAAGCAGCTATCAATTGTATATCAGATCTATCATCGAATGTACCATCCGCATTACGTTTAATAATATATACACTAGGACTTTCATCTCCCTTACCATCATAATCAATAGCTACAATCATATATTCCGCCTCATCAGCATATCCTTCTATCTTCTTATTGAAAGCAATGCTTCGTATACGATTAGTAGGTATAGTATTGATATTCAAAGGAGAAGAAAGCATACGATTTTTTAAATCGATCAACTGTATAGCTTTATGTCCATCGTAACAAATATACAAATGATCCTTATTCAACGGATCAAAAGCTAATCGTCCGTTATCGCTAAAGCCACAGCATTTGACACCTTCCGGTCCATCAAATGGTCCGTCTCTCCAACCTTGATCATCACGATTATTGCGATAGCCACAAAGCGTACCTACTACCATCTTTTTCTCATAGCTAAAAGTAGTACTCGCAGTCGTTGTTACTGCATTCTCTCCTTCTCCTACAGTGATTTCAATTTCACCACTAAAAGCTCCTGAAGGAACAAAACAGTAAACATAAGTACTTTTTACATTAATAACAATAGCATCTTTGCCACCAATCTTCACTTTTACCTTCGAAACATCTGTTCCGAAATTTTCACCATAAATCAATAGTTTCTGATAGGCTCCTCCTTCTTTCGGAGTAAAATCAGAAATTGCTACAGGTTTTGATGGATCAAAGGCTCCAGTCTCTACATTGTCATCGTCCTTACAACTACAAATGCAAATCGTGAATAATGCCAGCAATATCCACCGCCATTCCTTCAATACTTTTTTCATTTTACATTTCATGTTTTTCATTCTAGTTAATAATAAATGTATAGTTAATTAAACATTTCATCGAGTTTTGTCCATTAACACTTGCATCCAGTATCCTCCAATAACCGAACGCGCTTTAAACCCAACCCATTCACCACTGTCTGTGTGATGCCAATCACTGATAGGTACCCGCGAAGTAGTTTCATTGATATATTTATAGAGTGGATCTATGAATTTCTTGAAAGTTTCTAAATCTGAAGACATAGCAGCTGTCCACATAATCCAGTCAGACTTTGTATACTCTTTGCGGGAGTCCAATGGCAATCCGTAAGGATTCTGTTTCGTCAAATAATAGTTAATTTCTTTGTCGATTACATTATTTGGGAATAAATTCAAATTCCACATTTTGTCCCAAATCATATTATATTTCTGACTCCAGGTATTCTCACGGTCGAAAGCAAGGCGGTAATGATCACCTTCATTTGCCATTTCTTCCCATTTCACCGCCATTTTCTTGGCTATACCTGCATATTTCTCTGCAACATCATATAAACCAAGCATATGCGCCATTTCGCTATATCCGGCTACACCCATGATCGCTTTTACTGAAAGATTGGCATTATGAGCCCAATGACCGGCGAAGTCATCCGTGCATAATTGGTTCTCCGGGTCCTGTCCAAACGACCCGCAAACACATTAACATCCTATTAATTAATGGATTATGATTAAATTGTATTGCGTTTGTATTGTAATTCTATGTATTATACATGAATAAATAAGTTACAGAAAGAAAAGAATTATAGGAAGTATGAGATACTTGTCTTATATATTAGAATAGCAGTTCCTTATAGATTTATTTAAAAACTTTATTTTCATCTGTCTAAATGCTCTAACGATGTAAGAATGAAGCATATCTGTTTGGACATGAACATAAACTCTATAATATTACCGATAGTACTTTATGTGGTTAGATATCAGTAACTTATAGTTTCCTGTCATTTCTTGGAATGGAAACTGTCGTTTCCCGGTGAGGGAACGGACGTTCCTTTTAATGGAAACGACTGTTCCTTTTAAAGGGAACTGGCGTTTCCTCCGAGGAAACTAACGCCTGTTGTCTTATTCTAAAAATGGTTATAGTTTTATCTCCCTAAGGAATTCATCTGGCTAATTTGGCACGCAACTCTTTTAGTCTTTTAGCAGCCTGCTGATTATCCACTTTAATATATCGCATAAACGCAGATGGACTTTTATGTCCGGATATACGCATTAGTTCTGCTGCAGGAAAACCAGATAGATACATGTTTGTACAAAACGATCGCCGACAGGTGTGGGAAGAGATCATTTCCCATTTCTCATATATTCTCTTTTCTCGCTCTTTACCTTTCCTGCGGACAACTTCAATCTTCTGGCTCAATTTTATCTTCCGCCCCAACTCTTTGACTCTCTCATTAAACATGTATCGTGGGATTTTAGGCAAATCATAATTATACTTTTTAAGAATTTCAGGCACATAATCAATCATGGGAATCACTACAGCCTTGTGTACCTTCCGCTGTTTGAGATTTATATTCTCATTATCCAAATCAATATGCTCAGGACTTAAAGTTGAAAGGTCACTGTATCGTAATCCTGTGAAACACCCGGTAATGAATACATCCCGTATCTCTTCCAATTGTTTATCATCTGATAAATCAAGTTCGTATATTGCAGCCAGCTCCTTTTCATTTAGATAAATAGCATCAGTTTCCTCTTCTACAACTTTGAAGTTCTTTAGGTCAATCGGTGGAATAATTCCTTTTACTATTTGATAATTAACAAAGCCTTTCAACAAACGTATGATTTTTCCTGCAGAATTGGTGAGCAGCCCTACAGTTCCGTTTGGTTTTACTACTTTATGAAATAGATAATCCATAAACTCGTTGTAAAATGTCAGATTCAAGTTGCGGAATGTTACAGGTTGTGATGAGTATTCTTTGAAGGCGGTCAGATGCTTGCGGAGTGTTCGATAGTCTTTTATTTGATCTGCAGAGACGGATGGTGCTTTTTCCACTATATACCGTTCTAATGCATCAAACATATCTACCCGATTAGGACGCAGATCATATTCCCTGTTCTTTTCTAATTCAAACAAGACAAAATCAACTGTCGGATCTATGCCGTTTACTTTAGCATAGGTGAGAATATCACCGAGCTTAGATGTTATCTTAATCAAGCAGGCATCAATTTCTTCATAATGGGGACATGCACGCTTAATCCATTTCCTTTTTGCATCCCAATGTTCCGGTTTGATATTGTATCCGGTAGAGATAAGCGTGCGCTTGTTCCGATTGTAATTATATCGAACATAAAGGACAGTAGTTCCCTCTTGGGTAACATACTTGGGTTTAATATATGGTATATATTTTGCGATGGTATAATCAGTATTGCATTCGTGTTGCAAATTTACGAAAGCTATCTGAAATGACCAATATCTCTTTTGTTAAAGTTAGAAGTCATCAATTAATAGACCTTCATTTTGAGGTGGTAAGGATAAAATCTGCTCAAAAAAGGATAAATACTGCTCAAACAGCGTCAGAACCCCTGTTTCGTATGTTAAAAGAACGTTTGAAATCCAAAAAAGAATAGATTTTGTCCTTTCTTGAACACAGATTTTCCTTGTTTCTTCTATTAATTCCATTATTTTGTGTCATCAAAGATGAGATACTATGGAAAATAAAGAGTTTGTTAAAGCTCGATATTTGCTAGAAATACACAATTTGTTAGCCGCTTCTCCATAACATTTCATCCTAAATATGACAGTACTGGTATTATATATTATAAGGTATAGGAAAACGGGTATAAAGATTGCAATTATTCAAAGGTGAGATAGTATTAAGGTAAAAAGTGGATTTAAAAGAATACTTAGGGCTTGTTTTTTTTATGAGGTAAATAAGATTGATGGATGGATAACCTTGGATTTGAAGATTAATTTAAAGCAAATATTTATGAAGAAATTGCTAGCCATAATGGCTCTTTCAGTCGGCTTGTTGGCAAATGCCCAGACCGTTGACTTATTAAAACCTGCAAAAGATATAGCGCTACGTGCTCCGTCGGTGCCTATTATCGTTTCAGATCCTTATTTCTCGATCTGGTCACCCTATGATAAATTAATGGAAGGTAGTACAGAGCATTGGACAAGTGCGAAGAAACCTTTATTGGGTGCTCTGCGTGTTGACGGAAAAGTATATCGTTTTTTGGGGAAAGATAAAATTAATCTGGTACCTATTGCTCCTATGACTAATGTAGAACGTTGGGAAGCAGCGTACACTAACAGCCAACCAGCAAACGGATGGCAAGAATTTCAGTTTGATGATAGCAATTGGAAGAAAGGTAAAGCAGCGTTTGGTAGTCGTGATATGGAACGTATTCACACAGAATGGAAAGGAGACAATACCGATATCTACATTCGTCGCACTTTCGATTTTAATGAACCGAATATCGCTGAAGATATTTATCTGATCTATTCTCATGATGATGTATTTGAGTTGTATCTAAATGGGGAAAAGCTTGTTTCTACAGGACTTGTCTGGAAGAATAATGTATATCTGAAACTTTCAGAAGAAGCAAAAAAGAAACTTCGTAAAGGTAAGAACGTAATCGCTGCCCATTGCCACAATACTACAGGTGGTTCATATGTCGATTTCGGATTGTTTCGTGAGAAGGAAAATGCTGTTAAGTTTGCAAATGAAGCAGTTCAGAAATCTGTAGACGTATTGGCTACTTCCACCTACTATACTTTCACTTGTGGTCCTGTAGAGCTTGATGTCGTGTTTACCGCTCCTCAATTAATTGATGATCTTGATTTATTGTCAACTCCTATAAACTATGTTTCTTATCATGTACGTTCATTAGATAAAAAAACTCATGATGTACAATTCTATATGGAGACAACTCCTGAACTGGCTATTAACGAAAGTAACCAGCCTACTGTTGCTCGTACCTTATCAAAGAATGGTATCAGTTATGTAGAAGCAGGTTCAATCGATCAACCAATATGTGACCGAAGAGGTGACTTGATTTGTGCTGATTGGGGTTATGCATATCTTGCTAGTACGAATGGATCAGGTAAATCAGTCAGTTTGGGAGACTATTACGGAATGAAAGAATCATTCGTGAAAAATGGTACATTAGCCACTACAAAGACTAAATGGACAACTCGTAAAGAGGAAGATAATCCGGCTATGGCATATGTTCACAATCTCGGTTCTGTCTCCAATAGCGGGAAAGAAGGATTCATGATGCTTGGTTATGATGACATTTACTCTATTGAGTATATGTACGAGAAGCGTATGGGCTATTGGAAGCATGATGGCAAAGTGACTATCTTCGATGCTTTCGAAAAATTGAGAGACAACTATCAGGCTATTATGGAACGTTGTCGCGCCTTTGACGAACTTATTTATGACGATGCAGAAAAGGCAGGTGGCAAAAAATATGCAGAAATCTGTTCGGCATCTTATCGCCAAGTGATCTCTGCTCATAAACTCTTTACTGATAAAGAAGGTAACTTGTTATGGTTCTCTAAAGAAAACAACAGTAATGGTTGTGTAAATACAGTAGACCTAACTTATCCATCCGCACCACTATTTTTGGTTTATAACCCTGAATTACAGAAAGCTATGATGACTAGTATCTTTGAGTATAGTGCTAGCGGTCGTTGGAACAAACCTTTTCCAGCACACGATTTAGGGACTTATCCTATTGCTAATGGTCAAGTGTATGGAGGTGACATGCCAATTGAAGAAGGAGGTAACATGGTAATTCTTGCTGCTGCTATTAGCAAAATCGAAGGAAACGCTGACTATGTAAAAAAATATTGGGATCTCTTAACTACTTGGACAAACTATCTCGTAGAGTATGGACAGGACCCGGAGAACCAATTATGCACGGATGACTTCGCCGGTC
>NZ_QTLF01000080.1:0-2429 GCF_003434395.1 Bacteroides sp. AM23-12
TGGTCGGGTAGGTCAGCTCCCTTTCGGGAGCTTTCCCCCCTAAGAACCGTACATGAGAGTTTCCCCTCATACGGCTCAAGCAATTCTAAATTTCTATATAGAAACCGGCTCATTATTTCCTTTTTTTATTGAGTTGAACAATACTTCTGTGGCAGCTATCATGTATCAGGGTTTTAACCTTTTTACCTTCTACAATGTCTTCTTTGATATACCAAGACATTTCTTTATTGATAGGATTGCCACAAATGGGACATTTTCGATTTTGTCTTTCCCACATTTTAAGGATAGTTTTCTTCCCATTAAGAGTTAAAAGCATTTTGTAGGTCTCCCGTTTGTCAAAATACTCTTTATCCATTGGTTCATACGGATTTACCTCATTTCGTATCTTTACATATCGGATAATTTCTGTGTCAGTGAGGTATTTTAGAGCATGATGTCTTTTATTTACCTCGTCCTTTTTATTTTCGACAGAGAAAGTCCAACTGCGTGTTCCGATTTTTCTGAAGTATTTCTTTTTAATCCATGTTTTACTCTTTTTGGGATGGCGTTTGAGTGCCCATCTCCATAGTTTGTGGAAAATCTGATAGTCTGCTTTACTGAATGTATCAGAGGACACTACATACTTGTAGTAGTTAGCCCAACCTATTATTATCGGATTTAGAAGCCTTATAATAGAACTTTGAGTTACAGAGGGATTGCCTTTAACAAGCTCTCCAATCTTGTCCAAAAATCTTTTGACTCCTTCTTTGGACGGTTTTATAAGCATCTTATCGTTATACTTTCTGATGTTGAAGCCAAGAAAGTCGAAACCATTCTCTATATGGGTAATCTTAGTTTTCTCCTCAGATAGAGTAAGTCCTCTTGTCTCCAAGAACTCCTTTACTAAAGGAAGCACTTCATCTTCCAACATTTCTTTGCTTCTTCCAGTGATGATAAAGTCATCAGCATACCTTATCAAATGTACTTTGGGATAATAGGTATCTCTATGATGATTTATCTTGATAAAGCGTTCTGATAGTTTTGCTTGTAAGCCATCCAAAGCCATATTAGCTAGAGTTGGAGATATTATTCCTCCCTGCGGAGTACCCTCTTCTGTCGGAAACAGCCTGTTGTTGAAAACAAATCCAGATTTAAGCCACTTTTTTAGCATGACTTTATCCATTGGGATATTGTCTATAAGCCATTGGTGACTGATATGATCAAAACAGCCTTTAATGTCCCCTTCCAAAATCCATTTGGGAGAAGCCTCTTTAGCCAATACACAGAAGCATTGTCCTATTGCATCGTGGGCACAACGTTCTTTGCGAAAACCGTATGAACAGTTGTCACCAGTCGTTTCGGCAATGGGGTCTAATGCCATTAAGTATAGTGCTTGCATAGCCCTGTCCTTCATGGTTGGTATTCCCAAAGGTCGGAGTTTCCCGTTCTTCTTTTTAATATGTACCCGTTTTAACGGTTGTGGACGGTATCCTCTTCTCCTTAATTCAGTTATTGCGTTCATTTTCCCATGTGAAGTCGCCCATAAGACATGGTCAACTCCAGCTGTGTTCTTCCCTTTATTGGAAGTCACTCGTCTAACCGCCAATGCTTTGGCATAGAACGAGTGTACCAGCATCCATTGTAAGGCTTTCACCTTGTTATGTTTGCCAGCTTTTTGAGCCTTTACAATACGAGCTTGTAGCTTTTTAACTTCAACTTCACACTTGGTCCAGTTTATGCTTTCCCAAGTGTCCCATTTTGAGTTAGTAGATGCACACGATTTTGATTCGTTCATTTGCTTTTCTCCTTTCAAAAGTTCTAAAAGTTTCTTGTAAAGAATTACCTAACGCAGAAGTCAGCACACTTTCGTGTAGGGTAATGTTGCCTTGTCCAATTCATGGATGATGGCTCAACCACATATCCTCCTCATTACAAGGATGGCGTTCGCTTTTTCTGCAATCCTATACCTGCACCCCGTTCAGCTTTCCTTACGGTTTGCTTACCTGCATTTGCAGGAGAGATACAGGCTTACCACGTTTCGTGTAAATAACATACGAGTAGGTTAGGTTCCGTCTCTTCGCCGGCAGTGCTTATGTCCGTGTAACCCTAATCAAAGAGAGAGTTATCCGACTGCATACTTTTTAGTTCAAGCCTTTCAGTATCTTTGGCTTATTCCAATTTAACGACGATTCAAACAACGATTCACATGTGTTAACCATACTACTCTGCCTAGCCTCCCAACTCTATGATACTAAGAGTTATTGTCTTTCCCTTACGGTTTTGTCTTTTCCTTTCGGAAGGAGTACATTGTCCGGACAGCTTGATACAGAATTATCACTATTGGTGCATCTGTCCGTAGGCTACCGTTGACGGAACAACGGGTTCAATCATTCAATTCCAGCTCGTGGATTAGAATTTTGAACAATTATTTACGCAACTTCGTGTCGCAC
>NZ_QTLF01000081.1:0-2420 GCF_003434395.1 Bacteroides sp. AM23-12
ATCGGGTAAGTCAAGGGCATTACTGCCCCCTTCTCCCCTAAGAACCGTACGTGAGAGTTTCCCCTCATACGGCTCAAGCAACTCAATATTTCTATTTGTTGTTAGAAATCGGCTCATACTTTCAACAGTTTCGTTTATTTCGCTTGTGGCAGTTGTTATGGACAAGTTGCCGTACAATTGAACCACCAACAGATATTTCATTGACGTTCCATGCTTTTGTACAATCTATCTCCTTGCCGCATAACGGACAAGTCCGCTTCTGCTTGTTCCATAAATATAAGAGTGACTTACGTCCTTTGAGAGATTCCAGCATTTGTTGCTCCTTTCGCTGAAAGAAATAATCATCATATTCCGGGTCGAAAGGGTTTGCCTCCCCCTTGACTTGCTTGTACGGAGTATAATGTATATCCGACAACCTTTTAAGGGTCAGGTAGTTCACTTTCTTGCTTTTTGTTTCATATTTCCATGCAAACGTCCATTTACGCCCCCGAATTTCATGCCAATACTTATCTGCAACCCAAGACTTGCGTTTCTTTGGGTGGCGACGTAAAGCCCATTTCTTTGTGAGGTTGTAAATGTGATTGTCGCAACCGTGAAAAGCATTGGTTGATGCACCATATCGGTAATAGTTTCCCCAACCTGTTATCACAGGATTGAGCATTCGTATCAGCGATTCCTGCTTACACATTTTATGTCCTTTAACGATGTCACTGATTTTTGCCCTAAAGCGTTTCTGTGCATCTTTGGACGGAGATGTGTACAGCCTTTTGCCGAACTTCCTTACATTGAAACCTAAGAAATCAAATCCATCGTATATGTTCGTAATGGTAGTTTTCTCTTCGGATAAGGTAAGACCCCTTTCTTTGAGAAATTCTATCACCATTGGTTTGACCTCGTTTTCCAATAATTCCTTATCTCGACCTGTGATTATAAAGTCGTCCGCATACCTGATAAGATTCACTTTGTAGTGGAATGTCTTATAGTTGATGAAACGTCTTTTGAATCTTTCAGCCAAGAGTGGTTGAAGTCCGTCAAGTGCCATATTTGCAAGTGTCGGTGATATGATACCTCCTTGTGGTGTACCCTCTTCTGTCGGGAACAGTTTACCATTGAATACAGCTCCACATTTCAGCCATTTTCTGAGTATTGTTTTATCCATAGGGATATTTTCAATAAGCCAGCCGTGACTGATGTGGTCGAAGCAACCCTTAATATCTCCCTCCAAAATCCATTCGGGGGAATGCTGGCGATTTAGAACCGTATCAATCTGACGAATTGCGTCCATTGTCCTGCGCTTCTTTCGGAAGCCGTAAGAAAAACGGTCGCCTGTCGTTTCGGCTATCGGTTCCAATGCCATGAGATATAATGCTTGCATCGCCCTGTCTTTCATGGTCGGTATTCCCAACGGTCGGAGTTTACCGTTCTTTTTCTTGATGTGAACCCTACGGAGCGGCTGTGGATGGTAGCCACGACGTCTAAGTTCACCGATTGCTTTGTACTTGCGCTTGGGAGAGTCCCAAAGCTGTTTATCTACTCCAGACGTATTCTTCCCTTTGTTGGAAGTAACCCTCTTTACTGCCAATGCCTTGGCGTAAAAAGAGTGGGTAAGCATCCACTGCAAGGTTTTCACCTTGTTATGTCTGCCTTCTTTCTGAGCCTTTACAATACGCGCTTGTAGCTTTCGGACATAGGTTTCACACTTAGACCAGTTCATACCGTCCCAAGTCAGATTCCTGCTGTCAGCAGGCGCACACGATGTTTTAATCTCGTTCATTTGCTTTCCTCCTTTTGAAAGTTCTAAAAGTTATCTTGTAAAGAGTTACCATATACGGAAGTCTGCCCACTTTCGTGTCGGATGATGTTACCCTCATTAACTCGTGATGTTGGTTCAATCCGTATCCTCCCCATTACAGGGCGGCATTCGCTTTCTCCGTTATCTCATACCTGCACCCCATTCGGCTTGCCTTGCGGTTCGCTTACTCGCATTATTACGAGAGAGATACAGGCTTGCCCTGTTCCACGCAATTGACAAACGGATAGTTTAGGTTCTGCCAAGTCCGCCGGCAGTGCTATGTCCGTGTAACCCCAACATGGGCGAGGGTTATCCGACTGCTTACCTTTTGGTGAGAGCTAAAGTCTCTTGCGCTCCTTCAAACCTTACGACGGCTAAAGTCAGTTCACATTACGTTAACCATGCTATCCAGCCTCGCCACTCGACGGTATGATACTAACCGCCCTTGACGTTCCCTCACGGTTCAGTCTTGTCCTTTCGGAAAGTGTACTTTGTCCTATAAGCTTAGCACAACCCATCACTGGAGATGCACCTTATAGTAGGCTACCGCTGACGGAACAGCGGGTTAAATCTTGCAATATACATTGCTGTTTAACAATTAATTACGTGACTTTTCAGGTCACACCCA
>NZ_QTLF01000082.1:0-2397 GCF_003434395.1 Bacteroides sp. AM23-12
AATAAAACCATGTCAGACTTTTCAAGAAGAAAATTTCTTAAAACGGGAGCCGCTGCTTTAGCAGGAATCACCATTGCTCCCAGTTCTATTTTAGGTATGAGCCACGGGCACGTTTCACCAACCGACAAACTGAACCTCGCAGCCGTAGGTATCGGCGGTATGGGCCATGCCAACATCAACAACGTGAAGGGCACCGAAAACATCGTAGCCCTTTGTGACGTAGACTGGAAATATGCCAAAGGCGTATTCGATGAATTCCCGAATGCGAAGA
Organism: Bacteroides sp. AM23-12; assembly: GCF_003434395.1. Classification (NCBI taxonomy): domain Bacteria; kingdom Pseudomonadati; phylum Bacteroidota; class Bacteroidia; order Bacteroidales; family Bacteroidaceae; genus Bacteroides; species Bacteroides sp. AM23-12. The sequence continues at coordinate 272 of NZ_QTLF01000082.1, forward strand.
AATACTGGGATTACCGCAAGATGTACGATGAAATGGGCAAATCCATTGACGGCGTAATCATTGCTACCGCCGACCATACTCATGCCATCATCACGGCAGACGCCATGACAATGGGCAAGCACGTATACTGCCAGAAACCGTTGACTCACTCCGTTTACGAATCCCGTTTGCTGACCAAGCTGGCCGCCTCTACCGGAGTAGTTACTCAAATGGGTAATCAGGGAGCATCGGGCGAAGGTACCGACCTGGTTTGCGAATGGATATGGAATGGAGAAATCGGTGAAGTAACCAAAGTGGAATGCGCCACCGACCGTCCTATCTGGCCGCAAGGACTGAATGCCCCCGAAAAGGCGGACCGCATCCCCAACACATTGAACTGGGATCTTTTCACCGGACCTGCCAAACTGAACCCGTACAACAACGTTTATCATCCCTGGAACTGGCGCGGATGGTGGGATTACGGTACAGGTGCACTGGGCGATATGGCCTGCCATATTCTGCATCAGCCGTTCAGAGCTCTGAAACTGGGTTATCCTACCAAGGTGGAAGGTTCTTCTACATTATTACTGAGTGCCTGCGCTCCTCAGGCCCAGCACGTGAAGATGATTTTCCCCGCCCGCGACAATATGCCGAAAGTTGCCTTGCCGGAAGTTGAGGTACACTGGTATGACGGCGGTATGATGCCGGAACGTCCGAAAGGTTTCCCGGAAGGAAAACAACTGATGGGTCCCGGTGGTGGTCTGACTATTTTCCACGGAACAAAAGATACATTGATTTGCGGCTGCTACGGAGAACAACCTTTCTTGTTGTCAGGCCGTGTGCCCAATGCACCGAAAGTATGCCGCCGTGTCAAGTGTTCTCATGAGATGGACTGGGTACGCGCTTGTAAGGAAGACAAATCCAACCGCGTGATGCCGAAAGCGGATTTCTCCGAATCGGGACCGATGAATGAAATGGTGGTAATGGGTGTATTGGCTATCCGTCTGCAAGGTTTGAACAAGACACTGGAATGGGACGGCGCCAATATGTGCTTCACCAATATCGGTGATAATGAAACACTCAGAACCTGCATTAAGGACGGATTTACGATTCATGATGGTCACCCGTCATTCAACAAGACCTGGACAGATCCGATCAATGCGAAACAATTCGCAGCCGAACTGGTGAAACATAACTATCGCGAAGGATGGAAGTTGCCTGATATGCCACGATAACACGATAAAAGTAAGTTAAGAATTAAAGATTAAAAATTAAATAGTTATTATTATGAAGAAAGTATTTTATCCATTAGCTTGTTGTCTTGCAGCGGGAGTTTTAGTTTCCTGCAGCGGTCAGAAGAAATCCGGGAGTGCTCAGGAAGAGCAATCGGCAAACGAAGTAGCATTATCATATTCAAAATCATTAAAAGCAGCAGAGATGGATAGCTTGCAATTACCGGTAGATGCGGATGGTTACATCACTATCTTTGACGGCAAAACATTTAATGGATGGCGTGGTTATGGCAAGGACAGAGTTCCTTCCAAATGGACTATCGAAGACGGTTGCATCAAGTTTAACGGTTCCGGTGGCGGTGAAGCGCAGGATGGTGATGGCGGAGACCTGATCTTTGCCCACAAATTCAAAAACTTCGAACTGGAAATGGAATGGAAGGTTTCCAAAGGCGGTAACTCCGGTATCTTCTATCTGGCTCAGGAAGTAACTTCTAAAGATAAGGACGGTAACGACGTGCTCGAACCTATTTATATTTCCGCACCTGAATATCAGGTATTGGACAATGACAATCATCCGGATGCAAAATTGGGTAAAGACAATAACCGTCAGTCGGCTTCTTTATATGACATGATTCCGGCAGTTCCTCAGAATGCGAAACCTTTCGGCGAATGGAACAAGGCTAAGATCATGGTTTATAAAGGTACTGTTGTTCACGGACAGAATGACGAGAATGTACTCGAATACCACTTGTGGACCAAACAATGGACTGACCTTTTGCAAGCCAGCAAATTCAGCCAGGACAAATGGCCGTTGGCTTTCGAACTGCTGAATAATTGCGGTGGCGAAAACCACGAAGGATTTATCGGAATGCAGGATCACGGTGATGACGTTTGGTTCCGCAATATCCGCGTGAA
>NZ_QTLF01000083.1:0-2375 GCF_003434395.1 Bacteroides sp. AM23-12
CTGCTTCTTCGGGGATGCGCTCTATGCCCGTGAGGAACTTGTCGCCGAACTTACCGCAGCCCTTTGCGGTGCGTTCTTCGGCTACGCAACCGCACCGCAGGAGAACAACGCCGCCTATCTGAAACACTGGCTCACCAAGCTAAGGGAGGAACCCGCCTTTTTGGTGGAGATATTGGGGGACGTGAACAAGGCGGCGAAGATGATTGCCGACAAGGTAACCGAACCGGTAAACGAACCCGCAGCAGCCTAAGCGGGACAACAAAGGAACAAGAGTATAAACCAACGGGCGGAGCAATCCGCCCCACTTAAAGACATAAGACGATGAAAACATTATCAGAAAAGGAATTTAACGGCTTTAACGTTAATGCGATGTTTACCGAAAGAGCGGAACGGGCGAAAAAAGAGCTGTCTCCACTCATGCAGGAGATAAGGAAGTACATACCCCAAGCGGAATACGGCTACCACGTGGAGAGCGGTGAATATCCCGCATTTTACGGCGTGCGCATAGAGTTCACGTATAACGGCATCCGTTTCCATGTGTGCAAGATATACAAAGAGAACAAATACAGGATAGCCGCCGACATGGAGCATTTTGAATATGTCAACCGCTACGACATCGAAAGGGCGGGCAACCAATACGAAAAGCCGTGCAATATCGGCGTGTTCACCGCCAAGAAAATAAACGATTGGATAAACTACTACACGCAGATATACAGGCAGGTGGAGCAAGAAAATGTGGAGAACTCGAAAAAGGTCGCCGATTTCTTGAAAAGTATCGAGAATGAACCCGTAAGATGGGAAGGGAACAACCATTCAAAAGGGACGATAATCCGCAACGGCTTGCGCTTCACTTTCTACATAGAGGAAGGACACCTCTATTTTGAACTGTCCCTAAGTTATCGGGGAACGGCTGATTACGACACGTTCCGGCTGATAGCCGATAACCGCTATATCCCGAAAGGAAACTATTAAACAACCACGGGCGGATTCCTCCGCCCGACAATACCCGAGAACATGAAAACGACATTCATTTACAGACTGGTTTACCGCCTAATCCTTTGGGCTTCGGCGGTGTACTTCCTCACCACCACCGCAGGGCAGTTTTTTGCCCTATCCGCTACTTTGCTTCTGTTAGGCTTCGTGGCACGGCTTGTTTTCGCCCTTGCGTGGCGGTTGTTTGTCGGCTTCATGTTCATCTTGATAATCATTCTTTTAATCATCTGAATCATGGAAGGAAAGAAGTTTAAACACAAGTATCTGCCGTACCTCACTTGCGTGGTCGTGGCAGCCACCCGAAAAGGGTACAAGGTTTTGGAAACCCAAGTTTTGGGCGGGCGCAGGAAGCCCAAAACAAAGACAGCCTACTACTACGACATTGATTTTGATAAAGAGCGTGGTTTGTGGCAGGAAGAAGGCAAGTAATAACCGATAAAAAAATATCAATATGGAAACAAGGACATTGGCAGAAAACGGAACACCCGTTACGAAAGAAAAGACGGTAGCCTTTTCGGGACACCGCACCAACCGTATAGCCAAGTTCACGGCAGACCGTGAGAAACTCTTTAGAGAGGTGGCGTTCGATACATTTGTAGCCATCGAGAGTTATTGTATCAAAAAAGGCTACCATACCTTTTTGTCGGGAATGTGCGAGGGCTTCGACCTTATCGCAGCAGAGGAAGTCTTGAACCTCAAAAAGGAATACCCGCATATCCATTTGAAATGCGTTCTCCCCTTCAAGGGACAAGCCGAGCGGTACACCCAGGCCGACAAGCGGCGTTATGACACCATTTTGGCGCAAGCCGATGAAGTGGTAACCTTGCAGGACGGATATACCGAGGGCTGTTTCCTACGCCGTAACGACTACCTTTTGGAAAACTCCGCTTTTCTGATGGTCTATTACGATTCGGTAGCCGTGGGCGGCACGTTCTACATCCTCAAACGGGCGGTAGAGCAGAAAAAGAAGTTCGCGAACGTGTGCTATAACCGCAGGTAAGCCGCAAGGGCGGACTTTCCGCCCGCTACTTTCTTTCGTGAGCCGGAGCGGGGAAAGAAAGATAGCAAAGAAACCGATTTCCCGACCGGAAAAAATTATCAAAAAGAACAAGAATAAACAATCAACTTAAAAACAAACGGATTATGAAGACAAAAGCAAATCAATCAGCAGCAGAGAGAAACATCACGATGGTAGCATTGGCAAACATTCAGCCGAGCGGTTTCAACCCACGCAAGCGTTTCGATGAAACGAGCCTTTACGAGCTTGCCGAGAGCATCAAGCGGCAGGGTGTGTTGCAGCCCATCACCGTGCGCCCCGTTGACGGGACAGACCGTTACGGGATTGTTTTCGGGGAACGCCGTTACCGTGCGTCCGTCATTGC
>NZ_QTLF01000084.1:0-1837 GCF_003434395.1 Bacteroides sp. AM23-12
CCCGCCATCTGGTTCACGTTGCGACCGTAACCGCCCATGCCTCCGGCTTGGATAATCCAGCCCGCAACGGTGGGAATGGTAAAGTAGCCGATGATGCCGATGCAGAGGAATACGATATACACCCCGTCGCTCGAATCCAGCGAGAAGTTCGGGTCTGCCTGCATCCGCTCGATGTCGTTTTGCAGCATCAGAACCTGTATCTTCGCCAGTATGGTGCTGAACATGTCCGATACCGGTAGCCACAGATAGACCTGTATATAGCGGCATATCCACTGCGTGAGCGTGTTTTGGAAACCGTCCCATACCGACAGGGCGAAGGCTATCGGACCGAGAATCGCCAGCACCACGAGAAAGAAGGTGCGGACGGTGTCTATCACGAGGGCGGCGGCTTGGAACAGCAGTTCGAGTATCTCGCGGAAGAAGTCGCGGATGCTCTTCTTCATGTTGTACATTCCCCGGTCGATATACATTCCCGCCATCGTCACCATGTCGGAGGGCGACCAGCCGAGTTCCTCCAGTTGCTTGTCAAATTCCTCGTTGGACACGAGGTAGGCGGTTTCGGGGTTGCGTACCATCGCCTCGTATTCCAGTTTGTCCTTCTGCTCCCGGTATCGGTTCATGTCCAGCGTTTCCGCCTCCAGCATCTTTGCCGTGCCCTGTACGACGGGTGAGAGGATGCTGTTTATCGTGCCCAGCACCACAGTCGGGAAGAACATGATGCACAGACCGATGGCAAAAGGACGGAGCATCGGGAATACGTCTATCGGTTCAGCTCTCGCCAGCGACTGCCATACCCGGTAGGCGACGTAGAACAGCGCACCCAGCCCGGCGATGCCTTTCGCCACACCAGCCATGTCCCCACACAGCGGCATCATCTGCTCATAAAGTGAACGTAAAATCTGATGAAGGTTGTCGAACTTCATAGGCTACCAGTATCTTTCGTTCATGTTCCCGTACAGCCCCATGATGCGGTCGAGGTCGTTCTTCTTTTTCGCACGCAGGTAACTCACGGAGATGTTCTTGTTCGTGTAGTAGCTCACGAGGTTGCGGTAACGCTTCATCTTCGAGTGGCAGCGTTCCACCACGTCCATGCGCTCCTTGTCGGTCATGGAGAGCGTGGTGATGTTCACCACGTTCCTGAGTTCCGTCAACACTTCGTTGCTTTCCTCCAGCAGTTTCGTGTAGCCGAAAGCGATTGCGGAAAGCTCTTCGGGTCTGAAATTCCCGTCACGGAGCATCCGTTGGAAACTGTTCACATAGATGTCTGTGATGTCGCCCACCATCAGGATGGTCTGCTGCACCTTGCGGGCGTCCTTGACCAGATTGTTCACCGATTTGAGGGCATCGTAATACTTCTTGCCCTGCTGATAGATTTTCACCGTCTCCTGAAAGTTGCTCACCATGTTCGTGGCGGTCTTGGAGGTATGGATGATGTTTTTGGAGGCATTGATGATGCCCTGCGCTAGATTGCCCGGATCGCTTACGACCCACTGTGCGCTTGCCCTGCCCGCGAAAAGCAGGCACAGGCAGATAATCATTGTTATTCTTGTTCTCATGTTACTTTGGATTTTAGTGGTTGTTATTCTTCGGTCGGATGTCCCGGCTGCGGCTTCACCCGCACATAGTCCCCGTTTGGCGAGAAAGTCAGCACATCCGTGGCCTCGTTGTAGGACACGTCGATGCGGAAGCCGGTGTTCATGAACAGGTTGCCGTTCTCCTCCTGCAAGAGATAGGTTTCCGGCTTGAGCTTGCGGCGCAGACCGCTACGACGGAACACCGTCACTTTGTAGGCTTCGCCCTCCTTGTAGATAAGCACGTCAGGTTTTCCCTCCACGCT
>NZ_QTLF01000085.1:0-1829 GCF_003434395.1 Bacteroides sp. AM23-12
CTGAGCGCCTCCCCCAAAGGGGGACGGGAGGGGGGTAGATGAGAAATACACAACTAGAAATTACTCACATAATCACCCACAAAACAATGATCAAACAAAGAAACATCTCTCTCATTGTGGTGCATTGCACCGCCTCCCGCTGCACCAGTGATCTCACCCTGCCCTCCCTCGACGCCATGCACAAGCGTCAAGGCTTCACCGAATGCGGCTATCATTATTACATCACAAAAGACGGCCGGATACACCACATGCGCGACATTACCAAGATCGGCGCACACGTCAAAGGCCACAACAGCGAATCAATAGGAATCGCTTACGAAGGAGGTCTTAACGCATCAGGCAAAGCAACCGACACACGTACCACCGCACAAAAACAAAGCCTTGAAACGCTCCTGCGCTTTCTGTTACTCACCTATCCGGGAGCAAAGGTCTGCGGCCATCGTGATCTGAGTCCCGATCTCAACCATAACGGAATCATAGAACCATGCGAGTACATCAAAGAATGTCCCTGCTTCAATGTCCGGACCGAATACGGTTATTTAATGGAAAATGGAAAATGGAGAATGGATAATGTACCATGCGGTATATAAGCGCATGAAAGCGTAGCCAATTATTCATTGCTCATTATCCATTATCCATTCACCCTACCTTTGCCGGGAACAATTAAAAAGGAGGTCAATATGAAACCATTTTGGAGAAACACGTTGCGAGTATTGAAAGTGATCGGTAAAATTTTCGTTTGGCTGACCGGAGCGGACAGCCCGGTCAACGATAACGAGAAGAAGGACTAACTCCTGTAATACCCGGCAATGGGAAAACCCCTGTTTTGAGGGCTGCGGACATACCCCGCAGCCCTTTTTTCATGTACATAAACGCATCATGCATCACATATCATCATAGATAAGAATGCACGCCCGCAGCCGCCCGCGCGTATATATAACTTTGCCCGCAGAATGAATCATTAATCACTAAACACTAATAAACATGGCAATTCAAGTAAAAGCATCCTTGCGTAAGAATCCGCAGGACAAAAAAGCAGCCGGAAAATACTACGCTCAGGTAGTTCTTGCTCCGGAAATGACACAGAGACAAATCATCGACCAGATCGCTGACCGTTGTACCGTAACTGGCTCAGACGTGAAAGCGGTGCTGGACGCATTGATGACAGTTATCAAACGTAACCTTGCCAACGGTTCTCCTATTCGCTTAGGCGACCTTGGCTCATTCCGTCCTTCCGTATCGGGTATCGGTAGCGAAAATGTGGATAAGTTTACGGCAAGTAACGTGAAGAAAGCCCGCGTGATCTACGTACCTTCTGCAGAAATCAAGGAAGCGGTAGCAATGTATGCTTTCTCTAAGGTTGGCGCGACTGCCGAAGGCGGGAATACCGAAAAGCCCGGTGGAGGGGATATCGACAACCCCGGGGGCGGAGACGAAGAAGCACCAGACCCGACAGTTTAAAGCGGTCATCCGCTACGTATCAGTAACCATTTGAAAAGAAAGCCTGATGAACAGAAGAAGTTCATCGGGCTTTCTTCGTTTTCAGCTGTTAGAGACTGTCTGCAGGGCTTGCGGAATATATCAGGAGTTTTTCAAAAAATGTCTGACGTTTTTTAGAAAACTCTTGTTGTTTTCTTGGAGATGTTTTTCGCAATTTCAGGCATATAGCTGACTGTTTTCTTTCTGATTGGGTGTTCTTCTATCCATAAATAAACGCAGGAAGAGGAATAGAAACGCTGTTATCTATAAATTTATAAAGAGGTATTTTTGTTCTACCCCCTCCCGTCCCCCTTTGGGGGAGGCGCTTAGTCGGTGGGCGTGGTCGCCCC
>NZ_QTLF01000086.1:0-1805 GCF_003434395.1 Bacteroides sp. AM23-12
AATAGTTACCTGTACCGGGCTCCCGATCTTAGTGGTAGCGTTTACTTTTATGAACCGGAAGGTGGTTTGGTCAACGGCTGGCAATACAAAGATGGAAAGATTGTAGCTACAATCAGCCAGGGGACAGAAAAAGGACTAGAAATGCAAGCTAATGCAGATACACGTAGCGAAAGTTCAGAATGTCATTATGAAAGTGTTTTTGTAGAATATGATGAATGTACACCATTTATTTACGAAGATCCTGAATACGGAATCGGCTTCGGTATCGAATGCCGTACTCGAACAAAATATGAAACCAAATTAGTATGCAACAACATATACTATGATAAAGATGGTAATGCCCATACATGGTTCCCTCCAGAAGTAGATGGCGGTGGTGGCGTTGGAGGAGGGTATCAACCAGTGGCTCCTAAAGCAAAAGCGATATTTCGTAATTCCAATATGACAGATAATAGCTGGAAAACAATTGAGAATCTACTTAATAAAATGACTAAGACCAAGATTGGTGAAGCTTTATATCACAAATTACAAGAAGCACTCAAGGGAAAAACTTTGATTATTCAATTTATTAGTGACAATATGAATAGTAATTTCGATCCTGGTTTAGGAGGTATTAAAATGAGAATGGATATAACTAGCAGTGCTCTTTTGCATGAGATGGTTCATGCTCTCCAATCATATACAGAGCAAGAAACATGGAATGCAACGCAGTTGAATCGAGAATTCGAAGCACATCTCATTCAGCAAATATATATAAATAGTTTGGAGGCAAGCGAAAGGACTTGGTGGTACGAAAAAAGCAAGAATGACTCTAGATGGAATGCAACACGTCTTTTGGTAAGATATATCGATGAGTTTGGCAATTTACGACCAGGGATAACTGCTGGAAAATTGCAAAAAATAATTCCTAAAATTATAAGTGACTTCAGAGACGTGGGGTATGATAATATTGATTATCCTTGGCTTAATAGCAGAAAAGGATTAGATAATTTCAACAATTTAAGAAGTTTGTATCAATAATAAACAAAGAAATATGAAAAATATATTTATATTAATCAGCCTATTGTATAATGTTTCATTGGCTATTGCTCAAACAAATTATTATACAACAACTAAAACTTTTAACGAGCAGGGATACATCTATCAATGCGATGTAGATACTGAGAGCGGGGATATAAATTTGTATAACAAGAATAATAAATGGACATACATAAAACAAATGAAGAAAGGCACAAATACCCCATTTTATGTAACTCCAGAAAACTATAGTCCCTTATATGTTAAAGATAAGAATGAGGCTTATAATGATTCCATTTTCAAAGTGATCGTTAATAATGCTTTTGCTGACTATAAAGGAAAGATGAAAGGATTCGAACTGATCATAATTACTTGTACTGACTCTGAAACAGGAAGAATAAGCGAAGTTCTTTTCAATTTTGCCGATTTCACACCTTATGCCACTATACCTGTATCCATTTATCGTGAAATAGAGACCAAGTTGATTGGTCTAAAGTATACATTAACCCCCTTGGCTAAAACATTGAATTATGTATACCAATGGTGGCCAATAGAACCTAAGTAATCTGTAGTCTCGATAGTAATTTTGAGAGCCGCTTTTATAATAAGAGGCTATTCAATATTGGAATAACCTCTTAATTCAAATTATCTATTTCTATATAACAATATAAAAAGATGAAAACAAAAAAAATCAAACGACCTGTTTGTTACTTTGTCGGACTTCTTACTTTTGGTCTGATACTGTATTCCTGCTTACAGGACGAAACAGATCTGGACTCACAGGAAAC
>NZ_QTLF01000087.1:0-1481 GCF_003434395.1 Bacteroides sp. AM23-12
TTTCGCCGCGATGCTCTGCAAGACAGGCTTCACTTCCGGCCACGCTTTCTCCGATCCTCCGGGCATGATGGAAGCACCGTTCAACGCACCTTCCTCACCGCCCGACACTCCGCTTCCTACAAACAAGAATCCTTTCGATTCAGCTAATTTTACACGGCGATTGGTATCTTCGTAATTAGAATTACCACCGTCAATCAGAATATCTCCGGGAGAAAGCAAAGGGAAAAGCTGATCCATCAGTTCGTCTACCGGACTGCCGGCACGTACCATCATCATAATCTTGCGAGGGGTGGCGATTGATTCCACAAAAGCCTTTATATCTGTAAAACCTTCAATGTTTTTACCTTTAGCACGACCATTCATAAAGCGGTCTACTACTCCTTCTTCCACTCCGGGGACGGTACGATTATAAACAGAGACGTGCCAGCCCTTGCTTTCCATATTCAAAGCAAGGTTCTCACCCATCACTGCCAGACCGATCAACCCGATATCTGTTTTATTCTGATTTGCCATATCTTATATATTTTAAAATATTGTTTATGTAAGAAACACTTGAAAAGCACATTTGTTCGCTAGTTTTGGATTAAAATACTATTTTTGTGGTCAACAAATAACTATCAGAATGAAGAAAATCAAGATCGGCCTGCTGCCACGCATCATTATTGCTATCATCTTGGGGATTGCCATTGGCACTATTTTTCCGGCTCCGCTGGTACGAATATTCGTTACGTTCAACGGAATTTTCAGTGAATTTCTTAACTTCTCCATCCCGCTCATTATCGTCGGACTGGTCACCGTAGCCATTGCCGACATCGGCAAAGGTGCAGGAAAGATGCTGCTTGTCACCGCCCTCATCGCTTACGGCGCGACGCTCTTCTCCGGCTTCCTGTCCTACTTCACCGGTGTCACCGTGTTCCCCTCGCTCATCGAAGTGGGCGTACCGCTCGAAGAAGTCAGCGAAGCGCACGGCATTCTCCCCTACTTCTCCGTATCCATCCCTCCGCTGATGAATGTCATGACGGCATTGATCCTTGCCTTCACACTGGGATTGGGACTGGCGGCACTGCACAGCGATGCTCTGAAGAGTGTAGCACGGGATTTTCAGGAAATCATCGTGCGCATGATCAGTGCGGTCATCCTGCCTTTACTGCCGCTTTACATCTTCGGCATTTTCCTGAATATGACTCATTCCGGACAAGTATATGCCATTCTGATGGTCTTTATCAAAATCATCGGAGTTATCTTTCTGTTACATATCTTCCTGCTCGTCTTTCAGTATTCCATTGCGGCACTCTTCGTCCGTAAGAATCCGTTCCGGTTGTTGGGCAGGATGATGCCGGCCTATTTCACCGCATTGGGCACGCAATCGTCCGCCGCCACCATTCCGGTGACGCTGGAGCAGACGAAGAAGAACGGAGTATCCGCCGACATTGCAGGATTCGTGATTCCGCTCTGCGCCACCATTCACCTGTCCGGCAGCA
>NZ_QTLF01000088.1:0-1437 GCF_003434395.1 Bacteroides sp. AM23-12
AGAAATGACATGACCGTTTTCAAATTCTATACGACTCGGTAAATTTATAAAATTATATTGGATATCAGCCAACTTTTCACTCAAATAATATCACACAGAAATGTACACAAACAAAATAGAGGATGTGATAACACATCCTCTAAATATTTTCATAAATTTCAAATAGACAACTATTATCAGAATAAATACACTATCACTATTTTGATTTAGGTAGATATTCATCTATTTCATCTGGATGGTCACGTAAGTATTCTTTTATAAAAGACGGTAACCATTCATAAGGGGTAAGAGAATCATATAATACTTCCTGAATAAACTTTTGAAGTTGCTTTGGATTTCCCTTCATCAACACGTCATTTAAAAGCACTCCGTAACCACCGGCACCAATGCAGACTTTTATATCAGGCCTCCTTTCACCGTTTATCGGTTTTAATCTTATAAGTGAACTTACCCTAAGATCGATATAAGAATCGGGATTGGCAGGTTTCAACTGATTAACCAGAGTCAAAAAGCGATTGATAATCTTCCTATCACGAATAATTGTTTTATGGCTATCATTTCCAAATACAATGTGCAAACAATCGGTGATAGGAACATCTGTATCCACATCTCCTATAAACCAAAAATTTACATTTTCCACTTCGTTACTATCAATTAAAAATTGATTGCTTTTACATGATGTTATAAACAGTAATAGCAAAAACAATGAACCACCATAAAAACATTTTTTATGGTTCAGAAGTCCATACAGCTTTATTCCTTTTCTCATATTCCTGTGTTTTTTGTCTATCAATCACATTTGAAGTAACGCCTTTCGTTATTACAGTTTTCCCATTATGGTTTCTTCTTGTAACTTGACCGGAACGGGTTTCTCCATTAGCCCTTGAGGTTTTCTGTTCAGAACCAGTTATCACCCGCCTTTCTTCTTTTGTCTGATATTGCGAATCGCTACCTCGTGCTCTATTTACTTCATACTCTTGAGTATTTGTTTTATGTTCCAAAGCATGATCTGCTTCATGGTCAAATACGGTAGCCGGAGAATTGACTATTCCATTATCTTTTTGCGATCCCCAGTTACTCTTCCAATAAATACTTCCAGCCCCACGTGCGGCATTGGGATTATATGAGTTCTCAAACACCGCTTCCATCACATTTACCTTTATATTGGTATTCTCTACAATTGCTACCGTAGAGGCTCCACCTCCGTTTCCTGCCTTCAATCCATTCGCTTTATTATATTGATAAGCAGTAATTACAGATTGTACAAATGAATTTGGATGAGTTATGTCACCACCACTATATGAATATGAAACCTTTTTCCCAGCATCATTATTATACCAAATAACTACTGTATTTCCGTCCGGGTCAATATGATTTATCGGATTACCCATACAATAAGTATACGGACTCCAACTATAATACTTCTCACTCATCGGA
>NZ_QTLF01000089.1:0-525 GCF_003434395.1 Bacteroides sp. AM23-12
ACATTTACATTTGCAGTATTAAATATCACAACAAAATATAAGTGTATATTTGAAAAGTAGAGTTGCAGTGAACTAACTTTGACACTAGTCTTAAATGACTATAGGCTGAATCAGACTGCAACTCTCTTAATAGGAGAACCTAGCCAGTTAGAATTGTAGGCTCACGACCTAATAAATGTATTAGCTGTTTCTCCTTCATGTTTAATACTGTAAATACAAAGTTATGAATTATTCTCATTTTGTAGGTCTTGATGTAGGAAAAAAAACTTTCGATGCATCATTAATGTCCGCAGACGAAAAAGAGTTGTCTCACAAGTCTTTTGATAACACTCCAACTGGGATCCAATCTTTATTGGATTGGATAGCTGGTTATCATCTCTCTTTATCCAAACTCTTGTTCTGTGCTGAAAACATGGGAAGTTATGTCACAGAGTTATCTGTTTCCAGTGTCTCCATGGGATTTTCCCTGGCTTTGGTTTGCCCGTTGACCATCAAGAAGTCCATAGGCTTGCAACGAGGCAAAAA
>NZ_QTLF01000089.1:535-1414 GCF_003434395.1 Bacteroides sp. AM23-12
CCATAGGCTTGCAACGAGGCAAAAATGACCGCATTGACGCCAAAAGAATAGCGAACTATGCGGTATTACACTATCGAAAACTGGAGTTATACAAATTGCCTGACAAAGACTTGGTGAGACTGCGGGGATGGATTATTATACGTGACAATTTGGTCAAGCAAAAAGTATCAAGCATAAAGTTATTGGAAACATTCTCCTGGATGGCTAAGTTGGCTGATGTGACAGAATCCATTTCTTTTTTGGAAGAGCAGCTCAAGTCGATAAAAGAAAGAATCCTGGAGGTGGAAGAGGATATGGAGCAACTAATAGCCGCCAGTACATCGCTTTACACAAACTACTTGCTATTAAGAAGTATAAAAGGAATAGGAATTATCAATGCCATTGTATTACTGTGTGTTACTGACAATTTTCAAAGATTTGACAACCCGAGGAAATTTGCCTGCTATTGTGGGGTCGCCCCATTTGAACATACTTCAGGTATTTCCATACGGGGAAAAACGCAGACTTCTTCATTGGCTAACAAAGAAGTAAAAGTATACCTTACCCGGGCAGCTATTACTGCCATCTCTTGGGATCCGCAGATGAAAGCATACTATAAAAGGAAAATAGCAGAGGGGAAACATAAAGCATCTGTAATCAATGCTGTAAGAGCCAAAATCATAGCAAGGTCTTTTGCTGTGATACGAAGGCAGACTCCATTTGTAACATTAGCCGTATAATAAAAAGGTCCTTAACTTCGAAAATATCTTAGGTTTAGGAAGTAGCTATACACTTCTGAAGAGTAGTTATGTCTATATACAAACTTACCCAAGGATACGTTAATGTTCGTAAACTTGGGTAAGATTTTATAGATATTGTTTGGAGAGGACTTAGAATTCA
>NZ_QTLF01000009.1:0-153604 GCF_003434395.1 Bacteroides sp. AM23-12
GTAAGATTTTATAGATATTGTTTGGAGAGGACTTAGAATTCACCCTCTTTTTGAATTTAAAGAGATTCTACAACAATCTGTCTTTCAGAATAACCGGAAGTTCGGGCATTGCACCGCTCTGCGTACAAACATAAGCGGAAACTTCGACAGCCAGCTTATGAGCTTCGGGAACAGACTTGCCGTTCAGAATGGAAGCACAGAAAGCAGCAGTAAAGGAATCCCCCGCTCCTACCGTATCGGCTACCGGAACCTTCGGCGTTTCCTGAAAAGAAACGACTCCCGGAGTAAACACATAACTACCATTGATACCGCAAGTAAGAATCAACATTTTCAGATTGTACTTGGCCAATAGAATCCAGCACTTATCCTGTAAGTCGATGCCCGGATAACCGAACATACGGCTGATTGTCACCAGTTCTTCATCGTTTATCTTCAGAATGTTGCAGCGTTTGAAAGACTCGCGCAATACTTCTTTCGTGTAGAAGTCCTGACGGAGGTTGATGTCGAATATCTTCAGCTGTCCGTCTATATCGGGCATTGTATCGAGGAATCGGTTAATTGTAGCACGGCTCACTTCATTGCGTTGAGCCAACGAACCGAAACAAACGGCACGCGTATTCAAAGCCAGCCGCTTCAGTTCGTCCGTGAAAGGAATGTTATCCCATGCCACTCCTTCTTTGATTTCGTAACAGGGCACCCCTTCGTCATCCAGTGTCACCTGCACCGTACCGGTAGGGTAATCCACCCGCTCGATCTGAGTTTTGAGTTGCTTTTCTTTGAATACTTTCATGATTTCATCTCCCAGTTCGTCATTGCCCACCGCACTTACTACACGGCTGTCGAAACCAAACTGTGAAACATGATAAGCGAAATTAGCCGGAGCACCGCCTATCTTCTTTCCTTCGGGCAATACATCCCATAATGCTTCGCCCATTCCTACAATTATATTATTCATGATCTACGGATTTAATTGTTTTCCAAATATAAAATTATTTTTTGATACGGAAGGTATAGAACAGCAAGTAAAGTACACCGACTGTCATCACAGCAATCGCACCATTCTGCCCCATAGAAGTATCCGAAGCAACTCCCATAGCCAACGGGAAAACGGTTCCTCCGAAGAGTCCCATAATCATCAGACCGGAAACTTCGTTTTTCTTTCCCGGCAGATAAAGCAATGCCTGCGAGAAAATAACAGAGAACACATTCGAATTACCAAAACCGATCAGAGCGATACAAGCGTAAATCACCGTCTTATCATGGAAGATGAACAACCCTACCATAGCAGCCAGCATCATAACAACACTGATACCGAAGAAAGATTTCGGAGACATCTGACGCAGGATGAATGATCCCAGAAAACAGCCTGCCGTACGGAAGATAAAATAGAGGCTGGTTGCAAAAGCAGCATCATCCAGTGTCATGCCGATACGTTCCATCAGAATCTTAGGCGCAGTAGTGTTTGTACCAACGTCGATACCAACGTGACACATGATTCCGATAAAACAAAGCAAGATAAACGGTTTGCCGAGCAATGCCAGGCACTGTCCGAAAGTGGAAGGTTTGCCTTCTTCCTTCTCTTCTTCAATCTGTGTCGCGTTGAGCAGCAGAATGGCAAGGATGGCTATTACCATATAAATAGGGAATAATACACGCCACCCCAGATCGAAAGAAGGAATCGCCTGCGTTGCTCCCCACATGGCAATGTACGGTGCAAGGAAAGAAGCGATCGCTTTCACAAATTGTCCGAAGGTAAGGCTGCTTGCCAGACGGTCACCACGAACAATATTGGAAAGAAGCGGGTTCAGTGAAGTCTGCATCAGTGCGTTTCCAATACCTAACAGGGAAAAAGAAATCAGCATCAGTGCGTAACTGTCCCCGAAGACAGGCAACAGTAAAGAAGCAAAAGTCACGATCAAACTGAGCAACACGGTTTTCTTCTGACCGATACGGCTCATCAGCATACCTGTCGGTACGGAGAAAATCAGAAACCAGAAGAACACCAATGAAGGGAAGATGTTTGCTTGTGAGTCTGTCAGACCCAGGTCTGCTTTTACATAATTGGAGGCAATACCCACCAGATCAACGAATCCCATGGCGAAGAAACAAAGCATCACCGGGACTAGCTTGGAGAGAGAAGCGTTTTTAGTATTTTCCATTGTTTTATCTATTATAATTTCGTATATTAGCACAGTAATTAATTTCCTTTCCCATTGATCCTTTTTCTTTTAGCCTCCTATTTTCTTTGCTTATCACGGCTGTGAACAGACCGTATCACAAGGGTGATAAGGCCTTATCACAGTAATGAACAGATCGTATCACGTAGGTGAAACGCTATCTATCTCCTATACATAAGGAGAACATAAAGGCATGTTAACGCACGGATAAAGGTATGTTAGCGTGTATCAAAAAGAGCGCAGGGAGAAGAAAGTCGTTTTTTATTTCTTTAGTTTGTAAACCACGAATGAATCTACTTTATAGGCGCCGCCTTTGCTGTAGAAGCTGATATGATTGTAAGGTTCCGAAGGGAATACCTGATTGGTCATAGCGAAGCGTCCACCGTCACCGAAAGCCTCTACACTTGATCTGTCTACAAACAGGCGGAGTTTCATTTCATCCTTATCCCCTATCGCAGTCCAAGTCAGCATCGGGAAGTTTTCGTTGAAACTTACCTCGCCACTCTTGCGACGGTCCATCGAGAATTTCTTCTCTTTCATGTCATACTGCATATCTACTTCTTCACCCTTGTCATTGTAGAGACGGAAACCGATGACTTCTGCCTGCTGATTCTTGAGGGATAATTCTATTTCGTAAGCACCTTCATTGTTCGGAATCAAATCTTTCACGATACGTGTTCCGTTAACCTTGAACGAGCGCTTTTTGGAAACGTCACGCAGTTTCAACAATTCGGGAGAAGGAGCGGATTGAAGATAAATCCCACCGTCGATGGCAAAGAGACTCAAATCACGAGGAACGGAGTTCGGACTACGATATTGAGAAGTTGGCACGTCATTTGCATATTGCCAGTTGCTCATCCATGCAATGGCGATACGGCGGTTGTCGGGGGCATCGCTCCAAGTAACTGTAGCATAATGGTCTTTTCCCCAGTCCATCCATTTCGTGACATTCGGCTGATTGTCACAACTAAATTTCTTGCCGTCGAAGCTACCGATAAAGTATTGAGTAGCGGAGTCACCGAAAGGACCGTCACCGAGGCTACAAAGCAATACCCATTTCTTTTCGTTGGTGCCCTCTACCGGAAGTTCGAATAAATCGGGGCATTCCCATACGTTGCCGTGAGCACCGTATCCTTCGCCGAAGCTGCTTTCAAATGCCCAGTCTTTCAGATTGGGAGAAGAGAAAATCTGCATTTCCTGTCCCACTGCGAGCACCATGATCCAGCGTTTTGTTGCTTCGTACCAAAAAACTTTCGGGTCGCGGAAGTCACGAGCTTCGGATACAAGTACGGGGTTGTTTTCGTATTTGGTGAAAGTGCGTCCGTTGTCAGTGCTATAAGCGATGCTTTGTACCTGACGGTCGCTGTTTTGTGTATAAATGGCGATGATTGCGCCTGCTCCGAAGCCGGCTGTATTGTTATGATCTACCACGGCAGAGCCGCTGAAGATAGTACCGAGCGCATCCGGTGCTATCGCAACGGTGCGGTGTTCCCAGTTTACGAGGTCTTTGCTGATAGCGTGTCCCCAGTTCATGTTTCCCCATTTGGAGCCATAAGGGTTGTACTGGTAAAAAAGATGGTATTCACCGTCTTTATAGACCATTCCGTTCGGGTCGTTCATCCATCCGTAAAGGGGAGAGAAGTGATAGGTCGGACGAAACTTTTCACGGTTGGTCGTATCGAAGGTGTCGGAGAGTTTCATTTCCTTGCAGCAAGCGGTATTATCCGGCGAAAGATTGACACGGATCGGATCGTTGGAGTTCATCTTGAACTTGAAAGAGACCGTTTTGCCGGAAAAGTCGGAAAGGTCTACCGGAACAAAGTAATCTACTTTATGTATGGCGAGACGCACGTCGAAGTTTTTCACCTCTTTATTATTAACGATCATGCTGATACGTACATCGGGAGACGCATCCTCTACGGGCAGAAGCAGGTACTTCTGGGAAGTATTGACACGTACAAGGCAATGACCTTCTCCCAGATTCTTAATCAGCAAAGGAGAATCCGCCGCTCGGGTTGAAACAGAAATAGTCATGAGAATAAAACAAATCAGAAAGGTCTGAAGTTGTTTGACAGGCAAAAATACATTCATGTTCTATGGTATTAAGGTTGTTATACTTTTGATAGTTGTTACAGTGCAAAGATAGGCGCTTCCAAGGTTAGCGCCTATCACTTTTGTTTCAAACGCTGTAAAAGATGTTACTTGCCGGTGTAGTTTTCATCAATAAGTGCTTACCTGAACGTCTGATACAGTTATTTCACCTTTATAACAGCAGAGTGACCACGGGTTCTTCTGCATTTGGTAGATACGGTTGGTGAAAGATAACTGGTCGTTGATATAAGTCACGCAGACGGACTGGTCACTGTAAATCGTCACACGATATTCATTATCTGCCGGAATATTGAATTTATTATCGAATAAGTATTTGGCATCGTCACCGTCTTTCTCAAAATTCGCTTTGCCTTCATCGGCATTGACATGGATACTATACCAGGAAGCGGAATCCGTTCCACGTACAAAAGAGATTCCGAAACGGTCCGTATTCGAAGCGGTCTTTACGGTGAAAGAAATCTTGTTATGTACTTTCAGACGGTTGAAGATGACGGAGGCACCTTCGCCCAAAGTATAGGTTTTACCGCTTTCGATCACGTTACCATCTTTTGCCATTACTTTCACTTCTTGTGCGGAAGTGTATTTACGGTCGATTGCATCGGGTACTCCGAGGGTTAAAGTACCGTCTTCGTGTTGAATCAGACGTTGTGCTACCAGATTGCCTGCCCATTCGGGTTCTACATCACCAACATTTCCATTATCATTTCCGGCACGTGTGGGACACCAACCCCAAATGTAGCGGTTTGTTCCGTCGGAAGCGGTCTTTCCGGCATAGAATGCGCGGCTGTCCAGCATTCCTTCACGATTGTCCGGCCATATTCCGGCATCATTGGCGGTAGTTGCTTTCAAATCTTCCAGCGTTCTGCCTTTGAAATATTGTACTTTACGCATGAAGGAAGCCTGTTCCGAATAAATCAGATACCACCAGTCCCCCATCTTGAATACATCCGGACATTCGTAGAAACGATCCCACATCATGGTCATAAAGGTTCCGGCAGATTCCCACTCTTTCAGGTCGGCAGAGGTAAATTCGGCGATATGCCCTTTTCCGTTCTTGCGGGTAGCGATCAGCATGTGATACACACCGTCTTCGGTCTGGAACAGGAACGGGTCACGGAAGTCATTCTTGTCATAACCATACGTATCTCCTTTCAGGTAGAAGGTACGGTTCTTGGTCCATGTCTTGAAATCGGGAGAAGTAGCTACCATCACTACCTGAGCATTCTGGTCGGAAGAAGGCTTGAACTTATTACCGGTGTAGAAGGTATAATACAGTTTGTCGGCAGGGTTATAGATCGTTCCTCCTGTGCCGATGGCAGCATCCTGTTCGTCACGCCCTCCGCAGGAAATCAGTTCGCCGAGAGATTCGTAAGTAGCACCGTCTTTGGTAGCCACCCCGAAAATGGGATGGTACGTAGCTTCGGGGTTCGGACGGTAATCTTGCAGGTACATCACTTTAAAGTCCTTGGCAACCGGATCATAGAATGGCATCGGGTCACCTACAAAGCCGACCTGTGGCTTATAGTACATCGAGAAGCCATGCTCATCACTCGATTGGAAGTATGTGGCTGTACCGTCCCAGTCTTTCTGAGTCAAGATGGGGTCAGTCTCGTCACTGCAAGCAGTCATCGAAGCTATCAGTGCGGTAAATGCTATAGGTAAGATCATATTTTTCATCATTGTTGCTTATTCTTTTTATTTACACAAGTAGTTGATTGCATTGAGAGTCATTTGCTCTACGTTGTAGTGATAGTAGTCGGCAGAAGCGTCTACTCCCTTGCCGTACCAATCATAGCAGCCGGAACCGATACAGAGCGTACGTCCGCTATTGGAACGCGGTTCAAATTCGGCAATGACTACCGCCCCGTCGCCTCCATGTGCCAAATCGATTCCTCCTGTCAGGTTACGCCATGCGTTCAGGTCGTCATAACCTCCCCAGTCTGTCCCGATATGCCACTGCGCTGTGCTATTGGTGATCGCATAGCCGGCATCACAGGTATAGACTGTCGACTTGTCTCCATCTTTCCATCTTAAATCCTGGAATAACGGATGTGATTCGCTACCAGTAATCAGGAAGCTCCACGGAGCAGAGGTGATTTCGGGCGAGTCTTCGTTTCCTCCCCAGCTATTGTTCGGTACACGCTCGTCTTTGGCGATGCCGAGATTGGCGATATAGAAAGTAGCGTAACGGGTCAGCAGCAGATTACCACCATTCTGATAGTAGACTTTAAACTTCTCCGCTGCCGCTTTCGCGTCATCCGGCAAAGGAGGATTGTCACCATTGTCTGCGTGGAAATGCCACCAGATAGCGGTATATTTACCTAAATCCACTTTTCCGTCCACTACATCCTTGAATGAGATATATTCGGACATCGATACATTATCCATCATCCATTGGGCAGCGGCTTTCTCTTCGGGACTCGTCAGAAGGCTGACGGAAGAAGCCGTACCGACAAAGGCAGTCGGAATCACATTTCCCTGAGTAACCGTTACCACATAAGGAGTTACTGCCGAACGGTAAGTTGCCGTGTAAGTAACGGGGTTCGTAAAGTCCTGAATACTTCCGGATGCCGGAGTCACGGTAGCTCCGTCCGTTACGGTAAACGTACCTTTCAACTGAGTGATATCCACTGTCAGCGGAACGACTACAGAAATGGTTTTCGATAACTGGTCTACCTTTCCTACATAAGTATCATTCAATTTGAAGGTCAGTATCTTCGCCTCATCTCTCTTCACAGTAATCGTGTAGCTCATTTGTACATCGCCATTCTTCACCGTCAAAGATACGGGAAGAGAAAAGTCGATTGTCTCACCGATAGCGATGCTAGCCTTGGCTCCTTCGGAAAGATTCATTTCTGTGACCACCATGCGGGTAATATCGTAATCGTAGGGCACTCCTACTACGATTGCCTTATTCTGATAGTCGACAGTTCCTGCGTATTCATCCAGCCGGATAGAGTTCACCCAAACATCTCCGTCCAGACGAAGGCCGGATTTGAAGTCATCACTACATCCTGTGACTGTAAGGCATGCCACAGTCACCAACAGGATAGTATAAAGTTGTTTTATGATTGATTTCATTGTATTCTTTGTTTTAAGATGGTTAGTTACCAACCGAAATTCTGTGTATAATTTCCATTACTTGCGCTGATCTGTTCGAATGGAACAGGAAGATATTCGTTCTTATTTTCCGTAAAGCCCGCATTCTTGTAGATAGAGCAACGGGATGCTTCCGTCACGTAATAAGCATTGATGACATCTTTGGCTTCTCCCCATCTTACAAGGTCAAAGAAACGTGAGCTTTCCATACCGAACTCTACGCGGCGTTCCCATTTCAGCATTTTCATGGCTTCGTCCTGAGCGTAAGCTTTCAGGTCGTAAGGAGTCACTTTGAAGTTCACTCCGTAGTCTTCTTTATAATTGAAGATCAGCATGGTGCTTCCGGCAGCACGGCTGCGTACCTCATTGATTAATGAGATGGCATCGGTGATACGTCCGTCGTTCAACTGAATCAGTGCTTCGGCACGCATCAGCAATACATCTGCATAACGGATCACAATGTGATTCAGAGAACTGGCCCAATAAGAACCTTTCTTCAGACAGTCACAATCGGGATCTACATTCTCTTTGAGAGAAACATAATATCCATAAAGTCCCTTGCTGCGGCTCCAGTCATCATTCTTCTGGATGATGTAACCTTCGTTGTACTTATAAGGAAAGCCCGGCATACCCACCGTATGGAACAGACGGGGATCGACATTGTCCGTAGCCACTTCGTAATTCTCATTGTCGTAGGTACTGAACAAGGGCTTTCCCTGCGAATCGGTTTTGAAAGCATTCACTAGATTCTGGCTCGGCTTATGGAAGTCGCAGCAGCCCAGTATCTGCGGAGTGGTCAGTCCCATTCCCCAATTCAGGTTACCGTTATAAGTACCGTCGTTGATGGAATACTGAATGGCCCATACAGACTCTGCACCGTTTTCGTATTGCGGCAGGAAGTTCATACTGTAGTCCGTTTCCAGTCCGTAACCGCCTTTAGCCATGATCAGGGGATCGGTGTATTTCACGACCTGTTTCAGGTCTTCTTCGTTGATTCCGGTAAGGGCATTATCGGCTCCGTCCTGGCGGTAAGCTTTATACAGGTAAGTTTTTGCAAGGTAAGCAGCAGCGGCTGCCTGTGCAGGGCGTCCTTTTTCTATTTGTACTTCCGGCAGGTTGTCGTAGGCAAACTGGAAGTCGTCTGCTATCTTTTGCCATTGCTCGTCATTGGTATAAGTGGTATTCGACAGTTCATTGTAAGCATCCGGTTCCATGTTTTCATCGTTTACAATAACGATCTTCTTGAACAGCTGTTTCAACATGAAGTGAGCGTGTCCGCGCAGGAATCTCATTTCGGCAATGCGCTGGTTCTTCAACGGATAGGTCTTTTCATCCATTTGGTCGAGTGATTGCAGAGCTGTGTTGGCACGGGTGATGCATTGATACAGTCTTTTCCATATATCATTGATATTCCAGTCGGTGGTATTGATACCTTTGGATATTTCCAGTGCGTTGAACACACCGCCGTCTTCTGTTCCCGAACCGCCTTTATAGCAATCGTCGGAACGTACATCATAATTCCAGAGAGAGAAGGAAGAGTTGATATCATCACCTGTCGCCCAGATGGCGTAGGCAGAAATCACCAGATTATCTACATATTCGGGAGAAGCGATCTGATCACCGGTCACAATACCCTGAGGAACCTGACGGTCCAAAAAATCGTCACAACTGGTTGTCAGCAAGGTAATTCCGATTGTTGCTATATATATTATCTTTTTCATGATCATTCGTTTTATTGATGAAGTAAGTTAAAATCCGATGTTAAGTCCGAACGTGATATTCACAGGGATCGGATAAGAAAAGTTCGGGTTCTCCGGATCTTCTCCGGTAAAATTCTTGCTCTTGATGGTCAGCAGATTCTGTGCACTGCAATAGAAACGCAAGCGGTCCATTCTCATTTTTTTGGAGATAACAGCGGGAACGGTGTATCCTAACTGGATATTACGCAGTTTCAGGAAAGAACCGTTTTCTACGAAGTAAGTAGAGACACGCTGTTCATTGTTCGTATCACTGCGGGTCAATGCCGGAATATCAGAGTTTGGGTTCGTAGGTGACCAGGCATTAAGCAAACGGGTTCCCTTATTCAGGAAACCGACATTGGAAGCACTCCAAAAATCGCTTTTCTTCTTCACGTCACTGATTATATCCACTCCCTGAACGCCTTGCCAGAACATTGTCAGATCGAAGTTCTTATATTCCAGATAAATATTCAATCCGTAGCTGAAAGAGGGAGTAGGATCATAAATCCAGTTCTGATCTCTTTCGTCAATCACACCGTTATGGTCAATATCACGGTAACGGATACGGCCGACAGCAGCGCCTTCTTGAGTAGCATGGTTGTCTACTTCATCCTGCGACTTAAAAATGCCATCAGCAATGTAACCGACTTGTGCGCCGTAAGTATGTCCGACTACACTCTTCACACCATTACCACCAAACTTGCCGTTGGCAGCTACCGTTTCCGGCAATTCAAGAATTTCATTCCGATAAGTGGATATGTTTCCGTTCAGGTCGTAAGTCAGTCCAAAGGCAGTCTTGTTACGATAACCCAGATTAAATTCAAAACCCTGGTTTTTCATTGCACCCGAATTTATCCAACGGCTGCCGCCTTCTCCCAGCACTCCTACTCCTGCCATTTCAGTCAGGATATCTGTTGTTTTCTTGTAGTAGTATTCCAGTGAACCGTACAGTGATTGCTTGAACAGGCTGAAGTCGATACCGACATTGGTCTGTGTCGTTGTTTCCCATTTGATATTGTCGTTACCGATCTGGTTGCGTTTGAAACCGGAAGGAAGTACACCGCCACCGTTAGAACCTGTGATATCGTATGCCGTACCGTAGCTCTGTCCGCCGAAAGAATCGGTTGTACCATAGTTAGGTGCATAGATAGTATAACGGGCAAGGTTGGAGATTTCCTGATTACCGGTCTGTCCCCACGAAGCACGCAATTTCAGATCATCAAGCCAGGTCAGTTCTTTCATGAAGTTCTCCTGTGTGATGCGCCATCCCAAAGATACGGAAGGGAAAGTGGCATAACGGTGGTTTTTACCGAACCGGGAAGAACCGTCCCGACGGAGAGTTAACGAAAGCAGATATCTATCGGCATAAGAATAGTTCATTTTGCCGAAGAAAGAGACGAGTGAATAACCTTCACCGGCACCGTATGCCTGTGCCGTGCCACTACCTGCATCGGGCCACATATAGTCGGGGGTAAGGATAGAGAAGTCTTCTTTGTATCCGGAGAAATGGCTGTCGTCTTCACGGTTCAACTCCATACCTACCATTACATCTCCACGATGTTTGCCTACTTCCAGTTGGTAGGTAGCAATGGCGTTCCACATCCATTTCGTCCAGTGTTCCTGCTTGGCTTCCACTGCGCTCTTGCCATTATTGGTCTGCGTTCCTTCCTGATAAGGATAAGTGAAGTAACGTGCCTGCTTGTTGGCATAGTCCAGACCGAAAGTGGAACGTAGATTGAATCCCTTGAAAGGAGTCAGATTGACATAGGCATCACCGAACATACGCCAGTAAGTGTATCGGTTGTCTTTATTGTATTCAAGTACGGCACGAGGGTTACGACGGTCGGGCCATCCGCCTACCGGTCCGCCCCATGAACCATCCGAAGCATATACGGGAATAGCGGAAGGAATGTCCAGTGCGGTTTCAATAATTCCACCCGGAGCCTGCACTTCCGACGTGCGATTTAATGTAAAATGCTGACCGATGGTCAGGATATCATCAATCAACTTATAATCGCTGTTCATACGAGCCGAGAAACGGTCGAAGTCCGTGTCTTTGATAACACCCAGATTCTTGTAATATCCCAGAGAAAAGAAAGAAGAACCTTTCTCCGAACCGTTGCTGACGGAAAGATTGTATTGCTGAATAACACCAGTACGAGTGATCTCGTCAAACCAGTCTGTGTCCGCCACAGGCATTGTATTCTTTGAATCCAGGTATTTGGAAAGAGTCATTCCGTATAATACCGGATTGCCGTCGGCATTATATCCCCAATTGTAAGCATATCCCAAAGCATTACCGTTCGGATTTTCACCGTCGTTCACGTAGGCTTGCCACATAGCTCGTCCGTATTGCTCAGTGTTCAGTACGTTCATTTTACTCTGATACATGGAGGCGGAAACAGAAGCGTCGAAATTGATTTTGATCTGTCCTTTCTTTCCTTGTTTGGTAGTAATGATGATCACGCCGTTCGCTGCACGCGAACCGTAGATAGAAGCGGATGCGGCATCTTTCAAAACCTGAATGGATTCAATATCATTACCATTCAGTTCGTGCATACCGGCTTTGGTAGGAACACCGTCGATTATATAAAGCGGGTCGTTATTGTTCAGCGTACCGATACCGCGGATACGTACGGTAGCCGATCCACTCGGATTACCATCAGCGGTGATGTTCATTCCGGGGACACGTCCCTGAAGGGCTTTCACCGGATTGTTTTCACCTTGCTTCTGGATTTCGTCTACTTTTACTACAGAAACAGCACCTGTCAGGTCGGCTTTACGCTGTGTAGTATAACCTGTTACGACAACTTCATCTACCATCTGGGTATCTTCTTCCAGTAGTACATTAACGATAGCAGCCGCTTTTACGGTCACCGGTTTATAACCAATATACGTAATCTTTAAAGTAGAGTTGACCGGAACTGAAAGAGTGAAATTACCATCGAAGTCTGTAATTGTTCCGTTGGTTGTAGCTGTAGTTTCAACGACAGAAGCACCGATAATCGGTTGCCCATCCGTTTTAGAAGTAACGTTTCCCTTCACCGTTATGTTTTGCCCCCACAGGGCCGACATGAAAGCAAACAGGAAACAAACGCTGCAAAGAAGTTTTTTGTTCTTCATGATACCAGGCATTAGTTTAATGTTATTAATTTAAAAGTACGAATTTTCTCTTTTCGATGATGCAAATTACGGTTGATTTAAGTCAACCGACTGAAAAAAATGTTTCAAATGCTGTAAGATATGTTGCATAGAACGCTATTTTATAGGGTTTTATAAGAATAATTCTCCATCATAAGAAAGTCGGGATTATATTCTCTCTCAATCATAGAAAATACTACCTTTGTATAGTAATTTAAGTCCTTGTAAAAAGGGATATTATTCATATAACAAGCATATAATCACTCAAAGTAACCAACAGAAAACTGAATGATATGAAAACAATCTCCAACGAACAACTTACTATTCAGGTATCTCCGCATGGAGCCGAACTTTGCAGTATCTTCGCCAATGGGAAAGAGTATCTGTGGCAAGCCGACCCTGCTTTTTGGAAACGCCACTCTCCTGTACTTTTCCCGATTGTAGGAAGTGTGTGGGAAAACCAGTATCGTAATGAAGGTATCGCTTATACATTGAGTCAACACGGCTTTGCCCGCGATATGGAATTTACTCTTGTTTCAGAGAAAGAAGACGAAGTACGATACCGCCTTGTCAGTAATGAAGAGACATTATGGAAATTTCCTTTCCCGTTTTGTCTGGAAATAGGTTATCGTATTCAGGGTAAGCAGATCGAGGTTATATGGGAAGTTAAGAATACCGGAGAAAAAGAAATGTATTTTCAAATCGGTGCGCATCCTGCATTCTATTGGCCGGATTTTAATGCAGATACACAGAATCGTGGTTTCTTCGGTTTTGACAAGGAAGAAGGATTGAAGTATATCCTCATTTCAGAAAAAGGATGTGCAGATCCTTCCACTGAATATTCTCTGGAACTTACAGACGGGTTATTGCCATTGGATACACATACTTTCGATAAAGATGCTTTGATAATAGAGAATGAGCAAATCCATAAAGTGACCCTTTATACCAAGGAAAAGAAAGCTTATTTAAGCCTGCACTTTCATGCTCCCGTAGTCGGTCTATGGTCTCCGCCTGCAAAGAATGCCCCTTTTGTCTGCATCGAACCGTGGTACGGTCGCTGCGACCGCGCACATTACACAGGCGAATACAAAGACAAAGGCTGGATGCAACACCTGCAACCGAAAGAAACTTTCAAAGGAGGGTATACGATTGAGATCAATGAATAAGTAATGACAACCTATTCTGCGAATAGATTAAACACAGAACAGCTGCCGAACCTCACGGACGGCAGCTGTCAAACACCTAATCTACAAAACCTAACTTAAAAACTAACTCATAAATCTAATCTATGAAATACAGATGATACAAGTGATAAACACTTGATTATATTCTTGATAAATACCTACTGAAAAACAAATCTATCCTTTTATAAACCTAACCTATGCACACTGAATGAATCGACTGCGAATGTACCGCCCTTACTGTAAAAACACATACGATTGTACGGCTCTGTAGGGAAAATCAGATTAGTCATCGCTATCTTCCCACCATCCAGAAATATTTCTACCGAACACTTATCAACAAAGACATCCAGTTTGTATTCATCTTCCTTTTTGATAGGTGCCCATGTAGCCAATGCGAAATCATCTATATAATTGATAGAAATCGTCTTCCGTCGATCGTGCGCCTCGATCTCGTGCGGAGAGCTGTTTTTCCCGAAATCTACGATGCCGCTTTTCGTACGGTCCATCACCAGTTTCTTTTCCGGAAGATTAAGGTAAATATCCACCTTCTCTCCCTTGTCATTGAAAAGACTGAATCCCATAATTTCCGCCTTTCCAGTTTTGATGTTCAGAGAAAGCTCATAAGCTCCTTTATTATCAGTCAATAAAGATTCGATGTGATAATCCTTGTCTACCGTGAAAGACGGAATATCCTTGCTTTCTTTTCGTAAGTTCTTAGTTTCCGCTACCGGTGCGGCGGAAAGATAAATATCATTATCCTGTGTATAGAGTCCCAATTCACGGGGCAGCGCATTGGCACTACGGAACTGCCGGGTCGGAACGATATTGCAATACTGCCAGTTGCTCATCCAAGGCACTGCCACCACACGGTCTCCCGTATTTGAGAAACAGACAGTAGCATAGTGATCTTTCCCCCAGTCCAGCCATTTCGTGACATTCGGCTGATTGTCACAAATAAATTTTGTGCCGTCAAAGTCACCGATAAAATATTCAGTAGCGCTCCCTCCGAAGTAACATCCCGGATTTACATTGACAATCAATGCCCATTTCTTATGGTTGATATCGCCATCTACAGGCAGTTCCACCATATCCGGACATTCAAACTGACAGGGTTGCACACCGTATCCTTCGCCAAAGCTACTCAGGTAGTTCCAGTCTTTCAGATTTTGGGAGTCATAGAAACGCATTTCCTTATCGGCAGAGACAATCATCACCCATTTACTCTCCGGTGCATACCAGAAGACTTTCGGGTCACGGAAATCTTTCAGACCATCGGAAGGACGCAGGACAGGATTCTTTTCGTATTTAGTAAATGTCCGTCCGTTGTCTTTGCTATAAGCCAGACACTGAATCTGTCCGTTCTTATCGCTGGCAGAAGTATAGTAAGCGAGGATGGAACCTGCCCCGTAGCCCGCCACATCCTCCTGATCGACAATAGAACTGCCGGAAAAGATATGCCCTAATGTATCACGGGCAATGGCAGGCGCCAGATGTTCCCAATGCATCAGGTCCTTGCTGACTGAATGTCCCCAATGCATATTTCCCCATTTGGAGCCATAAGGGTTATGCTGATAATACAAATGATACTCTCCATCTTTATATACCAATCCGTTTGCATCATTCATCCAGCCATAAAGGGGAGTATGATGGTAGACAGGACGGAATTTATCCGTATTGGCAGTATCAAACGTATCGGATAATCTGATTTCTTCCCAGCAGAGGGCGTCTTTCGATTTCCTTTGAATGCGCAAAGTGGCTGCCTTTGTATCAGCCGGCAAGGCAAAGGGAACAAAATAATCGACCTTTGTCTGTGCCAGACGGATATCCATATCGGTATCCGTTGCATTCCCCGTATCGAGCCGCACCTGACTTTCATCGGCTTCTTCCTCGATGGGGAGTAATATATAATGGGTAGGATGAATGATGTGGACGATTGTCAGGCTATCACCTTTCTGTTCAAGGGTGAATGTGCTTTTGGTTGACTGGCAATAGGTCAGTCCAAAGGAAACAGCCAGTGCGAGTGCGGCACCTTTACATTGTTTTATCCAAGAAGTTGTTTTCATGGTAACAGGATATTCAGAGTTATACGAGTGTTAGTCAAAAATAGACGAAGGCAAAGATAGGGGCTATCTTCACCTTCGTCTATAAACTTTGTTTCAAAGAGTAACACTTTTGATACATCATTGAAAAAAGGGAGCTACAGGCATATAGAAAAGCAGAAGTAACAGGCGAAAAGAGAAATGGGGCACGTCAATGCCGGAGTCGAACCGGATAGTCTTGCTGATTTTACAACTCCACTATTCCTCCCCTAAAATGAGACGAAGTAACTCTTCTCTACGACACTTGTTTCTTTCGTAAACCGGAATCCTGAGAACTCCGGTTATACTACTATCTTTTTTATCTCCTGCAACGCATCATTTCCCTTGTCGATTGCAGACAAAATATCAAATATCTTATCCGACCATCCCGCTATTAAAAATACATCGTCACGAGTGATACCCAGCGGAGTGTTGCCATATCCGCTTAAGTCAAACAGATACAACTTAGCTACCGGACAAATTTTCTTGTACTTCCTCCACAAATCCGTTATCTGCAAGTCACTATGGCTATTCCACAACTGACAGTCAGTGAACATCATTATCTTATCCATCTGCGCCTTTCGGTCTATTAGGTCTTTGATAACCAAATACCCGTTTGTAGAGTATCCCACTTCACCTTCCCTTTTATAGAAAGCATCGACATTGGACAAGATACCCGTATCGGGCAGATTGATAATCTTCCATCTATCGCCAAAGATACCCGTCATCACCTGTTTGCAACGTGACTTCAACAACATTCCCAGCAGCAAACCGATGTCATAGTACAATACTTTACTCTTTGCCGAAACCGGACACTGCATGGAACCGGATACGTCACAGGCTATCAGCACACGGGTAGATTCATCAAATCCGGTAATATTGCGGGCAGACACCTGCACGGCACGTTCCAAAGCCGTCATCAACATCGTAGCATAGAGCGAAGGAGTCTTCGACAACTCACGGTAAGCAGCCAAAAAGCGGAAAGGCAACTGCCTGGAGTTTTCAACCGCCTTTTCGGAAGACAGCCTCTTCCCTACTGTCAGAATATGGTCTGCAGAAACTTCCGCTTCCAGTATATTCCTCAGATTGCGCAGCAAAGCCATGTATCCTAGTTTACCACTGTCTATCAATTCTTCCCATTTGGCACGGAAAGCTTTTCGCCGTTCTTCTTCCGTAGCAAAGGTACACTGACCTAAAGCTGACAATTCTGTCTCCCAAGTATAGGGAACCGGAAGATTATCATTGACTATTCCATTGAAAATTTCCTGTTGCCGTTCATCTTTCGCTTTCGGGTGCACAAGAAACAAGGCATCTTTCAGACAAACTTCTGCCGAACGGTTATATTTGGCAAACTGGTACGCATCGAATGTATTGAATGCATCCTGTAGCCCTGCCTGCAACTGTTTGGAAAGACGGTTCAGTTTCTTTGTCCCCGTCCGCCGGTTTGCCTGCTGATAACAGGCCAGCAGTTCGGTGATTTCATCGGCACGCCGAACGGTACGGGCAGTTACCCGCTTCACCAGATTGTCGCCCTGATGGATACGCGCCAGTTCTACCGCCATCACCAAAGGGATGGAACGCAGGTTCATCGTTTCTCTTGCGTACGCCGCCAGTTGCGCCACAAACAAAGGATCACATTTTCCGATCAGCGTACGGACCCTTTCTATTCTCTCTTCCGCCTGCTCATAGAAACTGTTGTTCAATGAAGTAGTTACCACGGATGTGTACAATTCCCATTCGGGTGTCAGCCGGTAAGCCGGTGCCGATTCTTTGTTCAGCACTTTATTCATTCCTTTATTTATCCAGTTAAACTTCATCATTTATACTCTTTATTTGTTTTCTTTTGCAAAGATACGGGGGTGGGTACGCAGCCTTTTTGCGTACCTCAAATTATTTTTCTACTTTTGGAGAAAATCTTTATACTTCCGCCTATGCCGGTCAATAGAAATGCCTTGATTCGTTATAAAACGATTGATAACTGTCTGCGTAATCCTTATCGTCGCTGGACACTGGAAGACTTGGTAGATGCCTGCTCGGATGCCCTTTACGAATATGAAGGAATCGACAAGGGAATCAGCAAACGTGCCGTACAAATGGATATACAGATGATGCGCAGCGAGAAGCTGGGTTATAACGCACCGATTGTGGTATACGAAAACAAGTATTACAAGTACGAAGACCCGGAATACAGCATCACACAAACTCCGCTGAACGAACAGGACCTGAAAACGATGTCGGAAGCCGTGGAAGTTCTGCGGCAGTTCAAGGGTTTCTCCTACTTCACGGAGATGAGTGAGATTGTGAACCGGCTGGAAGATCACGTAGCCTCCGCCCGAATGAAGACGACTCCGGTCATCGACTTCGAAAAGAACGAATCTCTGAAAGGGCTGGATTATCTGGATTCCATTTACCATGCCATCGTCAACGAACATCCCCTGCAACTTAAATACCGTTCGTTCAAGGCCCGTTCGGCAAACAGCTTCATCTTCTATCCTTATCTATTAAAGGAATATCGCAACCGTTGGTTCGTATTTGGAGTCAGAAAAAGCGGACGGATATTGCAGAATCTGGCTCTGGACAGAATCCATTCATTAGAGGTGTTATCGCGGGAACCCTTTATAAAGAATACATTCTTCGACCCGAACACATTCTTTGACGACTTGGTAGGGGTGACCAAAAACTCCGGAAGCAAAGCCGAGAAGGTCGGTTTTAAAGTAGCCGCCAACGAAGCCCCCTACATCCTGACCAAACCGATACACCACAGCCAACGAACCATAGAAACATTGGAAGACGGAAGTGTGATTCTTGAAATAGAAGTAGTCATCAACCATGAACTGGAACGGGTATTCTTCGGATATGCCAACGGAATACAAGTTCTTTATCCGCAGACACTGGTGGAGCTAATAGAAAAGAAATTAAGGAGGGCGGTAGAACAATACGAAAAGCCCAAGTGAGTTACATTCGGATAAAAAGCAAGTAACCGGACCATTTTCACCCTTTCCGGAGAGAAAAAGACATTTTATGATACAATTAATTCCATTTTAATGAAGAATTAATTTGCTTTATCCTCTCTTTTTAATGGTTCGACCTTTACTTTGCCCTTGATAATACCGGAAAACTCATTAAATTATGAATATGAAGAGAAGTTTAATTTTACTATGCGGTCTGCTGACCGGCTTTACCTTGCAATCTACAAAGGTAAACGCGCAGACACAAACAGTGGCTAATGACCAGAAACTGGTCTATCCCTACACCTTTGCCCCCAGCGAAGGTCTGGTGAACCAAACAGAAAAAGAACATCGACAAGAGATTTGCATCAACGGTTATTGGGATTTCCAGCCTGTCCGCTTGCCGAAAGAATACGTTCAGGGAAAAGGTATCGCTCCCGAACTTCCATTGCCGGAAAACGACAGCGAATGGAGCAAAACTCGTATCAAAATCCCTTCACCGTGGAATATCAATGCTTTTGCTTACCGTGACCTGGAAGGTCCCGACCACCGCAACTATCCTTCATACCCTAAAGAATGGGAACAAGTGAAAATGGCATGGATGAAGAAGAATGTCACCATCCCTGCCGATTGGTCAGGGCAGCAAATCAAACTTTACTTTGAGGCCGTAGCCGGATATTCCGAAGTCTATATAAATAAAGAAAAGGTAGGCGAGAACTTCGATTTGTTCTTACCGTTCAGCTTTGACATCACCGATAAAGTGACTGCCGGCGAAAACATAGAGATACTGGTAGGCGTACGAAGCCAGTCGTTATTCGAAAACAATGCGACCATCGGACGCCGCATTGTTCCGGGCGGCTCGATGTGGGGGTATCAGATCAACGGTATCTGGCAGGATGTATACCTGTTGGCCTTGCCAAAAATCCATCTGGAAGACGTATACGTAAAACCGCTGGTATCAAAGAATACACTGGAAATAGAAGTAACTCTTCAGAACCTGACAGAGAAGAAGACTGACATACAACTGCAAGGCAATATCCGCGAATGGGTGAACTGCGCAGGAACGGACGTCAACTCCGCTCCCGTTCCGAACTGGACGCTTGGTAATGAAGCATTGAAAGTCGCTCCTACGAAAGTGTCCCTGCCAGCCAAGGCTTCACAGAAAGTGACCTTACAAGTACCTGTCGGCAAGGATATATTAAAATACTGGACTCCGGGGCATCCCAACCTATATGCCCTGTTACTTTCCGTCAATAACCAGAAACAGACTGTCGATACCAAATACGAACGTTTCGGCTGGCGTGAATGGACATTGCAGGGTACTACTCAATATCTGAAC
Organism: Bacteroides sp. AM23-12; assembly: GCF_003434395.1. Lineage (NCBI taxonomy): Bacteria > Pseudomonadati > Bacteroidota > Bacteroidia > Bacteroidales > Bacteroidaceae > Bacteroides > Bacteroides sp. AM23-12. The sequence goes on from NZ_QTLF01000009.1 coordinate 19,818, forward strand.
GGCGAACCTTACGCATTACATGGTGACTCCTGGCATTTTATGGGTATCCCGCAGATGACCCGCCGTTATGCGTGGGCCTGGTTCACCGCCATTAAAGGGATGAATGCCAACGCAGTCCGTCCGCACGCGCAAGTCTATCCCCGCTTCTACCTCGACATGGCCGATGAAATGGGTATCTGCGTGCTGAATGAAACAGCCAACTGGGCCAGCGACGGTGGTCCGAAACTGGACTCCGACCTCTTTTGGGAAGCATCCAAAGAACACCTGAAACGTTTTGTCCTGCGCGACAGAAATCACGCGTCCGTTTTCGGCTGGAGTATCAGCAACGAAAACAAACCCGTTATCCTGCACGTTTACAATCGCCCCGAACTGATGCCGGTACAAAAGAAGGCATGGGAAGAATGGCGTGACATTGTACATCAGTACGACCCTACCCGCCCGTGGATTTCAGCAGACGGAGAAGATGACGGTGACGGTATATTGCCCGTAACCGTAGGACACTACGGAGACATCAACTCCATGAAACGCTGGATTGAAATCGGAAAACCTTGGGGAATCGGCGAACACAGTATGGCTTATTACGGCACCCCGGAACAGGTTGCCAAATATAACGGAGAACGTGCTTACGAATCACAGGAAGGCCGTATGGAAGGATTGGCTAACGAATGTTACAACCTCATCGTCAACCAAAGACAGATGGGAGCCTCTTACAGCACAGTCTTCAATATGGCATGGTATGCCTTGAAACCGCTTCCACTCGGCAAGAAAGACAAAAGCAAAGCTCCCACCGTTGAGGCTGACGGAGTCTTCTTCGGTGATTACAAAGAAGGAGTTCCGGGCGTACAGCCCGAACGTGTAGGCCCTTATTGCACGACGTTCAACCCCGGGTATGACCCGACCTTGCCGCTCTATCAGGAATGGCCGATGTACAGTGCCTTACGCGCAGCCAATGCTCCGGGCAAACCGGCCTGGTCTCCTTATGCTGTAATCGACAAACAACAGTACGACCATCGCAAAGCAACAACTCCTTCCAAAAAGTATAAGGAAGTCATCTTTATCGGTAGTCAGAACAGTAAATTAAAGCAGCTGATTGATGCGCAAGGAGTCATATTCTCCAAGAAGGCAAACACTCCTTCCCTGTTGCTCTATATCGTAGACGGTAGCCAAAAGTTGGATGCTTCTACCAAGGATGAGATACAAAAGCAAATCGCCAAAGGAGCGGATGTATGGATATGGGGACTCACACCGGAAACGGTAGCCGCATACAATGAAATTCTTCCGCTTCCGGTGTCCTTGGATAATCTGCAGCGTTCTTCTTTCCTGCCCGTACAAAAGTCATGGATGCACGGACTCAATAATTCCGACTTCTACTTCTGTGAACTTCAGAAGACCAACGCTTCCAGCTACTCGCTGAAAGGAGCTTTCGTAGAAGAAGGCGACGTCTTGCTGAACGCCTGTAAGACCGACTGGAGAAAGTGGAACAAACGCCCGGAAGAGATCAAGACTGCCGGAACGATTCGCAGTGAATACGAATGTACAGCCGCCACTCCTGTATTTGTAAAATGCCAGCAGAATGCTTCCACTTTCTATCTGAACACATTAACCGAATTTGCCAACTCAGAGAAGGGATTCAACACTTTGAGCGCTATTCTGAAGAATGCCGGAATAGCCTTCCAAAAGCCGGAAGTCAATATCGACGAGGTCTTCTTCCTGCGCGACGAACAGATCAACTTCCCCGTAGCCACCAAAGAGAAACTGGTGAAGGACAGCGACGGTGAATGGACACTGGAACTTTATGTATTCAGTCCACGCCCTTTGGACGACCTGTTGATAGAACCGAACATGCCGAAACTATCCCTCTTTGTGAAAGCAAAGAAACGTGCGCTGCTCATCAACGACAAACCTTATACGGCTGTATCCCACGACGGACGCAACGAAATCATCTACAAAGAATTGCCCTTGCTGCAAGGATGGAATAAACTGGTGATCAAACTAGGAGCCGGAGACCGGAACGACTTCACCGGTTATTTCAAATGCGATAACAAGAAAGATTTCCTTCCGCTGTTGAAAGCAGCTTTCGTGAATCCGGAAACCAAATAATAGTAAATAAACAAATGATGAAACTTACACACATTTTAGCCTCGGCGGCTATCATTTCAACGCTGAGTGCATGTAACGGTAGCCTGCAAACAGCGGATCGGACCCCGGTCGATTACGTCAACCCGTATATCGGCAACATCAGCCATCTGCTGGTTCCCACGTTCCCCACCATCCAGTTACCCAACAGTATGCTTCGTGTTTACCCGGAACGTGCCGATTACACCTCCGAACTGCTGAAGGGGCTTCCATTGATCGTCACCAACCACCGGGAACGTTCTGCATTCAATTTCAGTCCCTATCAGGGAGAAAAGCTGCGTCCGGTCATAACGTATAACTATGACAACGAGCACATTACTCCTTATTCTTTCGATGTGGAACTGGATGACAACCGTATGAAAGCGGAATATGCGCTTTCCCATCAGTCGGCTATCTACCGGATAACGTATGAGGCAGACAAACCGGCTTATCTCATCGTAAACTCCCGCAATGGCTCTATTCACGCCAACGAGAACTTCATCAGCGGTCGCCAGCAACTAAATGACAACACCAATGTCTATGTATATATAGAAGCACAGGAGAAGCCGATAAGCGCCGGCATCCTCGAAAACGGCACTATTGAAACAAGCAAGGATAATGCCGAAGGCGCAAATGCCTGTGCGGCATGGCGCTTTGCCGATGGAACCACAACGGTCAACCTCCGCTACGGTATTTCTTTCATCAGCGAGGAACAGGCCGAAAAGAACCTGCACCGCGAATTAAAAGACTATAACATCAAAGCACTGGCAGAAGCGGGACGCCAAATCTGGAACGAAACGTTGGGACGTATCCAAGTAGAAGGAGGAACGGAAGATGACAAAACCGTATTCTACTCTTCTTTCTACCGTACCTTCGAACGTCCCATCTGCATGAGCGAAGACGGCCGTTACTTCAGCGCCTTCGATGGAAAGGTACACGAAGACAACAGTACTCCTTTCTACACCGACGACTGGATTTGGGACACTTACCGTGCCGCACATCCTCTCCGCACACTGATCGACCAACAAAAGGAAGAAGACATCATCGCATCCTACCTGCGCATGGCGGAACAAATGGGCAATATGTGGATGCCTACTTTCCCCGAAGTAACAGGTGACACACGTCGCATGAACTCCAATCATGCCGTTGCCACGGTAGCCGACGCACTGGCCAAAGGGTTGAAAGTAGACACGGCAAAAGCCTACGAGGCTTGCCGGAAAGGGATTGAAGAAAAGACGCTCGCCCCGTGGTCGGGAGCACCGGCCGGCTGGCTGGACAATTTCTACCGTGAAAACGGTTATATCCCCGCTCTCCGTGTAGATGAACCGGAAAACGACCCGAACGTACATCCTTTCGAGAAGCGCCAGCCTGTCGCTGTCACTCTGGGAACCAGCTACGACCAGTGGTGTCTCTCCCGTATCGCCCAAGCTCTGAACAAGAAGGAAGAAGCCGAATACTATCTGAAATGTTCGTATAACTACCGGAATCTCTACAATAAAGAAACCGCTTTCTTCCATCCGAAAGATAAGGAAGGACAATGGATTGAGCCATTCGACTACCGTTTCCCCGGAGGCATGGGAGCCCGTGAGTATTATGGAGAAAACAACGGCTGGGTTTACCGCTGGGACGTGCCACACAATGTAGCCGACCTCATCAGCCTTATGGGAGGAAACGAGCAGTTCATCGCCAACCTTGACCGCACTTTCACCGAACCGCTGGGACGGAGCAAATATGCATTCTACGCAAAACTGCCCGACCATACGGGTAATGTAGGCCAATTCTCGATGGCGAACGAACCGTCTCTGCACGTTCCTTATCTTTATAACTATGCCGGACAGCCGTGGAAAACACAGAAGCGCATCCGTCAAATGCTGAAAACATGGTTCCGCAATGACCTGATGGGTATTCCGGGAGATGAGGACGGCGGAGGTATGACGTCATTTGTGGTCTTCTCTTCTCTGGGCTTCTACCCTGTCACTCCGGGATTGCCGGCCTACACCATCGGAAGTCCGCTTTTCACAGATGCCAAGATTACACTCAGCAACGGAGCCGTATTTGAAATCGAAGCCAAGAACGCTTCCAATGACAACAAATACATCCAGTCCGCCACACTGAATGGCAAAGAATGGAACAAATCATGGTTCAGCCATGATGACCTGATGAACGGTGGCAAGCTAGTATTGGTAATGGGCAGCAAACCCAACAAGGCATGGGCCAGCGGAGCAGAGGATGTTCCTCCATCATTAGAAATCAAGTAGCTATATTCTAGCGATTAAACGCAAGAGGGTTGTCGAAGAATCATCGAAATAACATCTGATTCTTCGACAATACCTCTTGTCATATTCCCCGGATGTCGGCTATCATATACGAGTATTCCAACACTTTGGTTATATAAAATAAGTCCCCGATTCTTATGAATATCATATTGTTTTTCGTACTTTTGCCACATAGGAACAGATTCAAGTAGAAGTACTATGAAATATCAACTGCAATTATTGATTTTTATCCTGCTTTGCCTGGCGGGCAGACTGGATGCGTCTCCTTTATATGATTACGGACTTTATCTTAAGTCTCATGCCGTACCGGCACCGGAAAGGTCTACCTTATATTTGGATGACAACCAACCTTTCTCCGTAAAAAACGACTTAACCATTTCTTTTCAGATATATATACGTGCCAATGAAGCCGACTATGGCTCCATTCTTCATCTGAAGACAGACAAAGGCCAGATAATACGCTTTTCGTTTGTTGCAGGCGAGCAAAACCATGCTCCCGCTTTAATGCTCAATGATGAGATTATCATCATTGACAAACCCATAGAACTGGAAAAATGGATCAATGTCTCGCTGAATCTGCGTCAGAAAGACAATGTGATCGAAATAGAATACGACAAAAAAAAGATGTCGTCCACCTTCCCCCTGCAAGAAACAAACAGCGTAACGATTACATTCGGCCAGATGCTAGGCTATCAGGCGGAAGTAGCCCCTGTCAACTTAAGGGATATCAACATCATACAGGACGGCAAACTGACAAGAGAATGGAAATTATGGAAACATAATGACAACCTCTGCTATGACGAAAAAGAGGGAGCCGTCGCGCATGCTGTCCAGCCTCTCTGGCTGATAGACAACCATATCGAATGGAAAACTATCAATAAGATCACTACTTCCAGCAGAGTAGGCATAGCATTCGACGCCCGTTGCGCCTTATTCTATGTAGTCAGTCCCGAATCGGTAAAAGTGCTGGACGAAGACGGAAGACTCAAACAAGAGACTGCCGTACGCGGAGGATATCCTGCCGTAGAATATCCCAACCACCTGCTGTATGATACGCTAAGCAATGCACTGGTATCTTACTCACTGACGGAAAACATCATCTCCCGCTTTTCGTTCGCCGACGGCAAGTGGAGCAACGAAGTGCGGAATACCAAAGAACCCAACAACTATAACCATGCCAAAGCATTTAACCCCGCCGACTCCTCATTCTACTTTTTCGGTGGATATGGCTTCTATAAATACCGTAATGACCTGTTCCGCATGAAGTCCGGCAGTGAAATTATGGAGCAAATTAAATATGATCATCCTCTTTATCCCCGCTATTCTGCTGCTATGGCAGTAGTGGGCGACGAACTATATATCTTTGGAGGCAAAGGAAACAAATATGGTAAACAGGAATTGACTACCCATTACTACCTCGGCCTGTATGCCATCAATTTAAAAAGTAAACAGTCCCGCACCATCTGGGAGAAAAAAGATGATAACAAGGAAACCATCATGGCTTCCTCCATGTACTTCGAACCGGCAGACAGTTCTTTCTATGCCGTATCTACGGACAACGGGGGAACACTGTGGAAAATTTCCATGAAAAGCCCTGTTTATACAGAAGTTTCAAAACCGATCAATAACCGACTGGATTATCAGGACTGCGATTTTAACCTCTACTATTCACCGACTCACAGGAAACTGTTCCTTGTGCTGGACAAGATACTGAACAATCGTACACACGATATAAAGATCTATTCCATCAATATGCCTCTAGTCAACGAGATAGATATCCGTCAGTCGGTGGATGAAATGGGCTCCGGCAAATGGTGGAATCTGCTGTATGTCATCGGTGTTCTGGCAATACTAGCCTGTGGTGCCTGGCTGTTCTATCGTTCAAAAAGCAAACGTCAGCCAACCCAATCGGCTGCAACCTCAAAAGAAGTTCCTCAATCGGTTGCCGCTCCAAAAGCCATCTCTGAGAATCAAGAGAAAGTTACTCCGATGATGCCGGAACAAGAAAGCGATCCCGCACCGAAAGAGATAGTCAACTACTATGACCGTAGCCGTTCCTCCATCTCATTGTTAGGGTGCTTCAATGTACGCGATAAAGAGGGAAATGATATCACCGCCAATTTCACTCCCCGCTTGAAACACTTGCTTATTTTGCTGATATTATATACAGAAAAGAATCCGAACGGTATCCTGACCTCCAAAACAACGGGAATCCTATGGCCGGATAAGGAAGAGACGGCTGCCCGCAACAACCGTAATGTAAACTTACGCAAGCTTCGGGTATTATTGGAGAGTATCGGTGATGTAGAAGTCGTGACGGAAAACAACTTCATGCACATTAAATGGGGCGAGAACGTATTCTGCGACTATCGCGAAGTGCTTGCACGTATCCAGCAATTCAAGGAGAAAGAAAACGACGAATTACTCAACCGTATCTTGGAACTTCTGTTGTATGGACCATTGTTGCCCAACACCATTCTCGATTGGTTGGATGACTTCAAAGAAACATACTCCAGCCACTCCATCGACTTGTTGAAGGATCTGTTTGAAATTGAAAAACAACGTAATCATCCGGACATGATTCTCCGCCTGGCAGACATCATGTTCCTGCACGACCCGCTGAATGAAGAAGCATTGGCCGCCAAATGCGCTGTGTTCTCCGCACAGGGAAAGAAAGGGATTGCACGAAATCTGTATGACCGTTTCTGCAAGGAGTATCGGGACTCGATGGGAGAAGATTATAAAACACCATTCGCAGATTTATAACTGTACAGCTTTACTTCTTTCCTAAATGAAAAATGAATCAAACAGTAGTATCTCCATTGGGGGTAACTAAAAAGTCGGTACCATCTCCATTCTCCTCCTTCGGGAAGGAGGAGAATGGAAGATAGAACCGACTATCATTTAGTTCAAAACTGTACGGGAATGAGCTAAACTGTATGAATGGATAATCAGATGTACGAAAGAAGCATGGAGGACTTGACAAACCGCTTTTTATATTGTATATTTGTAAGTAGAAACCGGAAGAAAATTCGATAACATTGATAATATAGACGAAAAATGAGCGATAATAAGTATAATATAATAACAGATTACAGGCATTTCCACTTCGGATAATGCTTGTCAGATAGTCTGATACAAGCTAAGGGCTGCGATTCTTTATGGGAATTGCAGCCCTTTTTGTTGCTTTATATTGATATTTATTACTAAAATAGCAATATTCGGGTTTATAATAAACTTGGGGGATGTTTATAATAAACGATGAAAGAATTTATTAATAAACGATTGGAAGTTACTGCATAATCGGTCAATATCTTTCGTATAGATATGGGTGCTGACCTTGAAAAGTTCTTTGTCCTTTAAATAAGCAAATGAATTATTACAACAATTACTCTTTTCTTTTTTTATGTCATAGGACTGAAAACCTTACTGTACCATTACGAATGAATCGACAAGGAAACAATGCATGACTTTACTACTGACTCAAAAGAAAAGCAGACTATCAATGGCGGGAATCTTCCCGCCGACTGATAGTCCGCTCTTTTTATAGTATTTACCTACTTGACTCTATATCAATTGGATTCTCCCATGATAGTAGTGGCAGATGATCCCCAAGTAAAGTTGCTCTTCAATGCCGAATTGGACTTCAAGTACGGTTGCTGAACCTTCGGTCCCTTCGTCCATTCTTCCGATTCGGATGTCAATGTATTCAACAGGTCTTGGAAGTGCATGGAAACTACGTGTTTCGGGTCCGGATTCTTGTAATATTCCAAATATTCCATCGGTACATATACCGTGCTCGGCCATGTCTTAAAGACAGTACACCATGTTGTCGGTTGGGTAGCACCTTCATCGGCATCACTACGGGCAACTTCCTTGCACTGGAACGGTAATGACTTTAAGTGCAAAGTCTTGAGTGCCGTCACATTATCAAAGATGTATCCGTAAACATAAGTCATGGTACTCGGGAACCAAGCTTCATTTACTACCGAATTACCGAATGCATGGCGACCGATATAAGTCGGACCTTCGTTCACCACTACCGTTCTCAACTTGGTACAGTTACGACAAGCTTCTCTCGGTACGTATTGCAATCCTGTCGGGAATGAAATATTCTCCAGAAGGTTACATCCGTTGAATACACCATTCTTCAGCGTTTCATTCTCCACTTCCGTCATATCCAAAGTTTTCAGGTTGTAGCCCTTACCCGCTGTCATCATGTTCTTCAGTAAGTTCAAATCGGTATCGTTGAGTCTGCCCTTCAACTCCAGGCTAGTGATGGATTCCCAATCTTTATAGATTTCGTCATCAATAAGACTCTGCAATACATTTGTCAAACCTCCCGGAGCCGGAATTTCAATCTGAGTGGCCGCAGCCTGACGGATAACCATATAGTCTTTCTTGTTTTCATAACCCTTGCGATAGATGTAAACGGTAGCCTGACGTTCTCTCAGTACCTTATTCACATCGTACGTGAAGATGACACGTTCGGGCATGGAGTTGTTTGCCATATGCAGCCAACCATTCTCTGCCGTATAGCCACTTTCTTCCGGATATACGATATCCACCAAAATCTCGTTCTTCGGATCGGTCAACGTAGACTGTACGCTATACTTCACGGTAGCGGCACTGCCCAGCTTATCCAAACTTATTCTGAAATCGTTCTTGTTGGTAATAACCAGTTCCACATCGCTTGCCTGAGCTTGAGTCACGATAAACTCTTCTCTCACCTTCTTGTCGGCAGCGGCACAAAGCGCGATCGTTGCCGTACGTTCGCCACCGGTATTTTCTTTCACGGAAACAAGGAAGGTAGAGTCGCCCTTGGCATCTATAGCAGGCTTGAACGAAATCCAATCCTGATCGTTCTTATCAATATCAATCGTCAAATCCCTCGGTCCGTTGGTATTGGTTGCCTTATATTTCAACAGAATCGAATCTTCTTTCGATGCCAGGTTAGTGAACATTTCCTTGTTATCGACCGTAATGACAGGTTTGGGTAGACCGGTCTGGAAGATATTCATCGTAGCCTTTACATTATCATTATCTTTCGAAGAGATTTCAATGGTACCTCTACGAATATCAAACTTCTGATTCGGCAACACCTTAAAGTACAGTGTATGGTTTTCCATCGCACGTGTCTCCGGTTCACCTGCGGGGCGTTCGTCTGTCGGCATGATCCAGCCCGTGTCACCGGAATAGAGGAAACTGGTTTTATACTCTCCTGTGTTGATTCCAAACTCTACGGAAATAATATGCTCACCGGCATCCAGGTTTTCGTAGGCCTTCGGGTCGGTGATTACCACCGCATCCTTCTGTGCCTGATAGATAACGAAATCAAACTTAAAGCCACCGGACACGAGAGAAAAATTAGCACGGCGTGCATCCGGTTCCACATTTTCGGCTGCAGCTACCCATACTTTGTTGCCTTCGCCGGCCGTTCCTTCGCGTTCAAACAGCACTACCCAGCTATTATCCACACCTTCCGAATCATCCAGTACGATATGCCAATCCTGATTGGCATTGAATGTCAGTACTTGAGCGGAATTTCCCGCAGAAGAAAAACTGAAGGTGGACGCTTCGTTCACGATCTCCAATTTAGGCTCTAGCGGCGTCACCACTTCCGGACCGGTTTCATCGTCACCACATGCAGTCAGTAACGATGCCACCAAACATCCGGTCAAGCCGATATATTTCCAATTGATAAAATTTATCGCTTTCATGCTTATTTCACTTTAAATTCTTCTTTTACAATATTAAGGTATTTCATACCGTATCCATTCCCGTAATTCGGGTCAGTCGGTTCGATAGCCTGATCCACATTCCAACGGTTAAAAGAATCGATGATGACCATCGGACGCTTTCCCAAATTCATCTTGGCAACATTACACATCTTACGGAACATATCTTCATCCTTAAATACCACCGGGAAGTTATAGAACTGAGTTCCATCACCATCTATCCACTGATTGAACGAAGGTGAAACGCTAGGTACGAAGTCTACTCCGTAATTAGCCCACTCATATTCGCGGTTGTACTTAAAGTTCTGGTCGATGCACTGCGGATAGCAGGTAGGACGGAACCAGTCGGTCTGATTGTACATATTATCCATGTACACAGCATCCACTTTTCCGCTTAGGAAGAAGTTATGCCAGCGTGCGGGAGGCGTCCAGCGTTCCTGACGTGCTAAGATATAGATCTCAAGCCCATTGCCATTGCCGTCTTTTACATTTTCACGTACTCTTTCACGGATCGTATTATAAAGTTTCTCAGAATCGCGTGCATACAACTTATCAGCATTCCAGACTACAATCATCGGTTTGCCGTCTACAGTATAGTAAAGATCGTTGTTCGTACAGAAACGGCTTGTCAGGTTGACAAAAAAGCTATAAAGTTGCTCACAACGTGCAGAGACACCATTTTCATCGGCATCATCTTCTATCATGGCGGTATTATTCAGTCCGCTTGCAAAATTATTCATATCCATAGAAACCGCATAACGCAAACCTCCCCACTCAATACCTTCCGAGTTGGGATTCAGTCCCGCCATATAGTTCACGAAATTCACGTTACCTTCGTTCAGCAAATCTCCCTTACTGGTATCCAGACCGATGTTCGGCAAGATAAGGAAATTGATACCGGCATTATTTGCCCAGGTAAGGTGCTGCTGAATCAAGTCAGCAGTTTCGGCTTTATTGATATCCATCGAATAACGTCCCAGCACCGGACGCACATTCGGACAAAGCTGTGGATACTGTCCGCTCTGATTATATTCACCAATCAACCGCGCATACTTCTTTTCATCCACCCCCGTACTACCCAAGTTCCAATAAATGGCTCCTACCGGAATATCGCTGCTCGGTCTGATTTGCGGAATCTCATAGTTCAAGAAATGATCATCGATGGAAGGACCGTCATCTGTCGGTGAACAGGCCGATCCGGCCACCAGTCCCAACGTCAGGCATATTGCAAGACCTGTCTTATTAAAAATCTTATACTTTTTCATTTTTCAGTCATTACTTAATTACTACTTTTCTACCTTATAAACTAAAAGTGTAGCTTCTATCAAGAAGTTATAAGCCTTGTCCAAAGCCTCTTCGGCATCCTTGATACCAGTCAGCTCACGGGCATTCTTCAAGAACTCTTCATAAGTCTGTCCATACTTCTTGGCTTGGAAATCCATGTTGAACTGTACATAATCAATATTCTCCCAGCTGGCTATCATTTCTTCCTGATTAGGTACAGGTTTTGCGAACTGAAGCATTGTGAAGATATTGTCTCCCCAACGGGCGGCATTAGGCTTCGGGCTATTCTTCTGTAACAAATCGATAGCTCTGTAATAAGCCTCTGCATTTGTCTGACGTTCCGCATCCGGGAAGTAAAGGCGTTCGGGCCAGCCATAGTACATATTTCCGCCTTCTTCATAAGCCTGAGATCCGTTCAGAAACAGAGGCGGAAGGTTCAATGCACGTGTGCGGCGTTCCATACGCCAGGCAGACATTCCATCCAGGAAGTCGGCAAACCAGCGTTGTTTGTAGATTTGTTCCAACTGTCCTTCTTTACCGTCTGCTCCGTTGATGTCGGCAGTCATCAGTTTACGGGTATCATAGAATCCTTTATGACTGGTTCCCCAGGCGATTCCTTCCTGAGCCATATAGGCAGCAGAAGAAGCAGACAAGCCGTTCTCTTCGAACGAAGCACGGATGCCTTCTTCATAATAGGTCTGTGCATCCTTGGATCCCAAGTCGAACTTCACTTTCGCCTCAGCGCAAAGGAAACAAGCATCTGCCCAGCGCAGTAAAGGCATCGTAGCGTCCATTGCATAATATCTCGGGTTGATGTAGCATCTGTTGTCTTCATTCATTGACAACGGATCAGGGATTTCTCTTGTACCGTTCGGGTCGGTCGGGTCGATCGGTCTTCTCCAGCCGAACGGTGTACGGGCACCCGGATTGTCCGGTGTAGGAACGTATGGAATGGAGTAACGTACACGCAATGAATCACGCACTTCATATCCATCTATCATCCATTGCAGATGTTCCTGCTGATCGCTGGCAGAACAACCGCTCACATCACAGTCGTGTGAACGAGTCAGCACATCCGTCATACGATAAGGCTGGCGTTCCGGCCAATAAACGTTGGAGCCGTCGAAGTAAGTCTCCATACGCGGATCGTTGTATGAGAACAGATAAATGGCGAAATATTCGTTCATGGAAGGGATCAGTCCCCAGTTTGCTTTCGTCTGAATTTCTTCTTTATACAAACGAGTGTAATACCAGGAACAGTCTTTGTCGATCACCGTTCCATATTTGGGAGCAAACGCATCGTCCAGAGAACTGAACAGCCATTCTTCATGTCCCATAGATTTCGCAACATATTCGCGTGCTTTCTCTTCGCTGATGTTCTGGATATTCATGGCTATCTCCAGGCGTAATGTATTAGCCAGTTTACGCCATTTCTGCACATCTCCGTTATAAACAGGGTCTTTCAGAATCTTATCAGTGGATGATTCGTCGAACTCATCGACTGCCTGATCCAGCCAACCCAAAATGGAATAGTAAGCATCGGCTTCCGAATCATAATCAAAGATACGCTTGTCCGTTCCTCCGTCCATACCGGCATGGCTTAGTCCGACCGGACCATAGAGTGACAGTAACTGGTAGTAAGTGAATGCTTTCCATGTCTTTACAACAGCCAGACTGTTAGGCAAAGAGCCATCATCGTATGCTTTTGCCAGCTCTTCCAGGTCGCGCAGAATCTCTACATAAAACTTACGGTAGAATCCGTCTCCCCTTTCGTTCCACGGTGTCTGGAAAGCGACGTTAGTAATGTAACGTGAATAACTCCACATACGGTTATTATTCAATTCACTGATCGCATTCATTGTTTTGTAAACCGTACCGGGGAAAATACTCTGTAGATTTACCTCATACAATTTGTTCGGGTCCGAGTTGGTGGTTTCGAAACCGTCCGTACACCCCACGGCAGTCGATGCCAGCAGGAGTAACGGTAATATTTTGTTTTTCAATTTCATGCTTTACGAATTTAAAAAGAAACTTTAATATCAAATCCATAGGTTGCGGAAGGCAGGTTGAAACCACGTTCGAAACCTTGTGCATTTCCTGTTGTACTCGTTGCCTGCGGATCCAGCCCGTGCGGTGTATTGGCAAACAGGGTAGCAATATTTCGTCCGACAGCCGCCACACGGAATGTCTGGAACGGAGTCTTTCTCAGCCATTTTTTCGGTAAATCGTAGCTGACAGTGATTTCACGCAACTTCACATAAGAAGCATCGTAGATGAAACGGGAAATATCACGAGAGGTATAGTGCATCCAATAGCGTTCGGGGGTACAATAACCCAATACTTGTTGTCCAGCCAGCCCTTCTACGTCTTCGTCATAACGGCAATTAGGAAGAACTACCCCTTTAGGACGTCCCCAGTCAGGATAAATCTGTCCGTTTGCAGTCGGTGTGTTGGCGTTCTGAGGACGCATGAAGCCATATCGCTCTTCGTCCGACTCACCCAAAATCTTTCTGGAGAAGAAATCCGCGTCACGACCTTCCAATGATTTGACGGATTGTCCGTCTACAGAACTCTGGATGGATGTCTGAGAGAAGAACTTACCACCCTTCTGGAAGTCGAACATGACAGAGAAGGAGAAATTACCCAAACGGAACACGTTGTTCCAGCCACCTCGCCAGTCAGCTTGTACACAGCCTAAATATTCATAGTCCTGTCCTTCTTTCGGCGACCCGTCGAGCTGACAAAGAATGTATCCTTCGGCATCGCGCTTAAATGTCTTCGCATAGATAGCACCGTAGGGCTTGCCTACTTCCGCATAAGACTTCACGTTGTACACACCGCTACCAATCTGTATCTTGTCGATACCTTCAGGCAATGATTCTACCATGGAATTGTTCTTTGACCAGTTGAAAATAGTTTTCCACTCGAAGTTCTTCACCTTCACCGGTACACCGCTCACGGAGATTTCCCAACCCTTATTGGATATTTTACCGGAGTTGATGATTACACGCTGATAATTGGATAAATAAGAAAGTTCCGACTCGACAATCTGATCACGAGTGTATTTGTCATAGTAAGTAACATCTGCTGTCAGGCGTCCGTCCAGCAAACGGACTTCCGCACCGATTTCTTTTGAGATGGTTGTTTCCGGTTTCAAGTTCGGATTCTTACGTACGGCGTCGCCCTGGAACCATGCCATGTCATTACGGAACAGACCTCCGTAGCTGTAACTGTTAATCAAACGGTCGAAACCGGCATCGTTACCCACGCGGGCAATAGAACCACGCAACTTGGCGAATGAGAATGTCTTGCTCTTCAGTTTGGGGAAGATTTCCGTCAACACGGCACTGGCACTACCGGAGGCATAGAAGTAAGAATTGTTAGCTTTCGGCAAAGAACTTGACCAGTCATTACGGAAAGTTCCGTCTAAAAACAAACCATGATATCCCAAAGACAACATACCGAATACGGACTGCTTCTCTTTCGCGTTCACACTTTCCGTCCCACTCAATATTGAGGCATTGTTGGACAATGACTTCACATCCGGAGCTGCCAATTGAGAAACCTGATTCCAGAGTTTATACCAGTCATTCTTTTGCATGGAAGTACCCAAGTTAGCACTGAGGCTGACCTTCTTGATATTGCGGTTATAAGAAATAACTCCTTCATAGTTGTAGTTGTTGGAGGCCTCACGGAAAGTTTCGTACTGTCCATCGATATCCCACATGGTATAATAATTATCGAACTTCCAACCGTTCTTGTTTGCCTTTTCCACACTGGCACGCAAACGGATATTCATTCCCTGAATCGGTTTGATATTAAGAGTCAGGTTACCACGGAAGTTATTACGGCCGTCACCATTGCTGATTTCGTTCAGCAGCCAGTAAGGATTGTAGAATCCGTTACCACGCGTGAAGGCTTCACCTGTCTCGCGCTTCCACGGCAGTAATTCCTCCATAACAACGTCACGCGGCATATTCATGATGGCACGCATCGGGTTACGGTTACTGTCACCTTTATAATCACGGTTATCGGCTGTTTCCAGCTGATAGTTAACGGAGATTTCACTGGACAGCCATTTAGCCAGATCCATATTCACACGCAGGTCAAATGTGTGACGCTTCATGTTATCGAAGTTCTTCAGCATTCCGTCGTAGTCGATACCCGTATAGTTGAAACGGATACCTGCTCCATTAAACACTTTATTGACCGAAACACTATGAGTCATGGCTACACCCATTTCGTACATATCCGTGATACCATCCTTATTAGGTACATAAGAACGTATCTGATTATTACGTCCCACCAGGTCAAAGCCTAACATCGGCAACCCCCATGAGCGTTGATTCGGATTTGCCCAGTTAAATACAAAAATACCATAAGGCAGGCTGGGGTCATAAGCATAACCGTTCTTTGAGTTGGAACCATAATAGTTGAATCCGTCACCCACACCGACAGCCGGAAGGCTGGCCGAACCATAAACATTCTGATAGGCAGGAAATTCACGCAAGAAAGTAAACTGCATATTGTAGCCATAAGAAACACCGAGTCCGGATTTCTTTGTAGCCTTACGGGTAGTGATCAGAATAACGCCATTGGCAGCATCAGATCCATACAAGGCAGCCGCATTGGCACCTTTCAAAACTTCGATTGATTCAATATCGTCCGGGCTGATAGCTGAAGCAGGATTACCGTAGTCCAGGTCTCCATCTTCTCCCATCGGGTTCATGATGGGCACACCGTCAATTACGTACAACGGCTGGTTATTTCCGGTCAAGGAGTTGTTACCACGAATTTCTACACGGGTAGAAGACAACGGACCGCCATTCGAGATAAAATTAACGCCCGAAACTTTACCGCTCAGGCTATTCAATAAGTTCGGGTCACGTGTATCCAGCAAAGATTCCGTGTCAATGGACTGACGGGCATATCCCAACGATTTGGATTCACGGCTGATACCCAATGCCGTAACCACGACATCGTTCAGTTCTTTGACATCCTCACTTAGAACGATGCGCAGCAGATCATTGTTTTTCAAGGTAGCCAGTCTGATAGTCTTTACAGCATAACCTATGAATCTTACATTCAGAATAGCATCTTTCGGCACATTGTTCAAGGTAAATTGTCCCTCCATATTTGTCGCAGTAGCTAAGTTTTGGTTTCCAACCACCGTAATATTAGCACCTGGAAGCGGATCACCAAACTCGTCAACAACGACTCCAGTGACCTTTCGGTTTTGCGCCGAAAGTGAAAGTGCGAAGAACGTGAGCAATACCATCAGGCACGTCCCTATCCTCCAGCTTCTTTTCAGATAAAGTTTCTCCATATTAGCTTAAGTTTATAATTAATAAATTTGTTCTTTTCATTTTTCTACAGTGATGGTGAAGTAGTTCAAATCAGGTTTACCCGCCACAATGTTCAGCACGGTACGGCGCCAGCCGTTCACATCGCTCTTCATGGTGAAAGCGTCGACAGTAACCCATTCGCCTCCGGTAGCAGGAAGTTCTACGACAGGACCTTGTCTTCTTTTCGTGCCTTCGCCAAAGTCAAAACGGATTTTAGCATCTTCTTTGGCAGCATAACATACCTTGACTGTAATATCTCCGGCAGCATAAGGCAGTTCTTTCCATTCCATCCACTCACCCGCCTCTGTGCTGGTGACGTACCATTCGGTGTTCTTATCCGGAGCCACACCGGCTATTTTGGCAACATCCAGACTTCCGGTACGGTATTGATTACCGCTATTCTTAGCAGATACATCGAAGAAGTAATCGCAGGCCTCCATTTCTACACGGAATGATTCGGCCCATGCCCGGCTGCTACTGTATTTACGGAGAATGTTCAGACGCTGATTGGGGAAGTCATAGTAAATGTTGTCGGTACTTCTCCAATAAGCAGCATTCTCGGCCATATCGGTAAAACCTTCCAGGAAGACCAGATCAGCACTCTTCGCAACCATATCGTCCAAAGCATCCGTCAAACGTTTGCCGTGATCTGCATCAAAAAACATACGGGTACCCGATTTATCATTGGTATAGAAAGCCGGAACAGCCACACCTACAGTTTTTCCATTGAAGGTACGTACCGTCCAGGAACTACGGGTGGGAGCCTGCTCAGCAGCAATAAACCAATCGTTCAGTGATTCTACGACTGATTCGTCCACCTCTTTATCACGGTCCTGAAAGGCTCTGTCGGCACAAATAAAGAGATCTTCGCCATAAGCCGACTTGAAGTCAGCATGAATCTTGTTCAGAATAGTCTTTAATTTGCCCTTACAGTCTATTTTCTTATTGCCCAATGCAGCATAGTCTACATTAAGGAAACCATTGATGCTCCACAAAAATAGGACAGGTTTGCCGTCTATGCGAAGAAGATACTTGTTATTGGCTTTATTCTCGCCATAAAAGTTATCGAAGGCCAGTTTTATATTGTAGTCCCATATATACTTATATATATCGTCCAAATTGTCCAGCGGATACATCACCTCTTCATCGGTCAGTCCCTTGTTTTGCTGAGTTTCGGCATTAATGAATGTAGCATAAGTCTGGTACAAATCAAAATTGCGGGCAGCCGCCCAAGAAGCCGGACAGTCATCGAAGATGGCAATCTTCAGATTTTCTTCATTCCGGCGCTGTAAAGCAGCAATGAAATCTTTGATACGGGTAGGATCACCATGATCTCTGTCATAAGCAGGATCAGTGTCGGCCTTCGGCAAGCGTCCGCGGCAATTGGGAGCTACATAATCCAAACCACTATACACCATCTCTTCCACCAGATTATCCCACCACTCTGTTTCCGTAGCTCCAAAAGACTTCACTTCGAAAAGCGGCTTATTATAAAAGGTTGTAGAACTTGTCCCGCCACTGGCAGCATCTTCTCCATTGCGGAGATTCTTCTGGAAGCTGAACAATGCACCCATCAGGAAATTATGTTCGGGAATGTTACTCTCTACCGCAGGAGCAGGAAGTATGAACGTCCCTTCTGTCGGTATAACCGGGTCCGGATTAGTCTCAGGAACAATAGTATTGTCCTCATCAGAACAGCTAACAATCATGGAAGCTAATACAAGCCCCATCGTGATTTTCAAATAATTTTTCACGGTCTCTTTTTTATATTATACATTTGCTATTTGTTACACCTCGAAAACACCCTTTTTATCTATTATTTAAGAAAGCGTCGACTGAACAAACTTAATATTTAAGGTTATTTTTGAGTTCTGATGCAAAGTAACAAGAGCCTGCTTAAGATTTTTTATAAAATACGATTAAACTCTGATTAATTTCTAATTAATTTTAAAACTAATACTATCTTCTTATAATTTTTCGCAATCTTAGGTATTAATTTCGGGAAAAGGGGGAAGTTTTATATCCTATAATATGCTGTCCATACCCTATTTATTTATCCAAATGAACATTCATTTCCTGCAAAAAGAAGAATATTTCAAGTAGAAAGGCTAAAAAGGGGAATAAGGCAAATACTATACAAACATAACACAAATCAGGAGATATCCAATTAGTAACTTATCCGATTATATAAGATGTGGATTTTTAGTATTACAATGGCGTTATTCCTGGTAGATTTTCAAAGCGCTCCCGTGATTATTTGCATAAATTCCGCATTTAAGGGATATTTAATAGTCAATTAAGCGAAAATTAAGCTCTCACTTAACTACCTGTCTCTATATTTGCCACATCATTTTTCGTGATCAAACTGTGAATTGCAGTCTTTGCCAAATCATAATTTTAAATACAATGAACTTTTAAACTACAAAATCATATCATGAATCAAATTAGCAAAGTATTTTTAGCTTGCGCCTGTAGCCTGTCCGGTCTGACAACGCAAGCCCAAGATCAAACCGTATGGAGCAATGATTTCTCCAATGCCTCCCAACCACTGAATACTGTGGGACGTGGTGTCTGCCGGGTGAACGATGGAGTATTTCATTCGCGCAGCGCTTATGCCCTCTTCGGCAATCCTGAGTGGAAAGATTATACCCTGTCTTTCAAGGCACGTGCCCCGAAAGACGCCGAACAGGTACAGATATGGGCAGGCTTCCGTACACATAACCGCTTTGACCGTTATGTGATAGGTATCAAAGGCGGGTTGCAAGACGATCTCTACCTGATGCGTACCGGATATATGGGTACAGACGAATTCATGGGAGTCCGTCCGCTGGGCTTTCACCCCGTGCCGGGAGAGTGGTACAAAGTGAAAGTGGAAGTATGCGGTAACCGTATCCGGGTTTTTGTAAACGACGAAAAGCTTCCTCATATTGATTTGGAAGATAAAAACAGCAATCTGGCTCCCACCGGTGAAGTAGCACTGGGAGGCGGATGGATAGATACGGAATTTGATGACCTCACTGTCACCCCATTGGCAGAAGACGCTCTCAAAGATGTCAAGGTTCAGGAGTATCGTATGGCACTCACCACACAGGAAAAGGAAAAGATACGCCGCGAAGAGCGGGCGCAATATACCTCCGTCAAACTGGATAAACTGACTGCCGACCGAACCGAACTATCGCTGGACGGAAACTGGCTGTTCATGCCCGACTACCAACTGAACGATAAGACGAAGGCTATCTCCATGCAGACTAACGACAACGACTGGCATATAATGCCTGTTCCCGCTTTCTGGAACCCTATCCGTATCTGGCTGCATGGAGAAACCATGCCATCGCCCACCGGTCCCCAACATAAAGGGGTATCGGACACCTACTACCAACAAGAAACCGACCGATGCGAGAACTATACGTTCAACTACCGGAAAACCGGTGCTGCCTGGTATCGCCAATGGCTGGAACTGCCCGCCGACGTGAAGGGAAAACAGCTGACTCTTTCATTCGACGCCGTATCCAAAATGGCGGAAGTATATATTAATGGTGAATCGGCAGGTTCCAACATCGGTATGTTCGGTGATTTCCAAGTAGACGCCACCCGATTCCTGCGTCCGGGACGCAACCTGATCGCAGTAAAAGTGACACGTGACATCAACGGAAAAGCCGCACAAACCAGTGACGCCATGGAAAACTACTATTCGTCAGTACGCAAGGAAGTGGAGGATAACCAGAACGACCAGCAGGCCAACAAAGCCGTATTGACAGACATCCCTCATGGATTCTATGGTGATAACCCTGCCGGTATATGGCAGCCCGTAAAACTCATTGTCAGCAACCCGCTGAAAGTAGAAGATATCTTTATCAAACCGGCTCTGGACGGTGCATCAATAGATGTCACCATCAAAAATCATGCGCCCAAAAAGAAAAACTTCGATATCCGTATAGATATTATAGACAAACAAACGGGGGAAACGTTGTACGGTGCACCTGTACGTAGCAAACTCTCATTAGCGACAAGCGCACAAGAAACATTTACCTGTGATATCAAAGGGCTGAAACCCAAACTTTGGGAACCTGCCACTCCTAATCTTTATGATTTTCGCGTGAGCCTGACGGAAGGAAAAAACAAAGTGACGGACTGCATCACCGTAACTTCGGGATTCCGCACGTTTGAAAGCAAAGATGGATTCCTTTATCTGAACGGCCGCAAATATTGGCTGCGTGGAGGTAACCATATTCCTTTCGCTCTCTGTCCCAATGATTCGCTCCTTGCAGACAAGTTCATGAAATTGATGAAAGAAGGTAATGTACAGTCTACCCGAACACATACCACCCCCTGGAACGAACTTTGGGTGTCGGCAGCAGACCGCAACGGTATCGCTATCAGCTTTGAGGGTACTTGGTCGTGGCTCATGATACACTCCACCCCGATACCGGACAAAGGTGTGCTGGATCTTTGGAGCAGTGAATGGCTGCGTGTGATGAAAAAGTACAGAAATCATCCTTCCGTATTCTTCTGGACTGTGAACAATGAAATGAAATTCTACGATCTGGATGCCGACACGGAACGTGCCAAGCAAAAATTCCGCATCGTATCCGATGTAGTGAAAGATATGAGAAAGACTGACCCGACACGTCCTGTATGTTTCGACTCCAACTATCTTCACAACAAAGCCAGCAAACGCTTTGGTGATGACTTTCTGAAAACAGTTGATGACGGAGATATTGATGACAACCATGCCTACTATAATTGGTATGACTATTCGGTATTCCGCTTCTTCAACGGAGAATTCCAGAAACAATTCAAGAGTCCCGGACGTCCGTTGATCAGCCAGGAAATGAGTACAGGTTATCCGAATGCTGAAACCGGTCATCCGACCCGCTCTTATCAGCTGATCCATCAGAATCCCTATTCATTAATTGGATATGAAGCATATGACTGGGGAGATCCCGCCAGTTTCCTTAATACACAATCGTTCATCACGGGAGAGTTGGCCGAAACCCTCCGTCGCACCAACGAACAGGCTTCGGGCATCATGCACTTTGCCTATATGACTTGGTTCCGCCAATGCTATGATCACCAGAATATACAACCGTATCCCACTTACTACGCTATGCAACGTGCTATGCAGCCCGTACTTGTCAGTGCGGAACTGTGGGGACGCAATCTTTATGCAGGTGAGAAGTTACATACACGTATCTATGTAGTAAATGATAATGAAGAAGGACGTGACTTAAAGCCTACGTCACTGGCATGGAGCATTGTAGACGAAACCAATAAGGTACTGGCTTCCGGCACGGAACAATTTCCGGCAGTGGAATATTATGGTCGTAAATACATCGAACCGAACATCCATATGCCTTCCAATTTACCGGCAGACAAGGTTAATGTAAAACTGAAACTCACTCTCACCGAAAGCGGAGTCACTTTATCCCAGAATGAATACGGATTATTAGTGGCACGCAAGGAATGGAATATCGGTCAAGTAACTGCCAGCAAGAAGATTCTTTTACTGGATAAAGATCATATGAAAGTTACCCTTGACTTCCTGGACATCGCCTGCCAGACAGTACCGTCTATCAAGGAACTACTGAATGCCAAGCAAAAAGCTAATCTCTGCATTATATCGGGCTTGAAAGAATGTACCGATGAAGAAGCAAGATTACTGCGTGAATATCAGTCAAAAGGCGGTCGGATTCTCTTCCTGAACAGCAAAGAGGCAGCACAAAAAGTCTATCCCGAATATATCACCGGATGGATTATTCCCACTGAGGGAGACATCGTGGTGATGGAACGGAATGATGCCCCTGTATTCGATGGAATCGGTGCACTGGAATTACGCTATTTCAATAACAACAAGCGTGAAATTCCACTAGCTTGCACCGCTACATTGAAAGCTATCCGCCACGAGAATGTGAAGGAACTCGCCGCCCAAATGAAGATCCATGCTTATATCGACGGTGGTAAGCCGGAGGAACGTATCGCACGTATCGAATCTATGCGCGGACTGACACTGCTACAGATAGCCGACAATAAAGGAAAGTCTCTCGTTTCAACTCTATGTACAGAAAAGGCAACCACTGATCCGATAGCAGGTAAACTGCTGGTAAACATGGTGAATGAATTATTGAAATAGGTATGTAATTAATATCATTGAGTGGAGTTTTTCCATTCTTCCTGCCCGTCTTCCCATTAGAGGAGACGGGCAGTTTTGTTTTTGATTATAATCGAAGTAATTAGCAAAGATGTTCTTACAATTGCAATCCCTGAGTTAATTCACAAAAGATAAGAAATAATAAAAACTTCCCAATTCAGTAGAATTCTTAGTGTCTTCATTGAGGACTGACTAAAAAGTCGGTAGTATCTCGAATCTCCTTTTTAGTCAATCTCAATGAAGATAGTTTCGACTTTTAATCAAACCCAAGAACGAGCCTTATCCAAACTATTCACATCTTTATTCTATTGAACATAGATTCAAACCAAAAGGCAACTGATTCATTGCGAATCAATTGCCTTTTGGTTTCAGTCGTTAATAGTTGTCTCTGGACAGACTACATTACCTCCTTATACACTTAGTTTTCTCTTTATAAAGAAGATACGTTTTTAATAATATACGTTTTACCCTTCACAGTAGCAAAAGAGATTTGATCATCAGCAAGTACCTTTACCTTCGCTCCGGAAACTTTCAGATCCTTTGCATTCGGATATTTAATCACACATTCCGCACCGGAATTAGAAAGAATCTCTACAGCTGTTATCTTCCCGTCAGTCCATGCCGCATCTACTTCAAAGTTTCCTCTCGCTTTCATTCCTTTGAATGAACCATCTTTCCATGCATCGGGCAAAGCGGGAAGCAATTCGATATATCCGCCCTGACTTTGCATCAGCATTTCTGCGATACCAGCCGTACAACCAAAGTTTCCATCAATCTGGAAAGGCGGATGCGCATCAAACAAATTAGTATATACACCGCCTACATGGCTTCCGGGAACAGTCAGTTTCATGGCACTTCTCAACAGTTTATGAGAACGATTGCCGTCATGCAGACGTGCCCAAAAGTTCAGTTTCCATGCTTTGCTCCACCCGGTTCCTTCGTCGCCGCGTGTATTCAGCGTCACTTTCATGGCATCTGCATATTTATCGTCCTGTTCGCTTCTTCCGATTACAATCTGCGAACCCGGATGCAACCAGAAAAGATGATTCGTATGCCGGTGCCCACCATCTCCGGTAACATCCTTCGTTACTTCATCTTTCCATTCCATAAACTGCCCACCCAAACCGATTTTCGGTCCGGAGAGTTTGCTCATAGCTGTTGCTATCTCTATGATTTCAGGGTCTTTGTCCCTTCCCAGTTCTTTGCTGGCTTTGATCATCATGTCGAACATTTCACAAATCATAGCCTGCGAAGTTGAACAGCCCAGTGAGAACTCGCCATGTTCGGGAGAGTGAGACGGGTTTGCTACCAGTGTACCGTCGCGTTCGTCTGTCCAAAGATTGTCTACCCAAAAAAGAGCAGCATCGAGCATTGTATCATAATACTTTTTCAAGAAGTCTTTATCAAGGTTGAACTGATAATACTCCCAAATATCCTGACACATCCATATTGCCCCTGCCGGAAAATGATGAGGCGTGCTTTTCTTGGCTGGTGCCGTATTGCCCCAGATATTATTCTCATGATGCGTCACCCAGCCGCGAACATTGCCGCCATCGGGTTTGCAATAATATTGTTGCGCTGTATACTTTCCACGAGGCACCAGACTTCTGACATACTCTACCATAGGCAGATGACACGGACTCAGATTGGTAGACTGTGTCGGCCAATAATTCATCTGTATATTGATATTCGTATGGTAATCGGCATTCCACGGATTGGAAAGTCTTTCACCCCATACTCCTTGCAAGTTGGCGGGCAAAGAACCTTCTCGTGAAGAAGATATCAAAAGATAACGGCCGAACTGGAAATACAGCATTTCAAGATACTGGTTTTCCTGTTCCGAGTTGGTATTCTCGTCCATACCTTTCAGCAAACTGTCCGTAGGAGCAACGGGTGCCTCCGGCAAGTTACCGAGATTCAGTCGCATTCTGTCGTATAACGAATGATAGTCTTTCTGGTGAGTAGCCAACAGAGCCGTGTACTTCTTATCAGCTACTTTATGCAGCATAGCCTGCACTTTTTCCAACGGATCTTCTTGAGAGAAATAATTGTAGGAGTCGTCCATGCACTGTACATAGTTTGTGGCGGCAGACATCAGAACGATTATTTCATCGGCATCCTCTACTTTCAGCTTCGTTCCGTCCACTACCGAAATCTTTCCTCCTTTATTCTTCACGACCAGTTGCTGCGCATATTTCAGTCCATTCTTCCAGGCATCCCCTACTCGCTTGTCTCCGCTGACCGGAGTCGGATATCCCGTCATGGTAATAGTATGACTGTCTGCCGTAATGGTTTTATCGGTATGCAGCGATTCAAGAGAAATGATGCGTGAAAGTTTTCCCTTCTTCGAATCTGAGGTGAGACGCATCACCATTACATTATCCGGATAACTCATAAAGTATTCGCGCTTAAAGGTGATTCCATTCTCCTTATACATCACCGTATGAATCGCATTATCTATATCAAGCGTACGGGTATAGTCGGAATAAGGCAGTTCGGTAGAGGCATCTATCGAGAGTTCCGCCAATTGCGGTTTCTGTTTGTTATCGATTAATTCTGTGATTTCGAGTTTGAAGAAGGTGTACTTGTCCGCCTTCAAAGGAAAAGACAGGGTCTTATTGCGACTCCCCTTTCCGTCCTTATCATCCCCCCAAAAAGTGCCGGACTGCTGATCCAGCAAGTCGTATGATTTTCCGTCTGTCGAACCGTAGAGTTTCCATGATTTCGGATCTCTGCCCGGCATATCATTGGCCGAGGTCAGACTATAGGAAACAGCCTTGGGAGCATGGGTATATGCCCACTTGATAACGCATGGCAGGCTTCCCGCACCGGAAAACCGGTCGTTATCGGCAAACCATTTGCTGGTAGTGCTCTGATCGAAAAGGCTGCCTATCGACTGACTTTGATTCTTTGTATTGTCATAATTGGTCTGCACTGCTTCTTTTATCAAGACGGGAATGGGAGGATTGACAGTTTCTACAATGATATTGCTCAATGTCTGGAAAGAACCGAAATGCTCCTTTGTTCCTGCCAGATTATCAATCAGATTCCGCAATTCTGTGCCGCCACCGTCTCCATCGTAGTTATGGGTAATCAGCTTTCCATTTTCATCTATATATGCAGAACGGTTTGCCGTAAAGTCGTTCATCTTCTGTTGCAACATCACCCGCGCCTTGTGGAGATAATCCTTGTTCACTTCCGGAGTTCTCAGATGTCCTCCATTGTAAGACGAATCTTCACCGGGGCCTCCCGACCACAAGGTATGTTCGTTTGTCTGGATGACATCTACATAGACGTCACCAAAAATCATGGCTCCCATATAACCATTACCGATGGGCAGGGCTTCACTTTCCCAGTTTTTGGCAGGCTTATTATAAGTTGCCTTCAAGGTCGGCTGATAAGGCTGTTCGGAGCAAGCCGTCATCGTAGTTCCTGCCACAAAGCTAAGTAGAAATAATACATCTGCAAAACGCAAATACTTGTTTCTCATAATACTAAATTTTAAGAAGTAATGCCTTAAGATTGCCCCATACTGTGTCATGCTTGTGCCACCCTATTGGCACAACTGTGCCAAAGGCTTGGCATAACAGTGCCAGTGCGGTGGCACAACTGTGCCAATAGGGTGGCACAGACTGTGCAATCAGAAGGCATTACCTCAGTGAATATAATCTTAATCTTCTTTCCGGTTCAAATTTAAATAAAGTCTATAAATCAATGACTGTTTGCAGACGAATATCTTTGGAAGAAGCGCCAACCATTATGTCAAATGCCCCTTTGGGTACTACAAACTGTCCTTTTTCTACATCCCAATAGCGAAGTTGCTCTTTATTCAACTTAATCTCTACCCGACGACTTTCTCCTGATTTCAAAGGAACACGACGGAATCCCTTCAATTCTTTCAAAGGTACAATTCCTCCGGTATCCGGTATCCGCACATAAACCTGAGCAACCTCATCGCCATTTCTCTTACCGGTATTCTTTAACCGGAATGAAACAGTGACTTCACCAGCCCCGTCTTTTACTTGCAGATCGCTGTATGTAAAAGAAGAGTAACTCAGTCCGTAGCCGAACGGATAAAGGACATCTCCTTTGAAATATTTATAAGTACGCCCTTTGGTTATATCATAATCATCAAACGGAGGCAGTTCATCCAAAGACTTGTAGTAGGTGAGCGGCAGACGTCCGGCAGGATTATAATCACCGAACAATACCTCGGCAACAGCGGTTCCTCCCTGTTCACCCGGATACCAGGCATTCACAATGGCAGGAACATGCTCGTCCATCCAGTTAACAGCCAATGAACTGCCTGCTACCAAAACAACAATTATGTTGGGATTCACTTTATAGATTTCCTGCAGAAACTCTCTCTGATCTGCCGGAAGCTGAATATCATACCGGTCCTGTCCTTCACGCTCTATCGATTTATTGATACCCATCACAGCAACTACCGTTTCACATTCGCGAACCGCTTTCCCGGCTTCTCCGTACAAATCGAGACGAGTTGCCTTGCCTATCTGCGGAACTTTCCATTGCAACTTTGCAATGGCATAATCCCGGTTATCATAATATTCCGCTTTCAACTGGTATTCTTTTCCCGCTTCGAGATAAATGGAAGCGGAATCCGTAGATACGGCATGTGCCTGCCACGCATCAATCAGCATCTGATTATCAATGCTCAGGCGGCAACCGTCATCGGATGTAAAGCTGAAAGTATAGCGACCGGAAACGGTCGGTTTCAACTTTCCCGTCCAACGGACAGACAACGGAGATTTGGGCAGGAACGGATCGGGAGCCTGATTGGCAGGTTCAAAGTTGATCCAACTCTCCTTACGCACTCTCGGTGTACCTTCGAGGCGGGTATTGTCAAAATACTCAGCTTGCAGTCCTTCCGGGAAGTTCTCTCCCTGAATAAGTTCCAGCCCATCGGCAGCCGATTTCCAGGGAGCATAGACGACTTTCACCCGATCGCCCACCCTGTTTCTGATACCTTGTAGTATGGAAACCGGTTCTACTACCGGAGCGCCGCTGTAATCGCCAAATTCACATTTGCCGGCATTGATGCCGACTACTGCGATCGATTTCAGTTTGTCAGCATTCAGCGGAAGCCTGTTTTTCTGATTCTTCAGTAAAACGATACATTGGCGGGCAGCGTCCAGAGCTATCTGCTGATGTTCTTTCGAACCGATCACTGACGGAGAGATTTTAGTATACGGATTTCGCTCCCCGCTATCAAAAAGTCCCAGTTTCATGCGGGCCGTCAGCACATGACAGGCGGCGGAGTCAATATCGGCATCCGATACCATATATTGTTTGTAAGCATTCAATAAAGGGCCGTCATATACATCATCACCGCATTCAAGGTCGAGTCCCGCCTTGATGGATAAAGTGGCGGCCGCCTCCTTCGTCTTTACATATTTATGGGCATTGACCAGCAAGGCAGGTCCGCCACAATCGGAAACGACATATCCCTGAAATCCCCAGTCCTGACGCAACACCTTTTGCAGCAGCCACGGATTCAGCGTGCAGGGCACATCATTCAGCGCATTATAGGCGGACATGATGGAAGCGGCTTTTCCTTCCTTCACACACATTTCGAAAGCAGGAAAGTAATATTCACGCAATTGTTTCTCCGATATCTGTGGATTGCAGACAAAGCGATTATGCTCTTCGTTGTTGGCGGCAAAATGCTTGGGAGTAGAAACGATTTTCAGGTAATGCGGATCATCTCCTTGCAGTCCGTTCACAAAGGCTGTTCCCATTATTCCACTCAGGAAAGGGTCTTCTCCATACGTTTCCGGTGTCCGTCCCCAACGCGGGTCACGTGCCATGTTCACAGTAGGCGACCAGAAAGTCAGCACATCGCTGAATTGTTCTTTCTGTTCTCTTCCCTGATCCAGCTCGTTCCAACGGGCACGTGCCTCATCCGAGATTACTGTAGCGACCCTTTTCTGCAACTCCGGATTCCAGGTAGCTGCCAGTCCGATGGCTTGTGGAAATACGGTGAAACGTCCGGGACGTACTACTCCATGCAATGCTTCATTGCCATGATAGTACTTATCGATACCCAAACGGGGAATACCGGGAGAAGTGGCACGAAGCAAACTGATCTTCTCTTCCACCGTCAAACGGGAAATCAAATCCATTACCCGTTCATGTACAGGCGCATTTTCATTCTTGTATAGCTCCTGTGCGTGAACGAACGAACAAGACAAGGCTGACAACACACCTGTCAACAAAATCTTTTTATACCTTTTCATCATGATCATTTTTCTATCCTATTATCTGTTTTTATTAATCTACCGGACCATCCATCAACAAGTCATGTTTCTTCTCCTTTACCCCGTGAGACTTGAAACCGCCTCCGTCTGTCGCAATGCCCATTACATGGAACATCGAGTTCCAGAAGGCAGTTGTTTCTTTCGTCTGCAAGCGATAATCTATGACTGACAGAACCAAATCTGTCTTATCCTGCAACGGATATGTGATCAAAGCTGCTCCTTCCGGCTTTTGTAATGCTTCATACAAGACGACCTGAGCGCATTTCCAGTGTTCGGGAGAAGTATTAAATAAATTCCAGTCCGTGCGGGAAGCTTTTAATATGACATTGCCTTTTTCCACCAATGCTCCCGCCAGCCCTTGCTTCAAGATGTAACGGTCTCCTTCCATTTCACCGAAATATAGATCGGGAAGTTCAAAATAGTTTCCCCAGTAAGTACTTCTGTTCATCTCCAAAGCAGTGGCTTTACGTTTCGTCAGCCTGACTTCATCGGGCAACCATCGGCAGAAGTCCGCACTCAACTTCTCTCCGCTGCCCAATGCCAGCAACATACCGCCCTTCTTCCTCCATTTTTTCAAAGCGGATTGTAATCCTTGCAAATCTGCCGTTGTCACTTGTTCCGCATCTACTATCCATAGGTTTGCTTTTCCCGGATTCTCTGTTAATGAAATACCGGATTCAGTCAGGAAACGGATTAAATCCGGATTCGCCTTTCCGGCTAAATATGCAACAGCATAGACAGGGGAAGGTAATTCCGGTTTCACAGGATGTTTTACTTCTTTGAATGCAGTCCATTCGCCACCGTTCAATGCCGCTTTCAGTGCATTAAACATCGGAAGCGGTTTATATAAAGGAAGCGAACTGTCCAATCCCGGATTAAAAGTGGTTACATAAGGAGGGATACGTTCATATTGATATCCCGGTTTGCCTTCTTCATACGGTTTGCCGGCAAAGATTCCATCCGACAGATTCGGAAGGCGGCTAAAATCATGGTATCCCAGATTCATGTGCTCCAAGCCGAACCAACATACTTCCGAAGGAGAATAATACGCCAGATAAGGAATGGCCATCTGTTTCACATTCTGAAAGACATCGATTGCCAATGCTTCACTGCGCCCTTCATAAGACAAATAGGCTTTCTCTCCGACAAAAGGATATAGCTGATGAGGACGCCCGTAATAAGTTGCCCCGGATTCACCTACGATCAAAGGTTTATTCAGTCCTTTGGGTAAATCGTCCAGTTTCAGACCATGAGAAAAGTGTTTGCTCCATACAGGCAGACGTCCGTCCATATCGCGATCACCGTCCAACGTCAGAAAGTCACGGGTCGGATCAAACTGACGGGCACTTCCTGTCAGTTCCACCAGTTTGTCATCCCAAACGGCGGCGACCTCCTTTGCCGGCTTATTCAATAAAGCGATAGCAAACATTTCATTCCCCGCGCTCCATCCTATGACCGAGGGATGGTTACGGTCGCGCATGATCAGACGTTCCAAATGCTTATGTGAACGCTGCCATGTTACGTCTTCTTCAAGATTCAGACGAATGGAACTACCGAACAAAGCCGTTTCATCCAGTACCATCAATCCCATTTCATCTGCCAATTCATAGTAAACACGCGGCCAGGGCTGCGCGTGCGGGCGAACCGCATTTCCACCAAAGTCCTTGATCATCTGATACCACGCATAAGCAAAGCGTCGCGAACAGATATAAGCACTAAATGGATGCTGGATATCTCCGAAACACTGTATTTTCTTTCCGTTCAGCTGAAATTCATCGCCGACAATCTTAAACTGTCTCCATCCGAAACGGGTTGCCTTGCAGTCATAGACCTGCTTCTTTCCGTTTACGGTCAACAGCAGAGTATATAAGTCCGGAGTATCCGGAGTCCAGAATTTCAATCGATGATCCGGATGTTGAGTAATAACAACTTTCTTCTTCTCTCCTTTTTGAAGCGTAACAGTAGTAACAGGCATGGTAAGCGCCGTGCTCCCCAACGTCCATTTTATCTCCGGAGCTGTCAGAATATCCTTTCCTGCCTGGTTCACCCATTCCCGGACTTCGCCATTCAATGTCAGGCTCGCCTTTTCCGGTGAAAGATTTATCAATTCTACTTCTACCTTCAGCTCATTCTTATCTACCCACGGTTGTACAAATACATCCGTAATCCGTATCTCAGGCACAGCAAACATATATACATCCTGCCAGATACCCAATAAATAATCAGTATTGGAACCGGTAGGATAAGTCGCTCCCATTTTCTGATAGACGGGATGCGACTTGTCGAATAACTTGGTATCTCTTACTCCAACCAACAGCTCATTCTCACCTTCACGATTCACATACGCTGTAATATCCGCCTCAAAAGGAAGATGAGCATCAAAGTTCCGGCAAATCTCTTTTCCATTCACCTGTATCACACAATCTCCCGCAACAGCTTCGAAATGAAGCAGAATCCGCTTTTGCTCCCAATCCGCAGGAATCCGGAAGTTACGGCGCAGCCACCCCATACGGGTATGTACCCAATGTTCGGGATAACTTGGAAAGTAGACTGATCCCGGCGCATACGGACGTTGTGTTCCTTCACCGACCTTACTGCCTCTTCCCCAGTCATTCACATTGATTGCAGAAGGTATTTTGATCTTTACTTTCTCCCACTGGTCCGGTTTGGGGGCAGACAGTTCCGGAGCTATTCCCGAACCGCTTTTCCATGAAGAAAGGACTGCAACACATTGTAAATCCCAAAATCCGTTCAGGCAGACTTCATCCCGATACGGCTTTTCCTGTGGAATAACCAAGCCTTCCGCCGGAGAGAAATCACGGTCGAACACCACTGCCCGGTTTTGTGCCGTCATCGTCTCAGAAAGTAATCCGCCAACAATGAACAAACCACATCTAAAACTCTGCAAAACGATTCTCCGTATACTGCTTCTATCTTTCTTCATGCTCAACCCTCCTTTCAATCAATCAATTACCATTCTCATTAAATGCCTTTATAGAGAAATAATATTCCGAATCCCTGTTGAAGTAACGGGCCTCATACTGATTATCGTATACCGTCACTGAATGCGTTAACTTGTCTTTCTGCGTTCCCCATTGCAGGATATATCCGGTAGCCCCTGTCTGAGCATCCCATGTAAAACGGTAAATTCTCCGGTCACTGTCATCCCGTATCGCCCGAAAACCGGTCACTGCGGACGGTGCAGTCCCTTCCCCCTTACCGAATATGCGGAAACCGGACAAAGAAAAACATCCTTCCAGCTCTTTCGAATTACTGATTCGCAGATATCTGAGTTTTGCAGGCTTATCTAACGTGAAAAGACGATGAGGCTCATCTTTCTTATTCTCTCTTTCATCAACGAGATTCATCCACTCCTTTCCATCTGCCGAACCTTCTATCAAGAACTGATAAACAACAGGAGGATGAGGTGCAAATACTTTAAAATGATGATCGGCAAAGTTCACGTGTATCGCATTGACCGTCACCGGAGTTTCCATGTCA
Source organism: Bacteroides sp. AM23-12 (assembly GCF_003434395.1). NCBI lineage: Bacteria > Pseudomonadati > Bacteroidota > Bacteroidia > Bacteroidales > Bacteroidaceae > Bacteroides > Bacteroides sp. AM23-12. The sequence continues at coordinate 52,503 of NZ_QTLF01000009.1, forward strand.
ATCTGAAGCCATTCTCCCTTCTTTCCGGTTTGAGCGGCCCACCAGGTTTCGATTTGTTCATCATTGGCTTTGTCCGGTTCATAGCCGGGAAGAGAGGAGGAATCGGAAACAGGTTTCCGGAAAGAAAGCAGATTCCATCCCATACTCAGATCGGTCTTATTGAAGTCCACCTTTTTGTCGGGTATATAGAAAGGATAATCCGACCAGGCTGTATGGGCATACATTCCGTTGCGGGCAGAGATTGCTACCGGAAAAAGTCCCAGTCTCCGTTCAAAAGAATGGCGAACGGAGATTGTCATAGATGCTATATGCCAGTAGTTGCCATACTTATCCTGAAAGGTATGGCCATGCCCTGCCCCACCGATAAATCCGCCCGGCTTAAAGGAGAATGGATTATCTTCCATATATTCAAAAGGTCCCAACGGGTTATCTCCTACATAAATCCCGTCACCATAGATGCGATACTGAGTACCCGGAGCTGCATACTGCAAATAATAACGTCCTTCATATTTCAGCATACAAGGTCCTTCATTCCATCCCTGACGCGGCTCTTCATTATTCTTTCCGGGCACTTCCCATCCATATTTATCTCCGTGGTGTTCGATCAACGCTCTGGCTTCTCCAATGGCACGGAAACCGTCTTTCGGATCTACTTCCACGCCCATGATAGGATCTTTATCCGAGCATCCCCAATACATATACACTTTCCCATCATCGTCTCTATAGAAAGCCGGATCATGAAGCCGGTAAGTCAGCTTCGTATCTACCGGTTCCCACGCATCCTTTTCAGGATGGGCACTCTTGAATATCTGAGTTTTACCGCTGGAAGTGGTAAAGTACAGCGTATCTCCGACAGGAAGAATGGTAGGAGCATAATCCTCCAGAGTCGGTATGGTAGTGCAGGGAATGTATTCCCAATCCGCTAAATCTTCAGAACGCCAGTAACCTCCGGACTTGGAAGCAAACAGATAGTAATATCCTTTAAAGTATTCCAAGACCGGATCGGCGGCTTCGCGACGCGATTCGTCTTTCGGCTGGAAACGATAGTTCAGGTTGATCGGATTCGTTACAATCCGATGCCGGGGCATTCGTTTCTCTGATGAGCAGGAAGCGATACATCCTGCCAATACGCTTGCCATTAATAGGGAAGTAGCTCTTTTCATGGTGTTTTTCTGTTTATTAGTTCGCCGGTTCGTGTTATTTATCCCAGCTATCCGTACGGAAAGGAGATGCCGGCAAGCCTTTCTCATTATACAGGTTACAACGGGGGCTATTGGAAAATCCGTAACGTACGGCCACAGGTACAGCCACTTCACTGCTGGACACAATCACCTTATTTCCTTCAATCACCGCATCCGCCCATACAAACTTACGGTCCGCTCCCGCAATGCCGAAGCCTGTCAGCTTCGTCGGTTTCGGATGAGGCGGTTTTCCTGCCGGAATGTACGGAGAAGTTCCCATCACCAGTTTTTTACCCTGATTGGTAAACTCCAGAATGATCTTATTTCCTTTCACAGACATCTTTTTATAAAGAGGTCCCATGCCGACAATTTTCTCTCCGTACGCCAGTTTCCGGGCAGCAAGAGCCAGCCGGTGTCCGACATCGTATTTATCTACCGGATGCAAATCGAAAGGATCTCCTACATCGATTGTCACAGCCATTGCCGTGTTGGGCAGATTCAAGGCCTTCAGCTGTCCTTCCCGTACCCAGCGCCAGCCGTTTCCTTCGACAGACGGCTCGGGATCTACCGGTTCGAAATTGGGAAGCTGCACATATACGAAAGGAAAATCACCGATTCCCCATTTCTCTCTCCAATCCGTAATCATCCGGGAGAACAAGGTAGCATATTCTTTTCCAGAGCCGCCGGAGTTAAATTCTCCCTGATACCAGATGACTCCCTTTATACTCAAAGGGATTAAAGGAGAAATCATTGCGTTAAACAGATTGGACGGACCGTTATTTCCCCCATTCGGTTTACGCGGATTGGGCGGACGGGGAACTCTGGGCTGTGGTTTGGGAGGAGCCGGCTTTCCTGCTGCTTGTGCTGCCTGCACAGCTATCGCCCATTCTTTTTGTGCCTGATTCCATTCTTTTCCTACGGTCTTATCCCATTCCCTTACCGCTTCATCAAATTCTTTCTGTTTCTGTGGATAAGTGGCGAGTATTTCCGGATTATCTTTCACATTCTTCTCATACGCAGCTACATAGTGAGCCAAAGCCGGTTCTTGTTTCAATCCGGAAAGGCTGGTCCAGGCTTCTGCACGCGTACCTCCCCATGCGGACTGGATAACTCCCAACGGGCGTCCGTTTGCAGCACGCATATCACGTGCAAAGTAATAAGCTGTTGCCGAAAAGCCTTGTCCATTGATCTTAGCCAACATCTCCGGTGTACAAAGCACCCATCTGGCAGCCCGTTCGGGGTTAGATGTTCCCTGAGGAACTTCAATATCGGTCAATGGCTCTAACGACGTATTCTTGGGAACAAAGAACAAACGCAGCAAAGGATCTTCCGAAGCGGCTATATCGTCAGCATATTCTTTTCTTACCTTCATTCCCCATTCCATATTCGATTGTCCAGAAGCAACCCATACATCGCCTACCAACACATCCGAGTAGACAAGTTTGTTCTTACCGGCAATCGTCAGAGTCTGCCCTTCTTTCTTTGTTTTTATCGGTTTCAGGTTCACTCTCCATGTTCCGTCAGTGTCAGCAGTCGTTTTCACTTTCTGTCCGGCAAAGACTACCTCTACGGTTTCTCCGGCATCAGCCCATCCAAAGATGGCAATCTTTGTGTCTTGCTGCAACACCATGTGATCACCGAAGATCAGCGGCATCCGTACATCGGCTTTCATCTTTGTCAGCCCAAAGCTTACGGACAACAAGAATATCCATGATATGAAAAGAAGTCGTTTCATTTTATTTATAAGTCTATATCTACATTACTATATTTCCATTTCACTGTGACCCGTTTGGAATCGGGAGTACAGTGAATCATTATTTGTTTATCCTGTATCGTGACAGGAAGGGATTCCCTTCCTTGTTTCGCCTTCGCCTCAGTTACTTTGTTTTCCGTTAAGATAACGAGAGTCAGCGGAATATCAAACTGTTCTTTATTTAAATTACAATTCAGAATAAAAGACACTGAATTAGAATCGATTTTCACGTCCTTGATAGTGGTCGCATCACGCTGTCTGATGTATCGGCCGATAGTACCGAAAGTATCGATCCAAAGATCTTTTTCATGCTTCTTCGCATAAGTCAGATGAGATTCAAAAACATCAGGGCGAAGCGGATCAAATCCGTCTGTCAAACCGTGAATCATAGCTACGCCCCATTTCCTCTGGCTAATCAGTTTATCAACCCATTGATTGATATTCTCTGCCGTGGTATCTCTGGCTCCAATGCCTTGCTGAAAAGTACGGGCTACAACATGACGTTTTTCTACGATCTTTTCGACTTGCTCATTGAAGCTGTTGTAAGGGTAACAAAAAGAAACGGGGAAAATACCCGTTTCCTTTCGGATCATATCGGCACTATTTTCTATCTCATGTTCAAGTTCTTCCGGTTCTTTTACCTGAGTCACCAGATTCTTATGACTGTACCCATGATTACCGATTTCAAAACCTTTAGCCGCCAATGTACGTATCTCCTCCCAGGTAACACCTCCCCATGCACCCGGCTTCTTGGCCTCAGCTTCCTGCAGCGTAACCGAGACCTGCCCGGGAATGACAAAGAATGTTCCCGGTATCTGCAACTTCTCCATGATGGGAGCAGCAATCAGATACTGATTGCGCAATCCATCATCAAATGTATAGCTTACAGCACCGGCCTTGGCATCCTTAAAGTCAGCGATTCGTATCTTGACCGGTACGTCATGAACCGGTTCGGTTGCCCTTACGAAGAGACTGGAAACAATCAGTAACAGTCCAAAACAGGTTATAAGCCTCTGATACATATCACTTATCCGGTAAAAGTTATCATTCATTTACTATTAAAGGAATCTTATAAAGACACCATCTTGTATTTGGTCGTAAACGCTACAGGCTGCTTATTCTCTTTTGCCAGCTTGAACGGAATCAGTTTTTCTTCGCCTGCTCCCAGTTCATAATGAATGGCATCTCCCACCTTCTTACCATCCACAAACATTTCCACCTTACCGATATCCATCAACGTACCTGTATTTTTCACACTCACCCACACTGTCTTCTGATTCTTGACAAGGTTCTCTTCTACCTTGGACACGGCAAGATCGAAATTGGCACCAAACTCATGTGTATAATTAAGCATTCCCGTGACACCTTTCTTGTTATCACTATAGCCTACACTATGTTTGATTTCATTTTTAGCTACGTAATCGGGACTCATTCCGCCTACCATGATCTTAAACTCTCCTTTTTCCACGACTCTGTCCATCCGGTCATTGAGCAATGAAATATCATATGGAGTCATTTCAAACGAAACAGTCTTCGATTCTCCCGGCTGCAAATGAATACGGGCAAAGTCTTTCAATTCCATAACACGGGTTTTCACACTGGCATACATATCCGTCACATATAGCTGAGCGACTTCATCACCCGCACGGCTTCCTACGTTCTTCACTGTAGCCTGAACTTCCACATTGCCATTCGCCTTTTCCTGTATCTTCAGATTAGAATATTCGAATGAAGTGTAGCTAAGTCCGAATCCGAAACGGTAAAGCGGATAATATTCCATATCTACATATTCGTAACGGCGTCCTGAAGTCTTGAAGTTATAATACAAAGGAAGTTGTCCTACGTGACGCGGGAATGTCATCGGCAGGCGACCGGCAGGATTGTAATCACCAAACAGTACATCTGCCATAGCCGGACCACCTTCTTGTCCCGGCAACCAGTTTACTAAGATAGCCTTGCACATTTCGGATGCTTTCAGAATATCATAAGGACGGCCTGCCTGAAGAATCAGTATCACCGGCTTTCCTGTTGCACAGACTGCTTCCAGCAATTCCTGCTGTTTGCCCGGAAGGATTAAAGTCGCCCAGTCGTTATTTTCTCCACATGTCTTACGGACATCATTGGTCGCTTCACTGGTAGAGCAGTCACCCAGTACCATAATCACGACATCTGATTGGGAAGCTGCCTTCACAGCTTTCGGAATATTGGTTTCGTCCGGATTGGTAAAGTCACATCCCTGTTCATAAAGAACTTTGGTCTGCTTGTCTACTGCACCTTTGATACCTGTCAATACCGATTTCAGTTGTCCCGGAAGCAATTTCGGAGTGTAATCGCCCGGCTGCAGGTCATCTGCACCGGGACCCAGTACCGCAATCGTACGCAGTGTCTTTGACAAAGGAAGAAGATTCTCTTTGTTTTCCAGCATTACAATTGATTCACGTGCCGCCTGACGTGCCATTTCCTTATGGCTGTCCGAGTTCCATCCCGGGTATATTTTCTTCCAGTCCAGTGGTTTGCAAGGGTTCTTTTCAAAAAGTTCGTTGCGGAACATCGTACCCAGCATCGTACGGCATACATTGTCCAGATCTTCCATATTGATACGACCGTCTTTTGCCGCCTGAATCACTTCTTTATTATTGTAAGTATCACCGCAATTGGTCGCAATGCCGGCAGCCAATGCCTGATTGGCAGCTTCAATCTTATCTTTTGCCGTGTAGTGTTTACGGGCTGTCAGATTTCCGATAGCGCCACAGTCACTGACGATGAACCCGTTGAATCCCCATTCCTGACGCAATATCTGTTGCAGCAGTTCTTTGCTCTTGGCAACCGGAACTCCCATATAGTCGGAATAGGCCATCATCAAAGACTGGCAGTCATAATTACGGATCGCATGACGGAACGGAACCAGATGAATCTCGCGCATCTCACGTTCGGACAGTCCTATATCATGTGAATCACGTCCGCCCAACGGGGCACCATGTCCGCCGAAATGCTTGGGAGTAGTAAACAATCCTCTGGACTGGTATCCTTTGATCCATGCACCTCCTATTTGTGACACCAATACAGGGTCTTCTCCGAAAGTTTCTTCACAGCGCCCCCAACGTGCATCCTGTGCAACGTCCAACACCGGCGACCATGCCTGTTTGGTATTGGCAGCCACTGTCTCGTCTCCGATCACCATAGCCACTTCTTCCGTCAGCTTCCTGTTCCAGGTAGCTCCCATCGCCAAAGCCTGGGGGAAGATAGTAGCACCGCTACCATAAGAGAAACCATGCACCGCTTCTACCTTTGTGATAGGAGGCACGTACAAATGAGGAATACCGGGAATACCCCATCCTTCACGGATCAGTTCCATTTTATCCTCCGGAGTCATCACTGCCAACAAACTTTCCACCCGTTCTTCTACCGGCAGTGACGCGTCCATATACCGACGGTCGGTTACTTTTCCCTGACTGTCCGTCAATACCTTTTCTGCCACAAGAACTGAAATTTCTTTCAGAGAGAAAGGCTTATCCAGCTTTCCTTGCTTAAAATTCAGCTTGACGTGTGCACCGTATTTAGGAGTGAATTTGACTTTCATCTGTTTGTCGCTCCCTTCGATCCGGTAGTTCACGGGAGTTCCCAGATTCATGGGGTCATAAGTGACAAAGATATCCAGTACTTCTTTCAGTTCATTCTTATTGATACCCTGCATCTGAAGGTCCAGTTCACAAACATCTCCGGGCTGCTGAATGGTAAACATCAGCCATTGTTCAGCCTTTAGTGCCTGAGAAGGGATTGTCCACATCGTTTTTACATTCCTGTCAAAGGCTAAAGCAGCATTTTCTGCATTTGCAGAAGCAGATACCGATAATATATCACTCTGTTGCTGTGCCATTGCTACCGAACATGACAATAATCCTACTGCCAATATCCATTTCATTTTGTTTTTCATGCTATATTCGTTTTTCAACTATTATAAGGATTCTATTTATTAATTGCCTGTGTATCGATCTATCTGTTATTTAGTCTGCTTCACCATTTTTATAGTGCCGTCCGGATTGTAGTACAGTTTGTCCACACAGATAGAGCGCAGCCAATCATGACCGGACAATGCACTGTTGTGATAGAAAGAATACCATTGTCCCTTGAACTCGACAATAGAGCCGTGGTTGGTATAACTATCGGTGGGTTCCATGTAAATTCCCTTGTATTCCCAAGGCCCCAGAGGTGAATCACTGATGGCATAACACATTCGGTTATGTTTTTCTCCGTCGTCGTGATTATCAGAATAAGACAAGTAATATTTTCCGTTATACTTATGTATCCAGGTCGCTTCGTGGAAGTCTGAGAGTCCCTCCATAGTCCGCATGGGGCCATCCAGTTCTATCATATTATCTTTCAGTTTGCCACCTTTGCAGGTGCCACCGCCACCATTGTAGATATAGGCCTGTCCGTCATCGTCCACAAATACACAAGGATCGATCATCGGATCCATTCCCTCAATATATCCCTGTACTTTGAATCCCTCCGCAGGCTTGTCACTGGTAGCTACACCGATCTTCCAGCTATCATTCCAGTCTGTTTCGCTGGGATGGGGGAAGTAGAAATAGTAGGTGCCGTTTCTGTAAGCACAATCCGGAGCCCACATAAAACCTCCTTCTTTCCGTCCCCACGGCACCTGGTCGGAACTCAGGATTTCTCCATGATCCGTCCAGTTAATCATATCATCGGTCGAGAATACATGATAGCGGTCCATCAAGTCGCATCCGCGCGGAGGAGCAATGTCATGAGAAGCGTACACATACAATCTGCCATCTTCCCATACATGCGCTGACGGGTCAGCGGTATACATATGCCGGATAAAAGGATTCGGACTTTTCGTATCCAGCTTTGTACTAAATGCCACAGCTTTTTCCTTTCTTAAAATCTTAGCGGCCTCTCCCACCAATTTCAAATAATGATCGCTTTCCACGCCTTCTTCAAGGGGTACAAATGTACTTTTACCTACGGGCACCTTCTTAGCACATTTAAAGATGGCCGTCCCTTCATCTATTTCATCAAACATAGCCACGTAGATCATTTCAGCACCCGCCCGAATGGCTCCCATCAATTGTGTCCAAAGGAAAGAACCTTTATTGCGGGGAATAAACGAATTATGATCTTTCCCCTTCAGATTTCCCCATGAGAAACCGGGGAAAACCAGCGGAGCATAATCTACCTGATTCTTTTTTGCCCACTGAATATCTTCTTCCACCAGTTTCTGATACTTGGGATAAGTCGTTTCATTATAACGCCCTACAAACCAAGGCATCATGATATCACATTTTCGGATAAGCTCATGCAGGCGGGGATCTGATTCTGTGTCCCCATTCAGTGTACGCCACTGCGTAGGTACTCCAAGCATCACACTGAATCCCTGTGACTTCAAGCCGTCAATAATATGAGCGGCTTCTTTCAGCCCATAGCGACGATTATCATTAAATCCGACTCCCCAAACCGTAACCAGCGGTTTACCATTGTGATACAGATAAGAGGGGTTCTTTGCATGGTCTTTTAAAGAATAGCGTTCTGCTATTTCTGCTATATCTTTCAGCAATAACTGCTCTTCTCCCGGTTGCATGCCGCTCAGGTCGTACATCACGCAGATAGCCCGTTCGTATTTATTAGCAGATTTCATCGCTGAATTCAACACCTTATTAAAATGTTTCAATCCGCTTTCGTTCCGTATCTCCGTAATAAAACGTTGCATAAATACTCCGTCCAGTCCATACTCCTGCATCCATTTAAAATGTACATCTACCGTAGATTCATCATGAGAAGAAAAAACATAAGCCGGTTTACCGTCAGCAAAGGAAAACTCAGTCTTATAGAGTTTCTTATACTCCGACACTTCAGGCCAAAGGTCTACCGAGCATGACCCCGGCCGAAAACCATTACGTCCATTATAATGATGCCAACCACGGCCCGAGCCGTCACCAGGGGTGTTGAACCACCCCTGATAACCTGCCATGACCAATCCCTTGTAAGAATTATACTGTTTCCCGCCGGATTGTGCCATCACCCCTATTGAAAACAATAAACACACCAACAACCAATCAAACCTTTTTACCATGTTATTCTTTTATTTTTCATGTTATGTTATTAAGTCTGCCCAAAAATATTTTTCAGCAAAGTAAAGGGGCATCCCTTAATAAATACCACAAAAACGAATTAATAATGACTTAAAATCGGATTAATTGAAGAAAAAGAAGAGTATTTGTAGAAATATTATACAGAAATATATAAATATCACAGATATAGTCCGCATTCTTCATGCAGACTATCAACAAAACAGGTCATTTATTATTTACTTAGAATTCGAACAGGTTTCTTGCACAGTCGTATCCTTCCTCATAAAATTCTGTCAGTTTCTGTACATCCCGTTCAATCCGGTCCACCATCACCGGTTTCTGCGGACGGATGACGATGATCTTTCCTTCATCTTCCATCTGTTCCACCATTTCCAGCTGTTTATTGTAAACTGCACACCGACGACTCAATGCCTCGCGCAACTTCGGATATTTCCGGTAGACAAAGGATGGAATACGGATATCTTTCGTGTCTTTCCGGTAACCGCGATTACGGGTAAGTACAACCACATTACGGGTGTAACCGTCCGCAATAGCTCTCTGCAAGGGAATAGAATCAACAATTCCTCCATCAAGCATCGGAACATCATCCACGTAAGTGACAGGACAAACAAAAGGCAGGCTACTGGACGCCCGGACAATATCAATCACACGGCTTTTATCCCGTTTCTCTTCAAAATAGTTAGCTTCTCCTGTCATACAATTCGTGGTTACCATCACGAAACGTTCGGGAGAAGCAAAGTATGTATCATAATCATAAGGAAGAATATGTTCGGGAAATTCGTTGAAAAGTAAATCAAAGTCGAGAATGTTACGCTTCCTGAGCAGATGCTTCAGGCCGATATAATTGTATTTCTCCAGCAGGTCAATATTACTGAACTTGGCACGACCACGCTGACGGGATGCATACGACAAGCCGTTACAGGCTCCTGCCGATACCCCGATCACATAAGGAAAACGAATATCATGATCCATTAAATAGTCAAGTACCCCACAAGTGAATACTCCCCGCATTCCGCCTCCTTCAAGTACTAAACCTGTATGCTCATCCAATTTCAAGTCTTTCATTTTTTTCTCCCTTATTCTTATTCCGACGAATAACCAGCAACGATGACAATTCCCGCATCACAAGCTCATCCTCGGATAATTTTGTATAGGAAAGATGGCTCATTACCAGCAATCCATCTTTCTCTTTGGTTACTAATTCTTCCACTCCTGCAAACCACACCACTACTATCTGATCAGCATAATGAGCCAACAAGTCATCTATGCACTGATGAAACTCTTCATCGTCCGTTTCAAAAAGGAAAAGGCGCACCGAATGACCGTTTTGCAACATTATATTCAGATACGAAAGCAGGAATACATCAATCATTCCTCCCAGAACAAAACTAACCAGTGCTCCTTCCCGATAACTACGATTCACAAATACGGCAACAGGACATTTCACCTGTTCCATTATGTCGTCAATCTTATCACGGAAGAGCGTCAGCCATAAAATAGCTCCCGGAGTTCCCGGCATTTCGGGACGGTAATGGCTACCGGCTCCTAAAAGCAACATATCAGGGTGCTCTTTGCGAATAAAATGAATCATTTCCTGTACCAGCTTATCCGTCACCCGATAGTGATTGTCTACCTGAATATTCAGTTCGACAGCTCTTTGATTAAGTAAAGCAAAGCTTTCGCTTTCATAATGCTGTGCATCCAACGGATTCAAATCCGTACCCACTGTATAATGCGCTGCAATCACATGTTCTTTCTTCAACTGCTTCCCGAATAACAAATCATAAATGGAAAGCAGACTGCGCCCGGACTCCGGACGACCAAAGCAAAATATAAGTTTGCGCTTCAAAGATAACTTTTCTTCCCGATGTACAAAGAAACGTTCGACCAAATGTAGCAGCGGAGTGGTCATAAAGGTTGTAACTAGCGCCATAATGACCAAAATTACGAAAATAGACGGGGGAAGAACTCCCATTTCGTAACCAATATTCAATGCCACCAGCTCCATCAATCCGCGCGTATTCATTAAAGTACCCACCGTCAGACTATCCTTCCATGACTCACCTACCAGACGGGCAGCTATGGCACAGCCACCGAGCTTACCGACTATGGCCACTGTCACTAGCAGCAAACACACCATCCATAACTCCGGACTATTGATCAGACCTATCTCCGTACGCAAACCTGTGAAAGCAAAGAATAACGGCAGGAAGAAAACCAAAGAAATGTCTTCCACCTTTTCCATCATCACCTTTCGGAAACCCAGATTCGACGGCATCACCACTCCTGCCATGAATGCTCCGAACAAAGCATGAATACCGATAATCTCTGTCAGACAGGAAGAAATAATCAAAATCAGCAGGATAAATGCCACAAACGTTTTATTGATCGCCTCCTTATTGGCATACACCTCTCCCACCTTTTTCAAAAACGGACGCACAACCAAAAACATGACTGCAATATACGCTACAGCCAATCCCACAGAATAGAGAGCACTGGCAAAGCTACCCGCCTTTGAAATAGCAATAACAACAGCCAGCAAACACCATGCAGTCACATCATCATTAGCTGCAGAAGCAATCGCAAGAGTCCCCAAAGGAGTTTTGGTCATATTTCGTTCCTGAATGATACGCGCCAGCACGGGGAAAGCGGTAATACTCATGGAGATGCCTATAAACAAGGCAAAAGGCAGAAAAGGAGTATGATCGGCGGCATACGTTTCGTAAATCCAATAAGAAGACAGGATACCCAAAAAGAAAGGTACTAAAATACCGGTATGACTGATCACCAGCGTTTCATTTATCTTATTTTTCAGCACACTGAAGTCCAGTTCCATACCGATAACGAACATGAAAAGGATCAGCCCGACCTGACTCAGCAATTCAAGATTGGTCAGCGAATGGACAGGGAACAGAAAATGAAAAGCTTCCGGGGAAAAAAGTCCCAAAACAGAAGGCCCCAAGACAATACCTGCTACGATTTCTCCAATCACTCCCGGTTGCCCGATAAGACTAAACAAATAACCGAAAAGACGTACCATCAACAATACGGCAATAATCTGAATAAGTAACGTCGTCAGCGGATGATGCAGATTATCTTGCATAAATTGTAGAAACATGGCAAAAGGCCCGTCTTGTAGCGTGTTTAACGTGTTCGCAGCATGATGTGAAAACCTGTCGCCCTCTTCAATAGCAACATAAATCAACCCTCCAAACAGAAGGAGCATAAGTACATAAATAATATAATTCTTCCGGGCTTTATTCTGCATAAACTTGTTTTTTTGCTATTTGTTGCATAATTATAATAAAAACAAACGAAAAAGGCAGATAGTTTGGCAAAAATAGTAAATATTCAAACAAAATCTTGTTTTTTTGCTTCAATCTATGTAACTTTAGGCTAGCTTAATTGTTTTAAGTAGGAAATTCAAAAAAAGTCCTGCCCGCAGGCAAGCACCATGAGAATACAGTTTGAAATTAAAGAAAAGTTGCCGGAACTCATTGAGGAAATCCTGCATTCCGACAAATGGCAAACTTCCGTGAAGGAAGAAATCAGCGGTCGGACGACCGTCGTGATCCGTGACCAAGCGTATGGTTCAGAAGCAACGATTGAGATTTACGCTCAATCCATCGAAATCAAAACCGCATGGTCAAAGTACTTCTATCGTATATTCGTTGCCAACGATCTTGTCTGGTGTGAATATAACGGTGCCTATCGTGGACTATTGGAACAAGTGCTCCTGCCCACCATCACTCCTAAAGAAAGCCTGCTTGATTCTGATGTTACTGAAAGTTCACTTTATGGACGTGAACATAAGAAGTTAAGAGAATATGCCGAAGACAACCTGAAGCTGAAACAATTCCGCCGGGAAAACTTCAACGAACAGAGGAATGGAACCGCAGCATTCGATCATCCTAAACGGGTTTATGATGAGTTTATAAAAGAAGACTATGTAGTGACACCGAAAGGCAATAAATAATAGAGGTAGGTGTGTCAAAAGTAACTAAACTCTCCTCCTTCGGGAAGGAGGGGAATTTAGTTACTTTTGACACACCTACCTCTATATTATGAATGCTCTCCCTACCCCGCCAGATAAAGAAAATACCCCGCCAGTTACTTCAATTTTGCCTTATAAGTCTTTTCCGAGAAAGTCAGATTCAGAAAAAAAGAAAGTTTCTGCTCTTTAAATCTCCCCGAATTCACCTTCAGTTGATCTGTATATTTCACTCCTAAAGAAAGCGTACTGCGGCTACGAAACTCAAAATTAAGTCCGGTACTCAGATAATAATTCGTTGTCGTCTTATCATGCACTGAAATATATGAGTTGCCCATACCTGCTCCTAGCAATAAACGTACCGGTTTACTATAAGGATTTCCCAATGTATAGCTGCCTCCCAGCATCAAACGATGTTGATTACGAAAACTTATACTGGAATGCGAAGACTCCAGCCGGCTCCAGTCAACAAATTTATAGTCGATGGAAGCCATCCAGCGCAACGTAGTATAAGACGCTCCGAAGCCGATAAACTGCGGCAAACAAGTGCGATACTTTTTTCCTTTTTCTTCAATGTTTCCGCTGGAACTGCTACTACTCACCGCATGATCATTATCCTGCATCAAGTCTTGAGAATATCCATATACGACTCCCGCCACTGCCGAACGGTAATAATCCAGCTTATAGGTATACTGCAATCCGAAATCAGCATAAATCGTATGTTTATGCGAACTATTACTTTCAGTTGCACTCCCTTGAGTTTCTGTTTGTGAAATACTTCCTCCCACATAAGAAAAGTTTGCACCCAGTGAAAGCCCTTTCCACAGTTCGTGCGCAACACTGATGCCCATTTTGGATAACCCTCCCTCACCTTGAAAAAGTGAAGTCACCGTACTTCCGTCCGTACCCGCCACATCCTGATCGAGCGATATGGCATACCCTACACTACTGACAGGAGCCATAAAAATAGCTCCATACCAACGGGGAGCTATACGGAATCCAACAGCCAAATTATTAAGATTACCATTCAGAGAATGATTGCTCGCTCCTGACTGTGAATATTTCAGATAAGACCCGCTGACACCCAAATCGAAAAAGAAATACTGCGGCAATAATCCCGTTAAAGAAGCCGGATTGGCACTATTAATCACATTTTCTCCACGCAATGCAATGCCGACTCCACCCAAACCGGAATAAATTCCGCCTTCTCCGGTGGACAATTCGCCGAGTCCGAACATGGAAACCGGAGAACTCGTCATATTTTGGGCAGCTACATTCAATAAGTTCGCACCTAGTATAAGGATAGATAAAACTCTTCTTTTCATTTCGTATATGTCTTATAATAAATAGTGAGTGATACATTATTATCATGGTCATTCACAGGATGTTTGCTATCTCCCAGCACCACTCCCTGAACGGTATTATAAAAAGCATTGTCAGAGAGGAATATTTGCAGTTTCTCACGGCTCTCCCCCGCTGTCCCCAGATTATTCTGAATAAACGAGGTGATATCAAACGAATAGTGAGTATCTTCATAATAGACATTATCTTCCACCAGGCTTCCCGTTTGTACGGTATTTCCCGAGATATCAGTAATGACACTCTGAGTGGCGTTATTCTGGTCTGCCGTATAGAGAGACAACGATTTCGGCAATGGATACTTGCCGTTATACGTACCCTTGATAGGATATAGCTTGAGTACTGCACTTTCAATGGAAACAAGCCTTCCGGTCTGATTCAGATTATTCAGATAGGGAAATTCGACATTGATATACATACCGGTCAGCCCTTGCAGATACACCTGATGTTCGCTCTCGGAAGAAGGCAGTTCATAATCTGTTCCTGCCTTGAGATTCTCCAAAGGAGTATTAGTACGGTCATGTTCCACCTTGGTGTAGTTCAGTGAAGTGCTGGCATTGAACACTAAGGTCTGTTCCGTAGGCTTCTCTTTCAGTTCATGATAATAGAGGGTAATACAAAAACTCGAATCGTTCACCTGAAAGCCGTTGATGCACGTCCCGTTTTCATCGGGAATAAAAGCTATTCCTTTGAAGAAAGCCCGGAAACGCTCCTGAGACTCCATACATTCATCATCTTCCAGCATTAAATTAAACCACTTCTTTCCCCATTCGTCAGGCAGGCGCGTTTCATGCAACTCGTTCCGATAGCCGGGTGTAGGACGTATAGAGACAGAACCAAGATGATTATTCTGATTATAGCTAACGTTGGTCTTATTAAACAGGTAACCGTTATCTTCCAGAGAGAGTCCTTGCGATAAACTATATAAGTCAATACGATGATAGACCAGCGTATCCCCCAGATAATCCCCGGAAGTATACCATTTGAACGTGATAGAGTCAAACTGATAGTCAGTAGTCTCATTAAGTGAGTGAGAAGGTACTTGATATTCTGCATAAAACGAAGTTTTTATTTCTCCGTAAAGAGCATCCTTAAATCGCCCGATCTGGCAGATCGTATCTCCCGAAGTTGCCAGCGAGTCGGCTAATAATGTGCTCAGAGTCACCATACACGTATCTGTCACTACATTTATAAAAGAACTCTCTACCCATTTACTTCCAATGGAAGAAGATTCATCCCTACAGGAGAATATTGTACAAAATAAGAGTAATGAATAAAAAAGTGTAATTAATAGTCTCATAATGAATATTATTTTTGAGTTGCAAAGGAACCCCTTTAGGAAAGCATCCCCAAAATTAATCGACTATTTCCCGCTATTTATAGACTCGGTTTTGTTCGATAGAGAAAATAGGGCTATTTGTCGATATCTTTTTTCTTCAACCGCATTGATAGCTACATTTGCCCCAAGTTTAAAACGTAATAAAACGAATGGAAATAATGAAAAAACTACAACTGTTATTAGTATCAATAGCTATGCTATCCATGTTCTCATGTTCAGATGATGATGACGACACATTAGGTGTGTGGTATCGCCGTTCTGATTTCGACGGAAGGGCAAGGGAGGACGCAGCCGGATTTGTGATAGATAACCGGGGATATTTGTGCGGTGGATATCGGGGAAAAGACCAGCGGGAAAGAGACTGTTGGGAATATAATATCGATAACGACTGGTGGACGCAATGTGCCGACCTTCCCGAAGAGGCGGCGGCCCGGAACGGGGCTGTCGGATTTGCGATCAACTCCAAAGGATATGTGACTACGGGATATACCGTATACAGAGATGACGATCCACTACATACCGGAGGATATGCATATTTAAAAGATACATGGGAATATGAACCGGCAACGGACACCTGGAAACAGATGGATGACTACCCCGGAGATGCCCGAATCAACGCCATAGCCTTCGCTATCGGTAATTACGGTTATGTAGGCACCGGTCAGTCTAAAGATGATAAACAGACCAAGGACTTTTACCGCTTTGATCCGACAGCCGCTTCCGGCAGCCAATGGACTATCGTCAACGGATTCGGCGGTCAGAAAAGAACCGGCGGACTCTCCTTTATTATCGATAATGTCGCCTACATTGTCGGAGGAACAAACAATGGTAAGGATGTCGATGACTTCTGGAAGTTCGATCCCAGCAAAAGTGAAGAGAACAAATGGGTACGTCTCCGTGACATTACAGACCAGAGCAGTGACGACTATGATGACGATTACAAATCAATCACCCGCACCTACGGCTGTGCTTTTATTATAGACGATCAGGCATATATCACTTTAGGACAAACAGCCTCCGGTAGCTTCCGAAGTAATTACTGGATATACGATCCTGCTAAAGACTTATGGCGCAGCAGTGAAACGGAAGATGGTTTTGACTACACTCCTTTCAAAGGAAGTTCACGCATCAAAGCGGTTTGTTTCGCTACCGGCAGACGAGGTATTATCACTACCGGAGGCAGTAGCAGCTATTATTATGACGATACATGGGAGTTACATCCATATGAATGGGAAGAGAATGACTAAGAAAAAGATACTCGGATGCTCTGTTGCAGGAATATTGACAGTAATCGCTTGTCTGTCTTTTTCCAAAGCATCTTTTTCTAATACAGATTCTTCTGATCCTTCTTTTTCAATGGAAGTGATTGAGGTAAACGGAGGATATGGCTATCAAATATCTCACAACAATCATATAACGATTTTTCAGCCTTTCATACCCTGTATTTCCGGTAAAAAACCTTTCATGGAGAAAAGGGATGCCGAACAAGTCGGACAGTTAGTAATGAAACGGATGAAAAGCAGAGAGAATTATACTGTTACTCTCGATGATTTAGAAAGTCTCGGAATCAAAATAAAATAAATGTAGAAAGAGGAAAAGGTGATCACATACGATTGCCTTTTCCTCTTTTTGTATAGTAGAGAAGGTGGGATACAGCATTTTCTACTCTTTTTTTATGCAAAATCTATGCAAGAATATGGAATTCCCCCAAGGAATCCATATCTTTGTAACCAAAACAATTTAATATTAATTTCATCAGAATGAAAAAGAGTATCCTTATCGCTGCCTTAGGCTTGTTCAGCCTGAGCGCAATGGCACAAGACGCAAAACCCGAAGAGGGCTTCGTTTTCACAACAGTGAAAGAAAATCCGATTACTTCTATCAAGAACCAGAATCGTTCAAGTACTTGCTGGAGTTTCTCTGCTTTGGGATTCCTGGAATCAGAACTACTACGTTTGGGTAAAGGTGAATACGACCTTTCGGAAATGTTCGTTGTACACAAAACAATGGAAGACCGCGGAACAAACTATGTACGCTATCATGGCGACAGTTCTTTCTCTCCCGGCGGAAGTTTCTATGACATCATCTATTGTATGAAGAATTACGGACTGGTTCCGCAAGAAGCAATGCCGGGTATCATGTATGGTGATACACTGCCGGTACACAATGAACTGGACGCTGTTGCAGAAGGATACATCAATGCGATCGCCAAAGGTAAACTCACTAAACTGACTCCGGTATGGAAGAAAGGTCTTAGCGCCATCTACGATACTTATTTGGGAACGTGCCCGGAGAACTTCACTTACAAAGGCAAGGAATATACTCCGAAGACTTTCGCTGAATCGCTCGGACTGAAAGCTGAAGATTATGTGTCACTAACTTCATATACACACCATCCTTTCTATTCTCAATTCGCTATCGAGATTCAGGACAACTGGCGTAATGGTCTGTCCTACAATCTTCCGCTCGACGAGTTCATGGCTGTAATGGACAACGCTGTAAAGCAAGGATATACATTCGCATGGGGTAGTGACGTCAGCGAACAAGGTTTCACCCGTGACGGTGTTGCCGTAATGCCGGATGCTGCCAAAGGAGCAGAACTTACCGGCTCGGATATGGCTCGCTGGACAGGTCTGACTGCTGCCGATAAACGCAAAGAACTGACTTCCAAACCGCTTCCGGAAATGGAAATCACTCAGGAAATGCGCCAGACAGCTTTCGACAACTGGGAAACTACAGATGACCACGGAATGGTAATCTACGGTATCGCCAAAGATCAGAATGGAAAAGAATACTTTATGGTAAAGAACTCTTGGGGTACAAGTGGTAAGTACAAAGGCATCTGGTATGCATCCAAAGCATTCGTTGCTTACAAAACAATGAATATCCTGGTACACAAAGATGCACTTCCTAAAGAAATTGCAAAGAAACTAGGTATCAAATAAAGATTCACTCTTATTTAAACATAAAAGCTCCGGAAGTTAAGATTACTTCCGGAGCTTTTATGTTTAATGATGTTCTCTTGTATACTGTAAATAGCCAAATACTTAAGAGAAACTCAACTTGCTGATATGTTCCGAAAATCTCTCCTTATAATTATCACCAACAGGAATATATGTATTTTTATCAAAGATGATACGAAGTCGGGAAACTTCGGTTATCTTACGCAGATTGACAATGTAAGAACGATGTACCCGCATAAAATACGTTGGAAGCCGTTCTTCCATTTTTTGAAGACTGGCAAGGGTTATGACCGGTTTATCCTCTCCTTCTATACAGATACGCACGTATTCGCTCATCCCTTCAATATACCGGATGTTTTTCACATCAATGCGCACCACTTTGTAGTCACTCTTTACAAACAAGGAATCTCCTTTGATCTGCGAACTATTTCCCAGTTCTCCCTGCTGTTCCAATAGCCGGTATTCGTACTGTTTTCGCGCCTTATCCGCTGCTTTCAGCAAATCCTGAAATTCAAACGGCTTCAACAGATAATCGACAGCATCCAGTTTGAAACCGTCTACCGCATATTCAGAATAAGCAGTAGTAAAGATCACCATCGGACGGCTGATTAAAGAGCGGATAAAATCCAGTCCATTCAAATCGGGCATATTGATATCCACAAATATCAAGTCTATCTCTTCGTCTGCCAACACCTTCATCGCCTCAAAAGCATCCTGACAGGACTTGACTAAAGATAGAAAAGGGACACGGGATATATAATCCGTTAATTGCTTCAATGCTAAAGGCTCGTCATCAATCGCTATACATTTCATTATAATAAAGGTATAATAAGTAATACATCAAATTTATCATCTTCCTCAGTAATGGAGAGGGTGTAGTCATTGCCAAACAACAGCCGCAACCGTTTGCGTATATTCTCCAAACCGATACCGTGATGCTGCTCGTCAGACGAAGTCCCCGTACTATTGGTACATCTGAAAGCAAGACGGTTTCCTTCTTCCAGTTGCATTACAACATGGACAAATGACTCTTTCCTGTAGCTCACTCCATGTTTAAAGGCATTCTCCACAAAAGAAATAAAAAGTAAAGGAGGAATTTGAACTTCGGGCACTTCAAGAGGGAAATTCTTTTCAATAGAAACTTTCTCTGGATAGCGCAAGCTCATCAAAGTGACATAATTCTCTAGAAACTGAACCTCGCGCAATAGCAGAATGGTTTTATTACTGGCCTCGTAAAGCACATAGCGCATAAGTTTAGAAAGTTCTACAATCGTACTCTTAGCCTTTCCCGTATCAA
The DNA here is from genome assembly GCF_003434395.1 of Bacteroides sp. AM23-12. Classification (NCBI taxonomy): domain Bacteria; kingdom Pseudomonadati; phylum Bacteroidota; class Bacteroidia; order Bacteroidales; family Bacteroidaceae; genus Bacteroides; species Bacteroides sp. AM23-12. The sequence continues at coordinate 72,499 of NZ_QTLF01000009.1, forward strand.
TATCCACTAGTGCATGGATATTATTCAGTGTATTCATAAAGAAATGCGGATTTATCTGATACTTCAGATACTGCAATTCCGACTGTAAACGCTGGTGCTCCAGTTCTTTCAGCATTTCCTCATCACGAAAGGATTTAAAAAACAGCTTGACAGCAATATTAAACCCTACCATCAAAAAGGCAATTACACAATGAATAAGGTAACGGATGGTGAAGGGAGGAATGGGATAAAGAGTCGGTTTAGGGAAGCCGCCCGGTCGTTGCATTTTTTCCAAAGCCGGATCGTTTGCCCGAGGCGTTTCCCAATGAACAGACTCTTCCTGCCGAGCCTTCTCTCTCATCTTAATAATCTGGTCTCTCTGGATTTTTCCTTTACCCTTGCGAAGATCGCCATATCTGAATTCCTTTGGAAAACGCTCCATAGAAGGATCAGGAATAACCCAACAAGCAGTAGAGATTAGAAAAACCAAAGAAATAATATAATACCAGTACTTTTTCTTAAACAGGAAATACGGAACTAATCCATAATTATTCAACAGAAACAATACGAAAAAAGGAAGAATGCTCAACCACGAATCATAAACAATTACACGGATTTCTTCTTTTTCAAGTCCACCACTGACAGCAAAGTATCCTCCTATCAATGGGAGAAGAAAAATAACAATCCAAATAGCCCCATAAATGCTCTGCTCCAGCAATTGTTGTTTACGCAGTCTTTCCATGCTTCATTGTTCCAAATTACTGATACAAAGATAGAATCGCTGCTTCATCTCCACAAATATAATCGACCAAAGGACTTATTTCAACGGTAAACTGCTGTTTTACCATCCTCCGGAGCATCCCCATTCATCATCGGTCTGACTACCGTCATCCATTAGCATTCCCGATATTCCTGTGGAGTCATTTCCACATGTTTACGAAAATATTTATTAAAAAAGGAAAGATTATTAAATCCTAATGAAAAAGCAATTTCCTTTACAGGCAATCGGGTTGACTTCAATTGTGCCTTGGCATTCATGATAATAATTCCCGTGATAATCGCCAAAGGGCTATGCCCGCTGGCTTTACGGATAGCACCGGAAAAGTGAGCCGGAGTCACTCCGCACTTCTTCGCATAAAAAGAAACTTCGTGTTCCTGCGTATAATGAGTCATCAGCAACTGGATAAACTGGCGATAAAGTTCATGTTCCCGCTTGATAGGTTCGTTGGTAGTCGGCTTACAGCGTTTATACAACTCACCCACCCCCTGAAAGAATATAGTAAAAATAGACATTAATATTTCTTTGTTATCCAGTGTGTTCGGTAAAGAATAGGCACGGATAAGCAGGCTGAAAGCGTTTCGGTATAATTGCGCTACCTCTTCCTGTAATGTCATAATAGGGTTGTCCAAAATCATAGGAAGAAAATCCAGATAAGTCTCTACATAGCTCACACGGGAGATAAATTCCGAAGAAAAGCCCGCAAAGCAAACACGGGTATCCGAAGATACTTCGTGAATCTGTATGAATGATCCGGGGAGGACAGTCACAAAGTCATTATGGGTAATGGTATACTCGGACAGGTTGATAGTGGCACGTACAGTTCCCCGCGTGCAAAGAACAAAGACTCCCGCCTTTATATGGCAGGGAAAATGACCGTATTGATTCAGAATATCGCCGGTTATGCTGTCATCTGTAACAAAATCGACCGGAAGGTCAAACTTGGGAAGAGCATCATCTATGATCATAATTAAGAAATTTAGTTCCACAAAGATATCTTTTTCCATTCGAATTTCCTCCAAGTCCTTTATTAAAATATGAAAAACAGAACATCTATTATTTAAAAGAGAACATTACAATTATCTATTCAAATACACGTGCATATAAAATAGTTAAAATAGAACATCGAATACCAAGAATAGAGCTTGATGTAGAAACAATATTAACCGACATTTGCAATGTTTTAATAAATACGTTGAAATAAAAACAAAAAAGAGAATGAAAACATTACGAAAACTATTTTATGTAGCTTGTACAACATTCTTCCTTGCATCTTGCGAAGAAACCTACAATGACAAGCTGTTCTGGCCGGGAGAACTCAGCCAGGAATATGGCTCGTATATCAAACCATCCACTCTGGACCTGACCTACAGCGGAGAAAAGTTAATCGGAAAAACCGTCAACTTTCAGACGGAAGACAGTAAAAAAGGAACATTGACATTAAACGATATCATTCCGGGAGAAAAAGAGACATCATTCCGGATAAACTTATCAGAGCAGGAAGACAACTATACGTTCAGCGGAGAAACAGTTTCGTGCGCGGGAGCAACTGTGAAATACGCCGGCTCCATTACTCCGAAAACGATGAAACTGGATTTGAATGTAACGATGCCGCAAAATCAATGGATAAAAACTTATCAGATGAGCGAACTGACACGCGGCAGAGGAAAAGATGTCGTACGCAATCAGACAACCGGCGAATATGAATGGGGAGAGTCGGACAATCAGATACTGACAGCAGCCCTTTATACCGACATGGATTTAGAGATGGTAAAGGATGCGGGAAGTTTGTACGCAACCGTATCCGTTATTATAAAAGGCATGGGAGGATACCTCTTACCGCAATTACTCAAAAGTGTCACTCTGGAATCCGACGGAAACATTACGGCCGAATATACATCGGACGAACTGCAATTGGGGGAACAGAAGTTCAGCGAAATCGACATGGATAATCCCGCATCCCAGCAACAAGTCATTAATTTCATTATGATGAAGTTAATGTTCAATACATTGTCTGCCGATGATATTACTGCCGCAACCCAGGGACGCAATTATGCAGAGTCTCCCCGGGGACTGGCTTTCTGGTATCTGAAAAATGACCTTCTCTATGTCAAACTGAACCTTCCGGGCATTATCAGCCTGGTCATGCAAGGGCAGGGACAGACGGTCGATGCTCATCTGATAGCAGGCATTGCAGATGCTATCCTGAAATCCAATCCTTTCTTACTGAAGACTCTACTGGGAGTTGTGAGCGAATCATTGGACAACTCTTTATTATCTATGATCGCCAATATGGATCACCAAAGTTTTCAGATGTTCTTCTCGTGGATAAAGGAAGGCATCCCCATGCAGATAGAAAAGGAGAACGGACATACGCATATCTATCTGAACAGGGAAGCGCTGAGTCCTCTCATAGCCTTCATCCCCCATCTTCAGCCAGTGATGGAAGGTATTCCTAACTTCGGTCCGATGTTGTACAATTCCTATTTAGGTCCACTGTATGACAACTGGTCTATCATCACCCAACTGGACTTGGGACTCGACCTGACAGACAAAAATGAATGAGACTTTCCACCAGAAGAAAAAACATAAATTACAGAAACAATGAAAAAACTATATATTCTGACATTATTCATCTGCCTTGCCGGATTCGGGACTAGTTTTGCCCAGACGTTGAAAGGACATATATATGACGCCAATACCAATGAACCTTTGGTTGGCGCAGCGGTAACGTACAAGTTGCACGGCAATCAGGGAACCGTGTCCGACATAAACGGAGCGTATGAAATCAAACTTCCGGAGGGAGGTGTCGACCTTGTGTTCAGCTATATCGGTTATGAAGACGTTCTGATGCCCATTGTTATCGGCAAACGTGAAGTGATCACTAAAGACGTGTACATGAAAGAAAGTACCAAGCTGCTGGAAGAGGTAGTGGTAAGCGCCGGACGCTTTGAGCAAAAGCTCAGTAATGTCACCGTATCCATGGACTTGGTGAAAGCAGGCGATATCGCCCGTCAGGCACCGACAGATATCACTTCTACTCTCCGCACGCTGCCCGGCGTGGACATTGTGGACAAACAGCCTTCCATGCGTGGCGGCAGCGGATGGACCTACGGAGTAGGTGCCCGCAGCCAGATTCTGGTAGACGGAATGAGCACCCTAAATCCAAAAACCGGAGAAATCAACTGGAACACCGTACCTCTAGAAAACATCGAACAGATAGAAGTAATCAAGGGAGCCTCATCCGTTTTGTACGGTTCGTCTGCTCTCAACGGTATTATCAATATCCGTACCGCCCGTCCGGGATTGACACCGAAAACCCGCTTCAGCGCCTATATCGGTATATATGGCGATGCCGAGAATGACGAATACCAATGGAGCGACAAGAGTTTCTGGAAAGACGACAAGTATTCCGTCAAACCCATCCTGCGCGGAAACCTTCTCAGCGGCATACGAAACCCTATTTATGAGGGATTCGATCTCTCCCACTCCCGCCGTATCGGCAACTTTGACGTCAGCGGAAGCATTAACCTCTTTACCGATGAAGGATACCGGCAGCAAGGATATAACAAACGTTTCCGCATGGGCGGCAACCTGACTTATCATCAACCGGACATGGGTATGAAGATATTGAACTATGGTCTAAACGTTGACTTTCTTTCCAATCAGTACGGAGACTTCTTCATCTGGAGATCACCAACAGAAGTTTACAAACCTTCTCCTTTCACCAACATGGGGCGCGAAGAAAACAACTTCCACATCGACCCGTTCATCAACTACGTAAATCCGGAAAACGGAACGTCACACAAGATCAAAGGACGTTTCTACCATAGTGCCGACAACATAGTCAAGCCCAGTCAGGGAGCATCCATCACTGATATTCTTGGGAATATGGGAACGAACGCCCAGACTATACAGAATATAGCAGGCGGCGATTACAGTTCGCTCTACCCGGCATTGGTCGGCATCGGTTCCGGTCTGATCAACAATAATCTGGAAGATGCCATGAACGGGGTATTCACTTCCTTGGGCAACATCTTCCCCAACGCCACCACCGCCGATTATTGTGACCTCATCTCGTGGGTGATGGACAACGGACTGCCAAGTGACCTGATGAACGGCATACAAAACGGACAAGTCCCCAGTGATCTCATCCCCTGGCTATCCAACGTAATGAATCCGACCCGAAACAACGTCCAGACGAAAACGGACAAGAACTATAACTATTATCTTGACTACCAGTTCAACAAGAAATGGGACGGCGGCGCACAGATCACTACCGGAATGACTTACGAGCACGTCCGCTACAATTCTTCCATCATGGATCAGGTGTACAAAAGCGATAATGTAGCCGCCTTCTTCCAGTACGACCAGCGCTTCTGGGACCGCCTGAGCGTATCGGCAGGGGTACGAGCCGAATACTACCGTGTGAACAACCATCACCGTGAAGCAGAAACGAAAATATTCGGAGCCAAAGTTCCGTTCCGCCCCGTGTTCCGTGCCGGACTGAACTATCAGTTAGCCGATTACAGCTTTATCCGTGCCAGCGCCGGACAAGGTTACCGCAACCCGTCCATCAACGAGAAATATCTCCGCAAGGACATCGGAGGAGTAGGTATCTATCCGAACCTCGACATCAAACCGGAGAAAGGTTACAATGCCGAACTGGGATTCAAGCAAGGATACAAGATCGGCAACTTCCAAGGATTTGTAGACGTAGCCGGATTCTATACCGAGTACAGAGACATGGTTGAATTTCAGTTCGGACTGTTCAATAACGCAGACTACAGCATGATCAACAGCATCAGCGATGCCATCCAGATGGTGACGGACGGCAAAGGTTTCGGTATCGGAGCACAGTTCCACAACGTATCGAAAGCGCAAATCTACGGTATGGAGATTTCGACAAACGGCGTTTATGACTTCAACAAGAATACGAAACTATTCTATAATCTGGGATATGTATATACTGAGCCCCGCGATGCCGACTACAAGGAACGTAATGAAATAGAAGATTTATACACCGACGCCCTTCAGATGAAGGAGAAGTCGAATACAGGCAAATATCTGAAATACCGCCCGAAGCACAGCTTTAAAGCCACGGTCGATTTTCAATGGAAGCGTATCAATCTGGGTGCCAACTTTGCATGGAAGAGCAAGATACTGGCAGTGGACTACCTCATGATGGACGAACGTGAAAAGCAACAACAAGACTTAATGGACTATGTACGCACGATCCTCTTCGGAAAATCGAGAGGAGAAACACTGGCTACTTACTGGAAAAAACATAATACAGACTATGCCACCGTTGACTTGCGCTTCGGGGTAAAAGCGACCAAAGAAGTCGCCTTCCAATTCATGGTCAACAACCTGTTGAATAAAGAATACAGTTACCGCCCGATGGCAGTAGCCGCTCCCCGTACTTTTGTAGTGAAAATGGACATCACATTCTGAAAAACTCACTTAGATTACTGGTTAAATCTGTCGGGGAGACTTCCCCGACAGATTTTTTTATATACATCCACACAGAATAAAGCCTCAGCTCCCGGATGGCCGGCAACAGAACCAATGAAACGAACAAGCAGCAACGTATATTAACACAAAGAGAAAAATATTCACCGCCAACCTACCGCTTCTTTGTGATTTTTGCTTATTTTTGGCAACTAGTATAACACATACAACAAAACACCACTTTTAATGAAGAGGAATATCTATATATTATTTACTATAGGTCTGTTTATCTGGATTCTCCCCTCACATTCAGTAAACCTGAATACCGAACGACTGTCCAATTTGAAACGCCTGATAGAAAACAACATTGCGTACGATTCCATCGCGCCGATAGACAGCGTTATCGCCTGGGGACAGCAACTGAGCCCTATACTGGAAAAGGAAAACAAGATGGAACTGTCTTTCAGCATCCGGCAACTGGTGGTTTACATCTACTCCCTGCGCGGAGACATCGGGAAAGCAATCGACGAAGCGCGACAAATGTACGAAAAAGCAGAAACGATGAGATATGATTTAGGAATAGCCCTTTCGAGCGCAGCTATCGGAGATGCCTATTTCTGCTCCAATATGCCCGAAGAAGCCACTGATTCTTATAAGGAAGCCATCCGTTATCCCGCCTCGCCTTCGGAGAACAACCATTATAAAGAAATGACTATCCTGAAACTTATACAGGTGCTTATTCTGACTCAAAGGACAGAGGAAGCAGAGAAATACAGAAAGATACTTTCCGAATCAAAATCCATACAGACCCATCAGACGCTGCAATTTCTGACACTTGCTACAGATGTTTCTTACTATATCCAGAAGAACGATCTGCGCAATGCGAACAACTGCCTGCTGCAAGCAGAGCAAATCTACCTTTCGGACAGGCAACCTTATTATCGCACCACCTACAATTATATGCAAGGACGATATAACGAAGCAACAGGGAACTACAATCTTGCATTACAGTATTACAATGAGATTCTGACCGGCATCCGGCAAAAGACGCGCTCCATCATCTACCTGCAAGTAGCTTATGCCAAAGCGAACTTACTGATAGAAATGGGCAGTAAAGTAGAAGCGGCGCATCTGTATGAAGAAATCAGTATCGTCACCGATTCGGTAGTCGCTCCCAGCTATGCACACCGCATCAACAGCCTTCGGGCATCTTATGAGGAAAACCGGATGAAAGTAGAGAATAAAGCCGAGTTCAACCGTATTTTCATGGGCGGCATTTTAATAGGAGTCATAGTGCTGGGCATCATGATTTACCTCGTGATACACATATTAAAACAAAACAAGAAGATAGCGGAATCCAAAATCCGCATGGAGCAATCACGACTCAACGCCGAGAATGCCATGCAGACCAAAAGTCTTTTCCTCTCCAACATGAGCCATGAGATACGGACTCCGCTGAGTGCCCTCTCCGGCTTCTCCAGTCTGCTGACCGAGCAGGCACTCGACGCCGAAACACGCCGCCAATGCGGCGACATCATCCAGCAAAACTCCGACTTGTTGCTAAAACTAATAAATGACGTAATCGACCTTTCCAATCTGGAGATCGGAAACATGAAGTTCAACTTCACCTATTGTGACGCTATCGCCATCTGCAATAACGTAATCGATACCGTCAACAAAGTAAAGCAGACACAAGCCGAGCTCCGTTTCAACACATCGCTGGCTTCCCTAAAGTTATACACTGACGATTCACGCCTGCAACAGTTACTGATCAACCTATTGATCAACGCCACGAAGTTCACCCCGCAGGGAAGTATCACGCTGGAAGTCCGTCAGGAATCGGAAGAATTTGCGCTCTTCTCCGTCACCGACACCGGTTGCGGAATCCCACTGGAAAAGCAAAGTTCCATTTTCAACCGCTTTGAAAAACTGAACGAAGGAGCACAGGGAACCGGACTCGGCCTCTCTATCTGCCAACTGATCATTGAACGGATCGGCGGCAGCATATGGATAGACCCTGCCTACACCACCGGATGCAGATTTTATTTCACCCATCCCATCAACCCCACAAAAGAAGGAAAGGAGGCACAGTCATGAAACGGTTATGGATATTCTTCATACTGATCGTACTGGCAGGAGGAACCGGCAAGGCTCTCTCCAGCAATAACGAAGCTGCCAAAGACAGTCTGCTTCAGATACTGGACACTTTGCCGGCCGATTCTTCCCGGCTGGAGATGCTTTATTCACTCGCTTATCTGGACCCGATGTCACCTTCCTGCGTCTACTATCTGGGAAAATTATTGGAGGAAGCTACCACACAGGACAACAAGTATTATCAGTGTCTTGCTCTGTATGCCCATGTCGTTTATTACTTCAACCACCAAGACGAAGAAAACACAGTCATCTGGATGGACAAGCTCTCTCCGGTTGCTTTAAAAAACAACTCCTACAGCTTATACTTCGAAGGAAAAAGAGCAGAAATAACCATACATATCATAAAGCATAAAATAGAATATAGCATCACCCAAGCCGAAGAGATGTTTAAACTGGCACAAAAGTTAAACAATCCCCAAGGAATGTCATCGGCCAAACTATGCCTGATGACTGCTTATATGATGACCGCCCGCTTTAAAGAAGGCGAAGAGGCCGGATTCGAAGCCTACCGCCTTCTGCCACCCGCCGCCTCCCTGGAATCGCGCAAAAGCGTGCTCCAAGAAATAGCCTTATCTTGTTCCGCCACTAGAAACAAAAACTTCCTGAAGTACCTGCAGGAATACAAGAAAGTGCTGGACACACTATCAGAAGCAAAGCAGACACCCAAAGCATACAGCTACCTGTTATTGGAGTCTCTCTATGCCGACTATTATCTGAATGAAGGTACACTGGACGAAGCCCGCCCCCATCTGAAAAAGATGGATGAATACTTCTCTCCTACCACTTACATTCCTTGCCGGGGATTATATTATAATGTGTATTCCCATTATTACCGGATTACCAAAGAATACGAAAAGGCCCTGTCATACTCTCAAAATGCTATCGAACTCCTGTCCGAAGTATCGGACAATGAAGGGCTGAACTACAAAATAGAACATGCAAGCATTCTTACAGAGGCGGGACAAGCGGATGAAGCAATCCCGTTATTCCAAAGTTTGCTGGCGAAAAAAGACTCATTCTATCGGGCACTATCCATCTCGCAGACGAATGAAATCTATCAGATGCGCAACATGGACAACCTGCTTCTTGAAAAAGAACAGTACAAAGCAATGGTTCATTATGCCGGACTGACTCTGATAGCCATCGCACTGCTTATCCTGATTCCGTCTACCATACGTATCTATTATGTACGCAAGAAATTGAGGAAAGAAGAAGAGGAAATCCGCAAGATGAGCCAGATTGCGGAAGAAGCGAACGAAGTAAAAAGCCGCTTCCTTGTTAACATGAGCTATAACATACGCATCCCGTTGAATAACGTCTTAGGGTTTTCTCAACTCATGACTACTGATCCGGAAAGCATGGATGCCGACCAATGGAAAGAATATTCGGAGATTATCCAGACCAACTCCGCCGAACTGATACAACTGGTGAACGACGTGCTCGACCTCTCCAGACTGGAGGCCGGAAGAACGAAATGGCAGATACAGGAGCACGAAATCATCTCCTTGTGCTCGGACGTTCTCGGTATGGTACGCATGAGATGCGGAGATAAGATACAGGCAGACTTTCATACGGAAATAGAAAGCCAGCCGTTTCAGGTAGACACCGCCCGATTCACACAATTGATTCTCAGTACACTGATCTACACAGACCCGTGTGAAGAGAAAAGGAAAGTGTCTCTCTATCTGGAACGTGACACGCAACGGGAACTATTTGTCTTTCGGGTAGTCAACAGTCCGTTAGCCGATCCGACCCTGCAAACACAAAAAGCAGAAGTACGCCATAGCATCAACCGTCTGACAATCGAATATTTCAAAGGTACATATACGATTGAACCGAATACTCCGGAAGGTCCCGTACTGACTTTCACATATCCTTATTCCAAAACAAATAATATCTAATCATATGACCAAGAATCTGATCACACGAAAAATACAATTCTTATTTCTCATCGGAGCTATCCTGCTAGCGCCCTCTATCGCACGTGCTTCCGCCGTTACGGCTTCCGTCGACAGTCTGCAGAATCTCTTGCAAAACGACACGGATGCCGGGCAACGGGCCATTATCTATATTCATCTGGCGGATATCCACGTAGACAGCCTCAACATTTCCTCCCAATATTGGGACAAAGCCCTCACCGAGGCCGCAAAAGCCAAAGACGAATATATGATGAAGCTCGCACTCGATAATCTGATACAACGATATGCTTCCAAAAACAAAGAGAAGGTAGAAAAGTATATAACCTTCGCCCGACAATATCTGCCGGAAGAACACAACACCCTTTTCCGGTATTACTTGTATTGTTACAACATCTGGGCGGAAATGCGAAAGAACAATTCGCTGGAAACAATCGAACAGGAACTGGACAAGCTGAAAAAGGAAAATCACGGACAAATGACACCTGAAGAACAAATTCAATGGGAATATCTGACCGGAGTATCACTCGATTATTCAGCGGTACTGACACATTCATACAATGAAGTTTCCAAAGCCATTCCTTACGTAGAGCGCGCACTGGAGATACTAGCCCCTTATCCTTTGCAAGACAGGGTGCACTTCGAAATATTGTGCCACTACGAACTGGCAGACTTATATACAACTGTTGAAAACAAAAAGGCAGTAGACGAAGTGAACAAAATGATCGAGCTACACAAGCAATGGAATCATCTGAATACGACTTTCGACCGGAGATTTCTGGACGAATCACATTACTACATGGCTAAATATTCGCAGATTATTTTCATGGCAGATCTTATTTCGAAAGAAGAGATAAAGGACTATTATCAGAAATATATCCAGATAGCAAATAAAAAGAAGGTTGTAAAAAGCACTTACGAGACGACAGCAAGATATTATCAGACAATAGGCGAATACAAAAAGGCGATAGCTTACATTGATTCCGCCACTCAAACAGACCATTTCCAACCAGTCAACCTCGTTCCCATACTCAATGCGAAAGCCGGTCTGTACTATAAACTGAATGATTATAAAAACGCATATCTGACTTTAAAAGAAAGCAATAAGAACCGGATGTCGGATAAATCACAAAAAAGAGAGCAACAAATGATCGAAATGCAAACCCGCTTCGACGTCAACAAACTGGAACTGGAAAAGAGCAAACTCGCCAACAAAAACAAACAAATCGCACTGACCGGTACTTTTATCTTATTACTGGCAGCAATCGGATGGAGCATCTATCAGCGAACGATGGTAAAACGGCTGAAGAAAATGCACTGCGCACTAATGACCGCGCACGAAGAAGTCAGAAAACAAAGCATGAAAGCCACCGAAAGCGAGAAGATGAAAACGGCTTTCCTCAACTCTATCTGTCATGAAATACGTACTCCGCTCAATTCAATCGCCGGATTCTCCGAACTGATCTTCGATGAATCTTTAGACACGGCCACCAGACAAGAATTCCGGCAGTTGATACAAAGCAATTCTACCGCGTTAGCTTCTTTGATGGACAATATGCTGGAGCTGTCTCAGCTTGTCAGCTCCGAACTACCTCTTCCTGTGGAGTCTACCGACGTATACGGACTATGTGTTGAAGAAATGGCCAAACTTAAGGAAACTCTGTCCAAGCCGAACATCGAATGTATCATCACAGGCGATAAAGATGGAATGACGGCACAGACAAACGCCTTTTATCTCTCCCGTGTGATTGGCAATTTACTAAGTAACTCCGCCAAGTTCACAGAAAGCGGAACAATCACACTGACCTGCAACATCGACAAAGAAAAAGGACAACTGGTGATCTCCGTCACCGATACGGGCATCGGCATCCCTGCCGACAAGCAGGAATGGGTGTTCGAACGTTTCACCAAAGTAGATGACTTCAAACCGGGCACCGGACTTGGCCTGTACATCTGCCGCATCATCATACAACGGCTCGGAGGGCAAATCAGAATAGATACCGGCTATACTTCCGGCTGCAAAATGGTGGTTACTCTTCCCGTTTAACCACCTGTCCGAATGCTTTTTCTGTTTCCGGGGCCTTTCAGATTCGTCAACAATTCGTATCTTTGCCGCCCGAATACAACAAAGTCATCAAAATGAAAAAACGAATTTTACTGATTGCACTCTTATTTTGTTCCGTTTTAGCACAGGCACAGGATGTTTTTGTAACAGCGGATTTTGTCAGCAGCTACATTTGGAGAGGTATGGACAGCGGTAACGCCAGCGTACAACCGTCATTGGGCGTCAACTGGAAAGGACTGACTGCCTACGTCTGGGGTTCGACCGAATTTCGCCATAAGAATAATGAAATAGATTTGTCATTGGAATACGAATACAGGAATCTGACCTTATACGCCAACAACTACTTCACGCAAACGGAAGAAGAACCTTTCAAGTACTTCAATTACAGTTCACACTCCACCGGACATACTTTTGAAGTCGGTGCCGGATATATGATTAGTGAAAAGTTCCCGCTTTCAGTCAGCTGGTACACCACATTTGCGGGGAATGATTACCGCGAAAACGGGAAACGTGCGTGGTCCAGTTACTGCGAACTCAGTTATCCGTTCAGTATAAAGAAGGTGGACCTTGCCCTTGAAGCAGGCTTTACCCCTTGGGACGGCATGTATTCCGATAAATTCAACGTTGTCAACATCGGACTTTCGGCCACCAAAGAACTAAAGATTACCTCTACTTTCTCTTTGCCGATCTTCGGAAAAGTGATCGCCAATCCTTATGAAGAACAAGTCTACTTTTTAGTCGGCCTTACCTTATAACCCAAGCATATATAGCTTTCAGTAGTTTCCACCGCTTGAAACTACAGTTTCATTACCTTGAAACCAGAGTTTCTACAGCTTGAAACTTTAGTTTCTGCGGCTTGGAACTAAAGTTTCTGCGGCTTGGAACCATTAGTTTCAAGGCTTTGGAACCATTGGTTTCAAGGCTTTGGAACTATAGTTTCATCGCATGGAAACCAACTAGACTAAGGCATTCCTGAAATCGCCTGTATATAGAATAAAAACAAGAGCCGCCATCCCTTGTTACTTTACCTGCTTTTTATCCGTTGTCCCTCCTATCACGTTGTGACGGCAACATCTTCTGTCACGCTGCTGTCACCACTTGCTGTCACCAGATGAATCATTTATAGTCAGACAGTTACCCTTCGAACGGTGACGGTGACAGATGTTTTTATAAAAAACAATTCCTATGGTAGTGTCTCTTTTTCCCATTCCCATCCCCCTTCTCCCCCAAACCGCCATAGGACTATGGCTAACCTCATAAACTTGCCCTTATTTGCTCAAAAAACTTAATAATGTGCATTTTTTACTCGGTTTTCTTGTCAGAACCAAGTGTTTGAGTAAATTTGCACGCTGATAGTTAACCGGATAGTTTGGATAGCAAGATTATTACTACTTGACTACTGGCTGCTAATGTGTAGAAATACTAATACTAAAATTAATAGCATGAGTTTGAAAATTGTTGTATTGGCAAAACAAGTTCCCGACACACGTAACGTTGGGAAAGATGCCATGAAAGCCGACGGAACTATTAACCGTGCGGCACTCCCTGCCATCTTCAACCCCGAAGACCTGAATGCCCTTGAGCAAGCTCTTCGTCTGAAAGATGCTCACCCAGGCTCTACCGTAACCATTCTGACAATGGGACCGGGACGCGCTGCTGATATTATTCGTGAAGGACTTTTCCGTGGTGCCGATAATGGTTATTTGCTGACTGACCGCGCTTTTGCCGGTGCAGATACGCTGGCTACAAGCTACGCTTTGGCAACTGCTATCCGCAAAATTGGTGAGTGCGACATTATAATCGGCGGTCGTCAGGCTATCGACGGTGATACGGCACAGGTAGGTCCGCAGGTGGCAGAAAAACTTGGTTTGACGCAAATCACATACGCTGAAGAGATTCTGGAAGTAGGTGACGGCAAAATCAAAGTGAAACGTCACATCGACGGCGGCGTTGAAACAGTAGAAGGTCCGTTGCCCATCGTTATCACAGTCAACGGCTCGGCTGCTCCCTGCCGCCCGCGTAACGCCAAGCTGGTACAGAAGTACAAACACGCCAAAACCGTTACGGAAAAACAACAAGGTAACCTCGACTATACCGACCTGTATGACAAGCGCGATTACCTCAACCTGCCCGAATGGAGCGTAGCCGACGTTAACGGCGACCTCGCCCAATGCGGTCTGTCCGGTTCGCCTACGAAAGTAAAAGCCATCCAGAACATCGTGTTCCAGGCCAAAGAGAGCAAAACCATCAGCGGCAGCGACCGTGATGTGGAAGAACTGATTGTTGAACTGTTAGCTAACCATACCATCGGATAATCATGAATAACTTATTTGTATATTGCGAAATAGAAGAAGGCATCGTCGCAGACGTCAGCCTGGAACTTCTGACAAAAGGTCGTTCGTTGGCTAACGAACTCAACTGCCAACTCGAAGCAGTAGTTGCCGGCACCGGCCTCAAAGAAATTGAAAAGCAAATCCTTCCTTATGGAGTAGACAAACTCCACGTTTTCGACGCTGAAGGACTTTATCCTTATACTTCACTTCCTCACACTTCCATCCTCGTAAACCTCTTCAAAGAAGAACAGCCGCAAATCTGTCTGATGGGCGCTACCGTTATCGGCCGTGACCTCGGCCCGCGTGTTTCTTCGGCTTTGACCAGCGGTTTGACTGCCGACTGTACATCCCTTGAAATCGGTGACCACGAAGATAAGAAAGAAGGAAAAGTTTATAAGAACCTGTTGTACCAGATCCGTCCGGCATTCGGCGGTAACATCGTTGCAACCATCGTCAACCCCGAACACCGCCCACAGATGGCAACCGTTCGCGAAGGTGTAATGAAGAAAGAAATCGTTTCTCCGGCTTATCAGGGAGAAGTGATCCGCCACGACGTGAAGAAGTACGTAGCCGACACAGACTATGTGGTCAAAGTAATCGAACGCCACGTAGAAAAAGCGAAGAACAACCTGAAAGGCTCTCCGATCATCATTGCCGGTGGTTACGGAGTAGGTTCGAAAGAAAACTTCGACCTGCTGTTCAGCCTGGCAAAGGAACTTCACGCCGAAGTAGGTGCAAGCCGTGCCGCTGTTGACGCAGGTTTTGCAGAACACGACCGCCAAATTGGTCAGACAGGTGTAACGGTTCGTCCGAAACTCTACATTGCTTGTGGTATCTCAGGACAAATCCAGCATATCGCCGGTATGCAGGAAAGTGGTATTATCATCTCTATCAACAACGATCCGGATGCTCCGATCAACACGATTGCAGACTATGTAATCAACGGAACCATCGAAGAAGTTGTGCCGAAGATGATTAAGTATTATAAACAGAATAGCAAGTAAAGAAAGATGGCTAATTTTTACACAGAAATACCGGAACTCAAGTATCACTTGAACAATCCGATGATGAAACGTATTTGCGAACTTAAAGAACGCAACTACAGAGATAAAGATGAATTCGACTACGCTCCTCTGGATTTTGAGGACGCACTGGACTCTTACGATAAAGTATTGGAGATCACCGGAGAAATAACAGGCGAAATTATCAATGCAAACGCTGAAGGTGTTGACGAAGAAGGTCCACACTGCGCCAACGGACGGGTGGAATACGCTTCCGGCACTAAAGAAAATCTGGATGCGATGGTCAAAGCCGGTCTGAACGGAATGACAATGCCACGCCGTTTCGGCGGACTGAACTTCCCGATCACTCCGTACACCATGTGTGCCGAGATCGTTGCTGCCGCCGATGCAGGTTTCGGAAATATCTGGTCTTTGCAGGACTGTATCGAAACACTGTATGAATTTGGTAATGCCGACCAGCACAGCCGCTTCATCCCCCGTGTATGTCAGGGTGAAACCATGTCTATGGACCTGACCGAACCGGATGCAGGTTCCGACCTTCAGGCAGTGATGCTGAAAGCTACTTACAGCGAAAAAGACGGTTGTTGGCTGCTGAACGGTGTGAAACGTTTCATCACCAACGGCGATGCAGATATCCATCTGGTACTTGCCCGTTCGGAAGAAGGAACGAGAGACGGTCGCGGTCTGTCCATGTTCATCTATGACAAGCGTCAGGGTGGTGTGGATGTACGCCGTATCGAACACAAGCTGGGTATCCACGGTTCTCCTACCTGCGAATTGGTTTACAAGAATGCCAAAGCCGAACTTTGCGGTGACCGCAAACTCGGTCTGATCAAATATGTAATGGCATTGATGAACGGTGCCCGTCTGGGTATCGCCGCACAATCTGTAGGATTGAGCCAGGCTGCTTACAATGAAGGACTGGCCTATGCCAAAGACCGCAAGCAGTTCGGAAAAGCAATCATCGACTTCCCTGCCGTGTATGACATGCTCGCCATTATGAAAGGTAAGCTGGATGCCGGCCGTGCGTTGCTTTATCAGACAGCCCGCTACGTAGACATCTACAAAGCACTGGACGACATCTCACGCGAACGCAAGCTGACTCCGGAAGAACGCCAGGAACAAAAGAAATACGCCAAACTGGCCGACAGCTTCACTCCGCTTGCCAAAGGTATGAACTCCGAATATGCCAACCAAAACGCTTACGACTGTATACAGATTCACGGAGGCTCGGGCTTCATGATGGAATATGCCTGCCAGCGCATCTACCGCGACGCACGTATCACCAGCATCTACGAAGGTACTACCCAGTTGCAGACTGTAGCCGCTATCCGCTACGTAACCAACGGTTCTTACCTTGCTACGATCCGCGAATTTGAAACAGTACCCTGTTCACCGGAAATGGAACCGCTGATGTCCCGTCTGAAAAAGATGGCCGACCAGTTCGAAGCCAGCACCAACGCCGTTAAAGAAGCTCAGGATCAGGAACTGCTCGACTTCACAGCCCGCAGACTGATGGAAATGGCTGCCGATATCATCATGTGCCACCTGCTGATTCAGGACGCAAGCAAGGCTGCCGACCTGTTCTCCAAATCTGCACATGTATATCTGAACTTTGCTGAAGCGGAAGTTACGAAGCATACCAACTTTATCAAAAATATGGATAAAGAAGACCTTGCTTTCTACAAAAAGTAACCCTAAAAGGGTGACTAACGATAAAAGCATCCCTTCCAACGAAGCGGATGCTTTTTTTGTCCTCTTCTTTCCAAAAGGAACTTACTAAATCTCAAAGTATTAGTATTCTCGTTGTCCGCATAAATATCCCCCTCCCATTTACCCTCTATTTCATTATTATTCTGTACTTTTGTACAAAAAGAGAGTAATATCAATCTACGACTTAATAAAAGAGAGAAATATGGCGTTTAGACTCAGACCTTTACACGAGGATAAGCTACATTTTGCAGATTTATCAAATACACAAATTCTGATACTGGCACTCGAAGCGTCTCAGAAACTTGAATGGAATATCGAAGGAATCGCTCTTCGTGAAGTCATATTTTATGTTCCAATGGGTATGCGTTCCCAAGGAGAAGAAGTGACTTTCACCATCGAAGAAGGAAACAGCGGTGAAATATCCGTCCGCAGTCAATACGCCTCCGTACAACTGGTAGATTATGGCAAAAATCGCAAGAATATCCAAAAACTACAGGAAACGATGGAAGAGATTAAATCTGCTCTGACACCGGAGGAACTGGCACAAAAAGCCAACGAACTGGAAGAAGAACTCACCCGCCCGCTGACGGAAGAAGAACGGAGGCTTCAGGCAGAAAGCGAAAAAGAGTCGTCTTTCATCCATTTCTTTATCCCCCGGAAAGGATTCATCGCGACACCGGTTCTGATAGACATCAATATCCTTGTCTTCATACTGATGGCAGCTACCGGAGCGGGAATTCTGGAACCTTCCACACTGGCCTTGCTGAACTGGGGCGCCGACTTCGGTCCGCTCACCCTGACCGGTGACTGGTGGCGTGCCGTGACCTGCAACTTTGTGCATATCGGCGCTTTCCATCTGCTGATGAATATGTACGCCTTTATATATATAGGTATCTGGCTGGAACATCTGATAGGTACGCGTCGTATGTTCGTCTCTTATCTGCTGACAGGACTCTGTTCGGCTGTCTTCAGCCTCTATATGCATGCGGAAACGATCAGTACCGGAGCTTCCGGATCGATCTTCGGACTCTACGGTATCTTTCTGGCTTTCCTGCTGTTCCACCGCATCGAGAGGTCGCAGCGGAAGGCTTTGCTGACCAGTATTCTTATCTTCGTAGGCTACAATCTCATCTACGGCATACGGGCCGGAGTAGACAATGCCGCACACATCGGCGGTTTACTCAGCGGATTCCTTTTGGGATTCATCTATGTATTCGGCGAACGGATGAAGAAGCCCGAAGCCGGAAGAACGGTTTCCATCATCGGAGAACTGATCATCTTCAGTGTCTTCCTGTTCAGCTTCCTTGCACTCTGCCGCAATATCCCCTCGACGTATCAGGAAATACGTAACGAATGGAAAAGCGGACTTGTAGAAGCCTATTATAAGGAACAGGAAGAAGAACAGAAAAAAAGCGCCAGCCGCCCGGTGACCGGCAGTCCCCGGAAATCTTCCACTTCCGAACAGTTCCCGTATACTCCCATGTCGGATGAGGATACGTGGCTTTCATGCTATGATGCTGTATCAAAGTTCAGTTGCCAGTATCCTACCAACTGGTACAAGATAACCGGCACGAAAGCGCCGACTCCCGATTCGGAGCCTCCCCTGCTGAAACTCGTCAATGGCGGCAGTCAGCTGACAGTGACCAGTAACAGCTATGATACGCAGGATGAGTTCGAGCGTATGAAGAAGCTGCTCCTCACCCTCCCCCGAAATGAGCAAGGAAAGCCCTCGGAGGATTACAAGCAGAGCAAAGTCAACATCAACGGTCTGCCTATGACGAAGACGACCAATCCTTTGCGGATCGGGCACCCCGACGAAGAAGGAGAAGAAATGCAACAAACCGTATTATTGTACTTTCAGGAGAATAAGAGAAGAGTCTTTGCCATCGTCATGCTGGTTGCGGACGAAAAGGCTCAGGCTGATCTGGACGCAATCACGTCCAGTATTCAAATCGAAAAATAAAAGTAAGTATGAAAGCATATATCCAAGTCAAGCAAGTAGGAAAAAGGAAATGCAGCATCGAAAAGATGCCGGTCGATTTCCCTACTCCTCCTGCCAGTGTGCAGGAACTGATTGAAGCGGTCGTCTGCTGGCAAGTAAAGGAGTACAACGAACGGCTGCAACAAAGTGAAATGCTGAAATACCTCACCAGTGAAGAGATGGAAGACAAGGCTGCCGCCGGCAAAGTAGGCTTCGAAGCAAACTATAACGGCAGACCGGCTGCGGAAACCGAAGCTATCATCAACGCTTTACAATCATATGAAGACGGAATCTTCCGCATCTTTCTGGACGATGCGGAACTTGGAGAATTATCCTCCTCCGTCCAACTGAAAGAAGAATCTACACTTACCTTTATCCGGCTGACAATGCTGTCAGGAAGACTTTGGTAACTGCAATATAAACTCTAAAAGCTTAAAGTCATGAGAATTACTTACAACGACAAATTGAACAAGCTGCTAAACCCCTATTTGGAGAGTTTACTAAAGGAAAAATCAAGCCTGGAGCCGGAAACGCTTACCCTGTTCGACCTGTTCATGGAGGATTTGGACATGGGAGGACGGTATGGTATATTCAGTGAGATACTGGAACCTCGTCTGGAGGAGATCATCCGGGAAGAAAACATCGAAAGCATTGCCAATCTGATGGATGGCAGACTTAACACGCTGTTCCGCTATATGTTGGGCGACGAATTCGCCGGACTGTTCCATACTTATCTGCAACTCGAAGCACGCTGTCCGCATACCATCGGATACGACCGGCGCGCCCAGCGTTCCGCCAATCCGTCCAATCATCTGGACCACGCCAGAGACGCATGGCTACAGTTTCTGAAGTTACGCGCTACCGGATTTTCAGTAGAAGCGATCTTAAAAGGAGGAAATACACCCGAAGATACAGAAGAATTCAGCGGCTATATGAACTCTTCCTACTGGCTGGCCGCACAAATAGCACAAGGTAACGAAAAAGTAATCGAATACCTGAATCAGGTACTGACCAGCGAAAACAACGTCCACCGCCTGCAACGCTGGTATCTCCACGCCATCGCCATCAGCGGATACCGCCCGCTTCTGGAGCTGGAAGGCAAACTGCTATTGGCAGCCAAGCTACAGGAAGGACTGCGCCAAGCCATCGTGGAAACGATGGACGAAGGATGTCCCGAAAGTTACCTCTACCTATTCTCCATCATCTATAACAACGGACTGCAACGTTTTGCCTCCGTCAAGCGAAGCATCGCCGTATGCACCGGAATCGGCGAACAGGACAGCAGCGAACGGATTACCAACAAGTATGTCGAACTGATCTGGAATTTCCTGAATCATCCCGAAACAGCCCGCAATACCCTGCAAAGCAAGGATACAGTCGAACTTTATCTGGCTTTGTGGAGCATCGGATTCTATGATACGGACGAGATCAGAGCCATCGTATCGGACATCATCCGAAAGGGAGCCAAGCATCAGATACAGACGTTACTGTACTTCCTGCGCTGCACGCAATCGTCTCAGATGAATCATCTGATCAGCAAAGACGCATTCGAAGTGTGGCACGACGATCCGAAAGTGGTGGCGGCTATCCTTCCTCTTTATATGGACGGGCTTTATCTAAGCCGATACAGCGATAACAAGGAAGCTCCCACACTCAGCGATTATTTTGAAACGCCGGAAGAGGCGGTCCGTCACTACGGATATCTGAAACAAGTCTACCAGTCTATTTCCGCCAAGGAAGTCTATTCGCCTTATGTATTCCCGTGGGATTGTGTGGTGCTCACCCGTTCGGATGTAGTCCTCAAAATGGCGTACATCGCATGGATGACCAACGATATCCGGCTGAGAGAGGAACTTTGCACGTATCTTCCCGCGCTCGAATCTTACAACCGTGCCAGCTATATCGGAATCGTCCTGGCCCGTACCGAAAGCAAGGTGGAGCAGGAATATGTGCTGCAATCACTCGGAGACCGTTCGGCAGACATACGGGATGAAGCGTACAAAGTATTGTCCGAAATGTCCCTGTCCCCCGAACAGTATCAACATATAGAAGAACTGCTCCGTTTCAAATATAGCGAGATGCGTATCAATGCCATCAATCTGCTGATGAAACAGCCGGAAGCACAGCTGGCAGCCAGTATCCGCCGATTGCTGAGCGACAAGAATGCCGAGCGCCGCCTTGCCGGACTGGATATGATGAAGAGCATCCGCAACGTTGATTTCCTGAAAGACAGTTATCAGAAACTCCTGTCCACCGTCAGAGAGATTCAGAAGCCGAACGCCAAAGAAAAGATTCTGATCGAATCGCTGATCGGAGACGGTACGGAACAAAGCCCGACAAGTAACTATACCCGAGAGAATGGCTTCGGGCTATACGATCCGGCGCTTGAAGTCAGCCTGCCTCCGATTACTCCCGATGCCGGATTCAATGTGAAGAAAGCATTTGAGTTTATTCGTTTAGGAAAAGCCAAAGCGATCTTCGACAAGCTGAACAAATACATCGAAAAGCATAAAGAAGACGAATTCACGGATAAATATGGTGAAGTACGCCTGGTGGGCAACAGTGTCTTACTGAACTGGTACAAGCACTACGACGGACTGAGCGAACTCGGACTTCCGGAACTCTGGCTGAATTTCTATCAACAGGAAATCGGCAGTTACGACAAATTGCTGATGATGAAGTTCATGCTGGCCTCTACCGGAGCACCCAACGAAATAGAAGAGGACGAAGACGATGAATTTGACGAAGAAGAACAGGAAGACAAGGAAGCCGCTATCCAATCGCTCAACACATTCGAACCGCTTATCAATAAGATGTATGCAGGCTTCACTTACCGCGGGCTGCAAAAGTCGCTCCGCAAGCTGACCTATTACAGGCAGATAGAAGATATTATCGACGGACTGGCACATGAATACAGAAACGAAGCAACTTATCAGCAGTTCTCCGTCAATATGCTTTTGCAGTTGCTTCCTCTGCTCAATACAAAGAATATCTTCCGTCAATACACCAATAAGCATACATGGCTCAGAGACAAGCAGGAATATGGAGCAAGGGAGATCGTTTACCCGATACACAACAACAAGTTTGTACGGTTCTGGCTCGACGCGCCTCAGCATCCCATCAATGACGCTCTCTTCACCCGTTATTTCACCGTCCGGTACCAGCTCTACAAGCTCACCAACTATATGGAGCATACGCCCGAACTGGAAGAAACGGATGTCTACCTGCAAAGCATGGACTTTGCCCACGCATGGATGCTGGGACTGATTCCTACCGAAGAAATATACCGGGAACTGATGGGACGTGTCAACTCGCCCACACGCATCAAAGATATCACTTCGGCACTGGACGAGCGCAACCACTCCCTCTTCCATTCACTGACTCAGAAAGTAGTGAACCGAATTCTGGAAATAGAATTGCAGCGGGGAGATTCCGAGACTCAGGTCACCCGTCTGGCAGAAGAGCTTCACCGCGTCTACGGAGCGGAAACACTGATCCGTATCCTGCAAGCGTTCGGCAAAGACACCTTCATACGTGACAGTTACAACTGGCGCAACACCAAACGGGGAGTATTGAGCAGCCTGCTCCATGCCTGCTACCCGTCTCCGGACGACGACAGCGATACACTCAAAAGCCTCGCCAGTCAGGCCGACATCAGCCATATACGACTGGTGGAAGCTGCCATGTTCGCCCCGCAATGGCTGGAACTCACCGAAGAAGCGACCGGATGGAAAGGACTGGAAAGCGCCGCTTACTACTTCCATGCCCATACCAGCGAATGTTTCGACGACAAGAAGAAAGCGATCATCGCCCGATATACCCCGATTGCCATAGAAGACCTTCAGGAAGGTGCTTTTGACATCGACTGGTTCAAGGAAGCCTACAAGACTATCGGCAAGGAACGTTTCGAAGTAGTGTACAATGCAGCCAAATATATTTCATTAAGCAACACGCATACCCGCGCCCGTAAATTTGCCGATGCCGTCAACGGCAAGACCAAAGCGGCAGATGCGAAGAAAGAAATCATAGCGAAGCGAAATAAAGACTTACTGATGAGCTACGGCCTTATCCCGCTGGGCCGGAAGGCCGACAAGGAATTGCTCGAACGCTATCAGTTCCTGCAAAAGTTCCTGAAAGAGAGCAAGGAATTTGGTGCACAGAGACAGGAAAGTGAAAAGAAAGCCGTTGCCATCGCCCTGCAAAACCTGGCACGCAACTCCGGTTACGGAGACGTCACCCGTCTGACATGGAGCATGGAAACGGAACTGATCAAGGAGATCACTCCTTACCTGACCCCCAAAGAAATAGAAGGCGTGGAAGTCTATGTGCAAGTCAACAACGAAGGCAAACCGGAGATCAAACAAGTAAGAGCCGGAAAAGAGCTGAACAGCCTGCCTCCCAAACTGAAAAAGCACCCATACGTGGAAGAGCTGAAAGCGGTACACAAAATACTGAAAGACCAGCACGCCCGTTCCCGCATCATGCTCGAACAGGCAATGGAGGACTGTACCCGTTTTAAGGAAAACGAACTGCGCAAGCTGATGAAGAATCCGGTTATCTGGCCGCTACTGAGAAACCTGGTCTTCACCAGCAACGGCAGAACAGGCTTCTACACCGACGGCCTATTGATAACGGCTGACGGCATCTGTCTTCCGCTCACTCCGAAAGAGGAACTACGCATCGCCCATCCCACAGACCTGTATGCGAGTGGCAACTGGCATGCTTATCAGAAGTTCTTGTTTGACAAAGCTATCCGCCAGCCTTTCAAGCAGGTATTCCGCGAATTGTACATCCCGACACCGGAAGAGAAAGACGCTACGCAATCCCGCCGTTACGCCGGCAATCAGATTCAACCGCAGAAAACGGTTGCCGTACTGAAAGGACGCCGCTGGGTAGCCGATTACGAGGACGGACTTCAGAAGATATACTATAAAGAGAATATTATTGCCACGATTTATGCGATGGCGGACTGGTTCTCTCCTGCCGACATCGAAGCTCCCACGCTGGAATTTGTCTGCTTCCATAACCGCAAGGATTATAAACCGATGAAGATTTCGGAGATTCCACCTGTTGTCTTCTCCGAAGTGATGAGGGATGTAGACCTCGCCGTCAGTGTGGCTCACGCCGGAAGTGTCGATCCGGAAACCAGCCATTCCACCATCGAGATGCGCCGTGCATTGGTAGAACTTACCCTACCCCTGTTTCACTTCAGCAACGTCAGGGTGAAAGGGAACTTTGCATACATCGAAGGCAAGCTGGGCAAATACAACATTCATTTGGGCAGTGGTGTTATCCATAAAGCAGGCGGTGCACAAATAGCCGTTCTTCCGGTACACTCGCAAAGTCGCGGACGACTGTTCCTGCCTTTTGTGGATGAAGACCCGAAAACAGCGGAGATACTGACGAAAATCATTTTCTTCGCAGAGGATGATAAAATAAAAGATCCGAGTATTCTAAACCAAATCAAATAGAAAAGAGATGGCAGAAAATTTACTGATTCACACAGGTAATAAAGAAGAGAAATATCGTGAACTGCTTCCACAGCTACAAGCATTGGTAAGCTCGGAAACGAATCGTATCGCCAATCTGGCAAATATTGCCGCCGCACTGAAGCAGACTTTCCACTTTTTCTGGGTCGGCTTTTATATGGTGGAAGGCAACGAACTCGTATTAGCACCGTTTCAAGGTCCCATCGCCTGTACACGCATTCGTTTCGGCAGAGGAGTTTGCGGCACGGCATGGAAGGAAGCGCAGACGCTGATTGTTCCTGATGTAGAGCTGTTTCCCGGTCACATAGCCTGCAGTTCCGATTCCAGGTCAGAGATAGTAGTACCTATTATAAAAGAAGGAAACGTCATCGGAGTGCTGGATATAGACAGTGATACAACGGACAGCTTTGATGAAACGGATGCACGCTATCTGGAAGAAATCTGCACGTACATCAGATAGTTTTCTTTGTACTGTAACGGTCCGAATAAAACAGAGGCTCTGATCTACGTGAACAGAGCCTCTGTTTGCTATAAATAGAGCCTTCGTTTGCATCAAACAGAGGCTTCGTTTTTTTACCAGTCCGCTTCCTCTATTTCCCTTTCCCGAAACAACAGAAGTTGCTTGCGGAGGGAAGTAATTTCACGTCTCATATCGTCCATTCTTTCCAGCATATGATGAATGGCGTCAATGCCTTCCATATTGATGGATAAGTCATAGTACATCCGACTATAACGTTCCACGTTCGGAAGTTCAGAAACAAGCAGATAATGCTTGCCGGCTTCGGTACGTACATTAATCAAACCACCTTCTTCCAACATCTCAATGAATGAAGGTTCAATATGACACTTTTGACAGTATTCACTGACAATAATTAATTCGGTCTGCATAGTGCTCATTCATTTTAGTTCATACTCTGTAATTGACGGAACAACTCCTTCTGCGCTTCTGTCAGATTCGTCGGAATCTTGACGGAATAGGTAACAATCAAGTCACCGAATTGTCCTTCTTTCTTATAGACCGGGAATCCCTTGCCTTTCAGACGCACTTTCGTTCCATTCTGAGTCTCCGGTTTGATCTTCAGTTTCACTTTACCGTCCAGCGTATCAACGACTTTATCACCACCCAATACAGCAGTATAAAGGTCTACTTCCACGTCTACGTACAAGTCATCGCCCAAACGCTTGAATACAGGGTCTTCGGCAATGACGAAAGTGATATACAAGTCCCCGGCCGGACCTCCGTTCACACCTTCAGCTCCGTAACCTTTCAGTTTAATCACCTGCCCGTCGGCCACACCTGCGGGAATGGTAATACGTACTTGTTTACCATTGACAGTCAATATCTGTTTATGCGTCTGAGCAGCATCACGAAGTGAAAGATGAAGCTCCGCATTAAAGTCCTGTCCACGGAATCCGGCAGAACTTTGTCCCCTGCCCTGATGTCCGAACATCGATTCGAAGAAATCGGAGAAACCACCGGCATTACCTCCGGAGAATCCACCGCCACCGTCGGACGAATACCAATACGTTCCGTCACCATCAGAGAATCCCTGACCGCCACCACCGAATCCGCCAAAACCTCCGGCACCTCCAAAGCCACCGGCTTGCTGCCGCGCTTTTTTCTGAGCTTCAAACTCATCGGCATGCTTCCAATGCTCCCCATACTCGTCATACTTCTTACGCTTCTCAGGGTCACTCAGTACTTCATTGGCTTCATTGATTTCCTGAAACTTGTCCTTCGCACTTGGGTCATTAGGGTTCAGGTCAGGATGATACTTCCGGGCCAACTTACGAAAAGCCTTCTTTATATCATCCTGAGAAGCACTTTTGTCAACTCCAAGAATCTTATAATAATCTATATAAGCCATGTTTTATGAATTTAATCGTTCATACTTTTATATCGCAAATAACACGCCAATCATGCTTTTGGATATAAGAATTAACAAGGATTAATGAATAAGTAATAGGTAATAAGTATTAGGTATTAAGTATTACACCGTAGCCGTACAGGCAAAGCTTTACGAAGCTACGATTAATACTTAATACTTATTACTTAATACCTAATACCTAATACTTGACATTTCTGGAAGTCAGGCTGTTTCATTCCCAGATCATCCAAGGGGCGTGGTTCGTTATGGTCATTCAGATATACTCTCGGCTTCATGGTGTAAAGAGGGCTGACTACAGATGAGGAATCGTTGCGGTAAGAAGTTTGCACTCCGCCCAGTTCCAGCATGGTAGGAAAGAATGAACAGCTGGAAGATACGTCTTTATCCTTATTCCCGGTCACGGTTTGCCAATGTTCGGGATAAGCTTCCCGATAGGTGTCGGACATCCATATCAGAAACGGAACATGAAGCTGATAGTAAGAAGGAACCGGAGAAGCATGAAGGAACAGATGACGGGAATCGTCAAAAATATCCTCTCCATGATCGGAGGTGTAGAGCATTGCAGCATCCACGTGCTGTTCTTCGAGCATATGAATCAGACGTGACAGAAAGCCATCTGTATAGCGGATGGTGTTATCATAGGCATTCACCAGGTTATCACGGTACTTCACTTCCGCTTCTACCGGATAATCGGGCAGAAAGAAAGCGTCTTCCGACGGATAACGTTCACGATAATTGAAATGTGAACCGTATGTATGAAGTACGATAAACTGTTTCTGATTTCCCTTGGATAATTCTTTCGCTACTAATGCCAGCAGTTCATCATCAGAAGGATTGTAGGCGGAATCCAGCGAATCTTCTTTTATAAAATCGAATGTATCGGCTTCCTTTCCGAAGAAATCGATAAAGGAATGATTATAGCGCTGGTTGGAGAAAAAGGCTGTCTGATAACCTGCCTCCTTAAAGGCCGTGATGATTCCTTTTTGATGGTAGATGGAGTCGAAGTTACAAGCTGTAATATCCGACATCAGCATGGGTACGCTTTTATGGGTGGTATTCGACTCTGTCAGGACTTTGGAGAACGCAACAATTCCCGGTTGACGGGACAGAAGCGGATTCGTCTCCCGCTCATATCCGTAGAGTTGCCAGTTCAATGCGCGGGAAGTCTCTCCCACTACCATTACATACACTTCACGCTTGTCCGCCGGATGAGTGGCTTGGGCATGGAAAGTAAAATCTTTCGAGGTATGACGGTAATTTTGCGTCAATGCCGTACGTTGAAAAGCGAGTCCCACATTATAGCATACATTGAGAGGATAAAGATCGGATTTCAGTTCATAGCGGGAGTCTTCCCAGTAAGCTCCGCCCAAGGTGAGAAGAGAGATTCCAAGCAGGATGAAGGCTCTCTTCCGTTCTCTGTGAATAAATGCCACAGAAAGCCGGCGCTTGCGGATAATTGAAATCATGCCCAATATCAGAGCAGGAATGTAAAGTATGACTACGGTGACTATGGCCGGTAATAAGTTGTCCAGCAACTCCATCGCTTCACTCGAATTGGTGGTTACCAGATTCAGAAACATATCTACAGCGATGATGGACTGTCCGAACAGATAAAGCAGCACAATCTGAAAGGCGCCGAAAAACAGGAAGATGAACAAAATCCAGAGCATCTTGCCACAGTTGCGGGACAGAGTCATCAGCAGATAGTAACAGGCTAAAGGCAACAAGACGTTGCTTACTTTCGCCATCAACGGCAAGGGTTCTGTGAAACACAGAACGATGTTGGGCATTATCAGGATGATCAGAAACAAGTAAAACAAATGTTCCTGATTTTCAAACCATTTCTTTATGTTCTTAAAAAGCTTCATTGATATTAAATATAAATCCAGTCTGGTGCTTGCCAAACCCTAAATCCAAACGTACATTTACTCTCTTCTTAAATTCCCAGCGATAGCCGAAACCATAATTAGGAAGGATATGCTTCGGCGTAAAGTCGGAGAAGCGCGGAAATACAGTTCCCGCTCCTGCCCATACAGCCACTCCGTTTCGTTTCCATACATGCTGACGGAGTTCTATCTGTGCATCCATCGCACATTTATCACGATAACGCCCTTCATAATAACCACGCATTGAGTAAGAACTTCCGAGGGTTGCCATCAATCCCCACGGAGGATTGCCATAGTTCAGTAAAGTGTGAAACTGTCCTGCAAGGACTCCGCCTTTCCATACCGGATGATAATAGCTGGTTGTCAGTTCCGTACTGCTAAACGCATATTTATTACCGAGAAAAGCCGGGCTAAACCGTTGGTCTATCCGCAAGTAATATCCCTGATAGGCATTGGTCAGATAATCACGGGAGTCATAAAGAAGGGAAAGGCCGAGACTCGTATTAGTGGTCCGTGCCAACATTCCTTCCCAAAGTTCCGGTTTCTCAAAGTCATGCCCGTCTATATAATCAAATACAGCCATCGGTCCGATATAGAAACTTTTCGCTACACGGAACATGAAGTCGACTTTCACTTGTGCCTGAAAGCGTTTGTAGTCGCTTTCATTATCAGAGTTCGCTCCATTATCATATCCCCTTCCCCAATAAAGACTGGGGAAAGAATAAAAATAAAGATTATAATTCAACCGGTATTTCTCTTGCGGGAACAAGTGATTGCCTCTTACTCCCAACAGATAAAATCCAACAGTAGAGACATCTCCATAAAGAGAAACATTCGAAGGGGGAAGGATCGAATCATTGCGGTCTGTACGATACAGCCCCGCCGCCACCAATCCAAGACCGAACTTGGTATCACTGGAATAATGAGGACCGCCAATCACACTGAAATCGAACTTTTTATTTTTCTTTTCCTTATTGGCGTCATTAAAATAATCAAGAAACTTCTTAAAGAAACTACGCTTTGTCTGAAGCGAGTCTGAGGTTGCCACAGAGACAGAATCTACCGGCACATCTTTACCCATAGAATCAGTCTGCGCACTTATAGTGGTTTGTGTCAACAACAATAGCGCCAATAATACAAGTCCGTTTCGTCTAGCATCCATCATAATAAAAGCAATATTACGGGGACAAAGTTAGCCCCAAACTTTTTATTACAACAGTATTACAGGCGCTTTTGTTGTTCCATTCTTCTCCTTTAACGTCTCAAAAGTCGAATAAATTGATTCACATCTTCTTCTGTAGTGTCAAAAGAAGTCACCAGGCGGATTTCGTTATTCGCTTCATTCCAGAAATAGAAGAAATAAAATTCCAGCATTCGGTCGATAGCCGGACGGGGCATAGTCAGAAATAACTGGTTACTCTCCGGCTTCTGAGTAAAGGTGACTTCCGGCAACTCTTTAAGCGCCTGATAAAGCTTACCTGCCATAGCATTAGCATGAGCAGCATTCTTCAGCCACAGGTCATTCGTCAGATAGGCAGTGAACTGACAAGAAAGGTAACGCATCTTGGAAGCCAGTTGGGCAGATTGCTTCCGGACAAAACGGGCTTCCCGTTGCAGGTCCTTATTAAATATAATCACACATTCCCCCATCATCAGTCCATTTTTTGTTCCGCCGAAACTAAGAATGTCAATTCCACAGTCTACAGTCAGCTCTTTGAGCGAAAGATGAAGGGCGGCACAGGCATTGGCAATCCTTGCTCCGTCCATGTGGACATACATACCGTTCAGATGGGCAAAGTCAGTCAGACGTTTCAGTTCTTCGGGTGTATAAATCGTTCCGAGTTCGGTGCATTGGGAGATGTAAAGCGCACGGGGTTGCGAATGATGCTGGTCGCCGAAGCCGTGCAGATAAGGCTGCATCAGTTCGGGAGTCAACTTACCGTCGGAGGTGGCAATCGGCCGGATCTGACAACCTGTCATTTTCACGGGAGAGCCGCACTCGTCTACATAAATATGGGCAGTTTCCGCACAGAAGATTGAATGATACGGACGCGTCATTACTTGTAAAGCCACCACATTGCTGCCCGTGCCATTGAATACAAACAGGGGAACACAGTCCGGTGTAAAGGTTTCTTTTATCTTGGCTACGGCTTCTTCCGTCCATTGATCATCACCATAACCCAACGCATGATCTGCGTTGGCCCAGCTCAATGCTTCCATCACCAACGGATGCACACCGGAATTATTATCAGAGGCAAAACTTCTCATTGTTTCTTCTTGTTTCTTCACATTGTTTTAATTGTCATGCAAAGTAACAGAATTATTTCCAGATATACTTCTTGCGCAGCCAATAATCTAATCCGAGCAAGACCAATGCAAGGAGTGCGATATAGACATAAAATCCAAACAAAGAAGAATCCTGCCGGACATTCATTTGCGGCATCACATCGGCAAAGTTAAATTCCAGATAGAAAGTCAGCACATAGACACCCAGCCCTACCAACGCCAAAGCCGATATCAGCAAAGCTGCCCAACCGACTCTCGTTTTCCGCTTCGTCTGCTTCTCAGCCTCCTGATGAACACGCTCCATCATCCGATACGAAAAATTGGAAGACAGTCGTTCCGTTTGCCTCCGTTCCAATGCTTGTTTCAGCATATTGCCCGTATTCTCGTTTATCTTTCTTTCCTCTTCCATATCCTCTCTTCTATTTATTATTCATCAATACACAAATCTTTTTCCGGGTACGATGAAGCCGTACTTTCACATTACTGATCGAAAGTTTCAGTACCTCACCGATCTCTTCCATTGACTTTTCTTCATAATAAAACAAAGTAATCAATGCTTTCTCTTCCCCGCTCAACTGATCTATCGCCATCCCCAAACGAACCAATTGTTCTTCGGTTTCTGCCGGAGCAAGCACATTGTCCGCCATCTCATCGGGTACATTGTTAATCGTATTCTCTTCTATATAAAGAAACTCCTGTTTCTTTTTCCGGGTAGCCGAGATAGCGGTATTGTAAGCGATGCGATAAATCCATGTAGAAAAACGGCACTCGCCTTTATAACGATTCAAGTTGCGGAAAGCTTTCAGAAAAATATCCTGAAGCAGCTCCTCCGCATCTTCGGGACAACCGACGATCTGCACCACCAACGTATACAACGGACGACTGTAGCGGTCAAGAAATACGGAAAAGTATTCCGTCTCTCCATCCAGTATGCGTTCGATATAGTATGATTCGTCTTTCTGTTCCATCTTGACTCTTTAGACGCTGCCCGTTACAAAAGGTTACAGTCCGGGAAAGGAAAAATACAGGATTATAAATTATCCGCTTTTCAGTGTAACCTTTTTCCGTCCACTGCGTCAAACGATACAAAGAACGAAAATATTCACTTAAAAACAGTATAATTATGATGGATTTTATCACCATTCCCTTGGTCGTAGGTACTATTACATTAGGAATCTACAAATTATTTGAACTTTTTGTATGTAAGAAAGAGCGGATAACCATGATTGAAAAGCTGGCTGACAGAGTCAACACAGGAGAAATCAACAGTAACTTATCCCTCAACCTTAATTACTCCCGCTCCCGATTTACCTTCGGTTCTTTAAAAAGCGGTCTGCTGATGCTTGGAATAGGATTAGGTCTACTGGTCGCCTTCTTTATCTGCATCAACTCATTTCCGGGATACACCGCTTCCAGAAACTGGGACGTGGAACGTCAGGCAAGTGTCGTGTATGGCGCATGCGTACTTCTTTTCGGTGGCGCAGGGCTGCTGGCAGCTTTCCTCATCGAAATGAAAATACAGAAGAAAGAGAAGGAATAAAATACCAAAATCCCCGAAGCCTCATCTACAAAGATGTAACTTCGGGGATTTAATCTGTTCTCATTAAAACATCAGACATTCTTTCATCCAATATAAACATTTACGCAGAGATATACATAAAGTTCCTCATCACACTGATCGAACTCTATCTTATTCTCTTTCGATAACCAGCCCAGAGCGGCACCCAATTCTTTATCCTTCAACCCGGACTTTCTCTTTAAGGTACCATAGCCCCATTTCTCATTGTTGCTCAGCAGTTGCCAGACTTTACCAGCATACACACCGATTTGCTTTCTATCCATTTTCTACAGCTATTAAGAGGTTATAAACATTAGGTTAAGATTTCGCCTATAAAGATAACAAATGGATATCACAATTGTTCCCTCCCCGATGCTAAAAAGTTGTTACAAAATTATTTTTAACATAAAACCTGCGATGTGTACCGACACAACGGACTTATTAGCATATGTTAAAACAGAACTTTTCTTGGCATACATCTGTTATTACATTAAGAATCAATCCTAAACCTATTAGAAATATGGCAAAAAAAATAGCAGAACAACTGATCGATACATTAGTTGAATCGGGCGTAGAGCGCATCTATGCCGTGACTGGCGATAGTTTAAATGAAGTAAACGAAGCTGTCAGAAAAAACAATAAGATACAATGGATACATGTACGGCATGAAGAAACCGGAGCCTATGCCGCAGCAGCCGAAGCTCAACTGACCGGACGGATAGGATGCTGCGCAGGCAGTAGCGGACCGGGTCATGTTCACCTCATCAATGGGCTATATGATGCACAACGCTCAGGAGCACCGGTCATTGCCATCGCTTCCACCATCCCCAGCGGAGAATTCGGGACTGAATATTTTCAGGAGGCCAATACTATAAAACTCTTTAATGATTGCAGCTACTATAATGAAGTGGCAACTACTCCGGGACAATTCCCGCGTATGCTTCAATCAGCCATTCAGACAGCCATTACCCGAAAAGGGGTAGCTGTTGTAGGCTTACCGGGAGACCTGGCCAAAGCATCTTCAGTTTCTGTCGAATCTTCGGTAAAGAATTATCCGGCTCCGCCTGAAGTCTGTCCGGCGGAAGAAGACTTGGTACAATTGGCGGAGTTGCTGAACCATCATAAACGCATTACTCTTTTCTGCGGCATCGGCTGTCGGGGAGCACATGAGGAAGTGATCGCGCTTTCCGAGAAGCTGAATGCTCCTGTGGTATATACTTTCAAAGGAAAAATGGAAGTACAATATGAGAACCCTTATGAAGTCGGAATGACCGGACTGTTGGGAATGCCTTCCGGATATTACAGTATGCACGAAGCCGAAGTACTTCTTATGCTCGGCACAGACTTTCCTTATTCCGCTTTCCTGCCCGATGACATCAAGATAGCACAGATAGATATCAAACCCGAACGGCTCGGACGCCGTGCCAAAGTGGATATCGGACTTTGCGGAGATGTAAGAATGACTATTCAGGCATTATTGCGTATGCTGGACCCCAAAACTGATGATACTTTCCTGCTGAAACAACTGAAAAGATATGAAGGAGTAAAGAAAGACCTGGCAGCCTATACGGAAAATAAAGGAGATATAAACAAAATCCATCCGGAATATGTGATGTCCGAGATTGATAAACTGGCATCGGACGATGCAATATTCACCGTAGATACCGGAATGACTTGTGTATGGGGTGCACGTTATCTGCAAGCTACGGGAAAGCGGCATATGCTGGGTTCTTTCAATCATGGTTCTATGGCAAATGCTTTACCACAGGCCATCGGGGCAGCACTGGCCTACCCCGACCGTCAGGTAGTGGCGCTCTGTGGTGACGGAGGTCTGTCGATGACTTTAGGAGATCTGGAGACCGTTGTTCAATATAAGTTACCGATTAAGATCATTGTCTTCAATAACCGCTCCCTGGGAATGGTAAAACTGGAAATGGAAGTAGACGGCCTGCCGGACTGGCAGACAAATATGCTGAATCCGGACTTCGCGCAAGTAGCCGAAGCAATGGGAATGACAGGCTTCAATGTCAGCAATCCGGAAGAAGTACTGACTACTTTATTAAATGCATTCGAACTGGATGGTCCGGTACTGGTAAATATCATGACCGATCCGAACGCTCTTGCCATGCCTCCTAAGATAGAGTTGGGGCAGATGGTAGGCTTCGCCCAGTCCATGTATAAACTGTTGATTAACGGACGCTCACAGGAAGTGATCGATACTATTAATTCGAATTATAAACATATACGGGAAGTCTTCTGACAGTTCCTTCTTCAACGATATTTATCCTTGCACACAGACAAGATGATTATCTTCAGAAAGGTATAATCTGATCTCATTACAGACTAACAATGAATCAGATTCTGCCTTTTTTATATATCCAACCGAAAGATAATCATTTTATTTTCTTATGTTTGTAATCATCAAAAAAGAAAAGTACATGGAAAAACCGGACTCTTCACTCCTATTCAGGCAACCGATGTATGCCGATAAAAAACAATGGAAACAATTTCTTTCTATTTTTCTGTTAGCAGCAGGCGTTGGTTTTACGGTAGCAGGAATTATCTTTTTCTTCGCCTATAACTGGGAAGATCTTCCCAAATTCGCCAAACTGGGAATCGTACAAACATTGCTTGTTGCATCTGTTCTGCTAACAGTATTTACCCGATGGAATATACTTATCAAACAGATAATCCTCACCGGAGCCACATTCCTTGTGGGTACACTCTTTGCCGTATTCGGACAAATCTATCAGACAGGCGCTGATGCGTATGACTTATTTCTGGGCTGGACACTGTTCACCATCCTCTGGGCATTCGCCATCCGTTTCACTCCGCTCTGGCTGACGTTTATCGGACTGCTCTGTACTACCATATGGCTATACGCTATGCAAATAGTGCCGGATAACCAATGGGCAGTCACTTTACTGACCAGTGCAGTAACCTGGATTTGCGCTTCGGCAACGGTCGTCACAGAATGGATGAGTATCAAAGGTACCCTCAGCCGACAAAACCGTTGGTTTGTCAGCCTGCTTTCTCTGGCGACCATTGTGCATGTGACTTATCTTATGATGGCAGTAATCTGCGAAAAGGATGCAATCGTATCCATTCCGCTCGCAAGTACCGTTCTGCTGTTCTCGGCAGGGTTATGGTTCGGATGGAGACAAAGGAATTTATTCTATCTTTCCGCCATTCCTTTTGCCATACTGATGATTTTACTATCCCTGTTTATCTGTCACAGTAACCTTAGGGACGTCAACATATTCCTCCTCTCAGGAATTATTGTTATCACCGGTACCACTTTATTGATTTATGCAATCCTTCACCTAAAAAAACAATGGTATGGCACAGAAGAGTAACCTGACAATCGAAGTCCTTTCAATTATCGGAGGAGTGCTGACCGCTATCTTCTTTCTGGGATTTCTTGTACTTTCCTCCATTCTCCGGTCCGAAACATCCTGCCTGATTGCAGGAAGTATCCTGATCATTACTACTTTATTTGTCAATCGCCTCCTGACCAAACCTTTTCTGGATGCGATGAATATTACATGCTACATAGCCGGATGTATATTAGCCGGTTATGGAATGAATAGAAACATGGATGTCCTCTTTATTGTACTGATAGGGATCAGTGTAGTAACGATGCTGTTATCCAAAGGGTTCATCCTGACCTTCCTTTCGGTAATCTCATTCTATATGGCACTGTTCGGAGAGATAACGAATTTATTCTCTTCACTGAATCCGCTGAATGTGGCTGCCGTGCCTATTATAGCAATTTTCTTATTCGTCAATCTATCTGAGACAAAAATACTCAGCTATACGAACGGGGATTTGTCTAAATATAAACCTATTCATTCCGGTCTGTTCGTATCTTGTGTCCTTTCATTGGCCGGGTTGTCTGTCAATTACTTGACAAAAAGCACAAATGACTGGATCATATCTGTTTTCATGTTGGTGGGTATCCTTCTGATGGTTTATAAAATCGTGCAGGTGATGCAGGTTAAGAGTCCGGTACATCAGGTGTGCATCTATCTTCTTTGTATCCTGATCTGCTTTCCCAGTCTGCATGCCCCTTATCTATCGGGCAGTATCCTGCTGATACTGATATGTTTTCAGTACGGTTATAAAGCTGAGTCCGCAGTTGCGCTCCTCCTCTTCATCTATTCCATATCCAAATATTACTATGATCTGGATATCACCTTGCTGACGAAATCGATCACCCTGTTCTTTACGGGAATCGCATTGCTCATAGCCTGGTATATTTTCACTCAAAAAAAGACAAGACATGAAAAAATATAGCCGAATACTGATTATCGCTAATTTAATTCTTCTTCTGGGATATTTTAACTGGTCTGTTTATCAGAAAGAACAGACGCTGAAAGAGGGACAACTCGTATTATTGCAACTGGCTCCTGTCGATCCCCGTTCGCTGATGCAAGGAGATTATATGAGACTTAACTATAAAGAAGCAAATTCCGAGTTGATAAACAGACAGAAAGCTAAACGCAGTTATGCTGTGCTCAAGCTTGACAAGAATCACGTCGGAGAAATAATACGTCTTCAGGAATCCCTTGAACCAGTAAATGAAAATGAGATCGTCCTGAAATATAAAACAATAAATGGCAGGTTATTCCTCGGTGCCGAATCCTTCTTTTTTGAAGAAGGACAGGATTCTGTCTATAATCGTGCCGCCTATGGTGGATTGAGAGTAGATAATAAAGGACAGAGTTTACTGGTAGGGCTGTATGACAAGGATTTCCGGCAGATTAAGCCGTACAGAGGCAAATGATAATATACAAAAAGAGGGTGTCCGAAAGTGAAGTGCCCCAAAAAAATTTGGACTGGTTAAACATTATCCAGTTATAGAAAGAAGATGTGTCAAAAGTAACTAAATTCCCCTCCTTCAGGAAGGAGGAGAGTTTAGAATGATCAAACAAGGGCTTCACCCTTCACCTTTTCTTTGAAACCCTTTATTCATCAATGATAGCGGGTGAAAGGAGGTACCTTCACCTCTCTCTTCAGACAAGTCAGATACAATCGACCACTCATTTACATACAATCAATAGGATATTTAAAAACAATCAATAGGATGTTTAAAACAAACATTGAGAAGAAAAAAATAATCTATTAGCATCTTTCCATTAAGGTTATAGCTAATGCAAATATCATTATAGCAAAAATAAATTAGCTTATAGCAAAATGAATAATACTTTCATGAACGAATGTCATTTTCAGTTCAAAGAGTGAATAACTAGTCCTTCACCCGATATCACCGATAAATAAAGGATTTCGAAGGTAAAGTGAAGGTGAAAATAATATTTATAACATCTCCCGTATGGCAGCTTAAAGCTATGCTTTAGCAACCATAAAGCATAGCTTTTGGATATCCAAAGCATTGCTTTATGAAAGGAAAGCGAAGAATATTATAAACGAAGCTAAATAATTCATTACGTAAGAAAAGAACCGCCTCCCCCACAGGGAAAGCGGTTCCATACCTTATTTTTATGTCCGGAAAGGAAGAATTACATCATTCCGCCCATGCCGCCCATTCCCGGAGCGCCCATCGGCATTTCTGGTTTATCTTCTTTCTTTTCCACGATCACACATTCTGTAGTCAGGAACATACCTGCGATAGAAGCTGCATTTTCAAGAGCCACACGAGCTACTTTAGCAGGATCTACTACACCGGCAGCATGCAGATTTTCGTAAACATCCGTACGAGCATTATAACCGAAGTCACCTTTACCTTCACGTACTTTCTGAACAACTACTGCACCTTCCTTGCCTGCATTGGCAACAATTTCGCGAAGCGGTTCTTCGATAGCACGTTTGATGATACCGATACCTGTTGTTTCATCCGCATTGTCCCCCTTCATGCCTTCAAGAGAATCGATAGCACGGATGTAAGCAACGCCACCACCCGGAATGATACCTTCTTCGATAGCAGCACGAGTTGCACGCAATGCATCGTCTACACGGTCTTTCTTTTCTTTCATTTCTACTTCAGAAGCAGCACCTACATAGAGAACTGCTACACCACCTGACAATTTAGCCAGACGTTCCTGCAATTTCTCACGGTCGTAATCTGATTTAGTAGCAACGATCTGAGCCTTGATCTGATCGCAACGTTCCTTGATGTTTTCTTTCACACCGGCACCGTTTACGATTGTTGTATAATCTTTAGATACTGTTACCTTGTCAGCAGTACCGAGCATTTCGATTGTAGCCTGTTCCAGTTTCAGACCTTTTTCCTCGCTGATTACCACACCACCTGTCAGGATAGCGATATCTTCCAGCATTTCTTTACGACGGTCGCCGAAGCCCGGAGCCTTCACAGCACAAATCTTCAGCTGAGAACGCAGACGGTTTACTACCAATGTAGTCAACGCTTCGCTATCCACATCTTCTGCGATAACCAACAGAGGACGACCTGTCTGAACAGCCGGTTCGAGGATAGGCAAGAAATCTTTCAGATTAGAAATCTTCTTGTCGTAGATCAGAATGTAAGGTTTCTCCATCTCACATTCCATCTTTTCCGTATTAGTAACGAAATAAGCAGACAGATAACCGCGGTCGAACTGCATACCTTCTACTACACCGATAGTAGTGTCAGTACCTTTAGCTTCTTCGATAGTGATTACACCGTCCTTAGAAACTTTACGCATAGCGTCAGCAATCAATTTACCGATTACCGGATCATTGTTAGCAGATACAGTAGCAACCTGTTCGATCTTGTCGTAGTTGTCACCTACAGTTTCAGCTTGTGCCTTGATTGATTCTACCACTTTGGCAACAGCCTTGTCAATACCACGTTTGATATCCATCGGGCTTGCACCGGCAGTCACATTCTTCAAACCTTCAGCTACGATAGCCTGAGCCAAAACAGTTGCAGTAGTTGTACCGTCACCTGCATCGTCACCAGTCTTAGAAGCGACTTCTTTCACCAGTTGTGCACCGGTATTTTGGTAAGCGTCTGCCAATTCGATCTCCTTTGCTACTGTCACACCGTCTTTTGTGATGTGCGGAGCACCGAATTTCTTTTCGATGATAACGTTACGTCCTTTCGGGCCAAGAGTTACTTTTACTGCATTTGCCAATGCATCGACACCTTTTTTCAATTGGTCGCGGGCATCGATATTGAATAATATTTCTTTTGCCATAATGATATCTTATTTATTTTAATATGATAAATTTAGAATTTTGAATTAACCCAGGATAGCGAGAACATCGCTCTGACGCATGATAAGGTATTTAGTGCCTTCTACTTCAAGTTCTGTTCCGGCATACTTGCCATAAAGAACTGTATCGCCTACTTTCAATACCATTTCTTCGTCTTTCGTTCCGTGACCAACTGCCACAACTTCACCCTTCAAAGGTTTTTCTTTTGCTGTATCAGGAATAATGATACCACCAATTGTTTTTTCTTCTGCAGGTGCAGGGAGGATAAGCACTCTGTCTGCTAATGGTTTAATGTTCATAGTTCTTTTTTTTGATTTTATTTGTTATACATTATATTCATGATTTGTCCTCTTCTTGAAGAAGACGCTAAATCAGTTGCGAAAAGTATGCCAAAGCAAAATAATGATTGTTTGGCAGAAATTGACTGACAAAATGACTGACAACAGGTTATTAATGGCAAAAAAGCATATTTGTTCCACACTTTTTAAACAATAGAAGCGGATTATTCCTTATAATAACGTATATTCGTAAACGAACCCCAAGATGAACTGTATAGATTATATGAATAAAATAAGTTTTGGCATATCCATCGCTTTTTGCGTACTCTGTTCCTGCACTTCACGTACAGGACAAAAATCTTCTGATAAAACTTTGCAGGTCGATTCGCTGGCACAGGATACAATTGCGAAAACTGTGGCAGAACCCGTCGTCAAAAAGATTACTCCGGAAGAAATTCAAATCACCAAAGAGCTGCTGTATGATAAGTACACGCTGGAAGATACATATCCTTATAAAGATACGACCCGCAGTTTCCAATGGGAGAAAATAAAGGAACAGCTTGCTTTGCTCGAAAATATACAAATACAGCCGTCTCAATGGGCTATCCTCCAGAATTACAAGAACAGAAACGGTGAAGCTCCATTGGTGAAAAACTTCAAAAGAAATGCCTACGGACGGGTAGCGGACACGCTTGGGGTAGAACGATACCAGTCTGTCCCGCTTTATCTGCTGACGGATACGGTAATCCCCGAACGCTACGGGCAGGATGGTGAACTGACGCGTTTCATCGAAGACGGAGAAAACTTTGTCAAAGCAGAACCGATATTTACAGAAGGCGAATGGATGATTCCTAAAAAGTATGTCAAAGTGATCGGAGATACGGTGGTTTTCAATAAAGCCATCTTTGTGGACCGCCATAATCAGAATATTACCGCACTGGAACGCACGGAAAAAGGGAAATGGGTAGTACGCAGTATGAACCCTTCTACTACCGGACTTCACCGACCGCCGTATGCGCAGGAAACCCCTTTAGGAATGTTCGTACTGCAGGAAAAGAAGGTGAAAATGATATTTCTGAAAGACGGCTCGAAAGAGACAGGAGGTTATGCGCCTTACGCCAGCCGCTTCACGGACGGGGCCTACATTCACGGAGTACCTGTCAATGAGCCCCGAAAGACACAGATAGAATACAGCTGGTCACTGGGAACCACTCCCCGATCACATATGTGTGTACGGAACGCAACTTCCCATGCCAAATTTATTTTCGACTGGGCACCTGTTAATGAGACGATTATTTTTGTTTTGGAATAAAAATCCCTATCTTTACCGCGATTTTATTTCAAGCTTAAGCCCTATGCTTCAGAAAGTTATATTATTTTTATCATTCCTTTTCATTCCATTCAGCCATGTTTCAGTCGACACAATGGCCGTTCCTGCATCTGACTCTCCGACTCCTGTGTCCGAATTAGCTGCCGGCGAACAACTCTTTGAAGAAATGGAGTTGGGTGGAATTGTCAATTTCATTGCATTCCGTCAGGCTGTCGCCGGTTACAACCGCATCAAGGAGAAGAGTAAACCGATTCTGACGCTGATTGACTTCTCAAAGCCGTCTACCGAAAAACGTTTTTTTGTCTTCGATATGGAGAAGAAACAACTGCTGTTTTCATCAGTAGTCTCACACGGACGAAACAGTG
Source organism: Bacteroides sp. AM23-12 (assembly GCF_003434395.1). NCBI lineage: Bacteria > Pseudomonadati > Bacteroidota > Bacteroidia > Bacteroidales > Bacteroidaceae > Bacteroides > Bacteroides sp. AM23-12. Next base: position 114,148 of record NZ_QTLF01000009.1, read on the forward strand.
GAGGGAACTATGCCACTTCTTTTTCCAACCAAAACGGCTCTTATAAAAGTTCATTGGGATTTTATCTCACTGAAAACACTTACCAAGGCGGAAACGGCTACTCACTCATCCTAAACGGACTCGAAAAAGGAATCAATGACAAAGCAAAAGAACGTTCCATCGTCGTGCACGGGGCTTCATACGCCAATCCGACAGTAGCCGCCTCGGGACGTTTGGGGAGAAGTCTGGGATGTCCTGCCCTCCCGACAAAACTAGCCAAGCCCATCATTAATACAATTAAAGATGGCAGTGTTATGTTTATCTATGCCAATAATAGCAGCTATCTGGCTCAAAGCGACATCTTAAAAAATGTCAGTGTCCCCATGCCGGCACTCTAAACAGCCTTTATCAGAAAGAGTTGCACGGACTAACCGCACAAAGGAATAACGACTTTACTTTATCGGCAGGGTAAACCAGAAGCAAGACCCTTTCTCCGGTTCGCTATCTACGCCAATCTCGCCACCCAGTTGTTCCACAATACTGCGGCAAATGGAAAGTCCGAGTCCTGTGCCATGTACAAAGGAATTCAGTTTGACGAAACGCTCAAAAATCTCGTTCTGCATTTCCGGCTCAATGCCAATGCCTGTATCGGCAACGTAGAAACGCAGATGAGCCTCATCAAGCTGATCATAGCCTACCCGTATATTTCCTTCTTCCGTGAATTTAATCGCATTGTTTACAAAGTTAGAAATAACCTGATGTAAACGATTGCGGTCACTCATGATGCGACATTCCGGCAGATGGCGGTCAAAAAGGATTTCCACGTTCGGCCTGGCCTTCATTCTCATAGCGAGAACAATATCTTCACAAAGCAGATTTACGTCCAACTCACGTTCGGTGAAATCGAATGTTCCCGCCTCAATCTTCGATAAGTCAAGAATATCTGAAATCAATTGTAATAACAGGTCATTGTTTTCTTCCACAATATCCATGTACTGCCGTCTTTCCTCCATATCCTCCGTATCCACCATCAGGCTGGAAAAACCGACTATGGCATTCAGCGGAGTGCGTATCTCATGACTCATATTGGCAAGGAAAGCAGACTTCAACCGGTCGGATTCTTCGGCTTTCTCTTTTGCCTCTATCAGTTTGGCTTCCGTTTCTTTCAAGGCAGTGATATCGTAGTTGACTCCAATCAATTCCACTTGGCCTTTTTCCGGCTCATAGAGATTCAGCACTACATTGGTACGCACCCAGTTCCATTCATTCTTCGTACCGGGACGCAAAATACGCATCTCACCTTTGAAGGCTTTTGCTTTCCCTTTCTTTGCTTCTTCAAAAAAAGCAAGCATACGGGAACGGTCATCCGGATGCATTTTGGAGTAAACACCGACTACATCGGAAAGAGGTGTATTCTCATCCTCTCCCATATTCTTGAACCATTGCTTGATGGCATAGCCCTGACGATTCAGCAGATTGAGTTTGGCATATCCCACCTTGGCATAATCAGATATAAGAAGAAACAGATTCTCAAAATCAGAAATACGCTTCAAGGCATCAATACGCTCCGTATTATCCATATTAATAAGGATATATCCGGTAAGGTTACCATGATTATCATATAATTTGCGGACTTTTGTATAAAGTTCGATGACACCGGCTTTCAATGGACGATAATACCCCGTGTGGCGGGCACATTCGAACGAATAACGGGCACGAAAATCCGTAATACTGCTCTTGCGTATACTCTCAAGTATCTGGGCATCCACATTCGGGTTTTCAAAGAAATTGAGTCCGATCACCTCCGACTTATCTGAAATTCCCAGAATATCCATATCCCTCTCGTTCAAATCCACCAGATTCCCCTCTTTATCGTAAATCTCCACCCCGGCAGGAATATTGGCAAAGATGTTTTTGAAGAGTCTTTCACTGCGTGCCAAAGCTGCTTGTTCGAAGATTACTTTCTCTTTCGCTCTACGTAGTTCAAGGCAAATACTGATTACATTGGCCAAAGAAGACAGCCAGCGATAATCTTCGTCCGACCATGAAGCGGAACCATCCACCAAATCTACTCCCATAAATCCGTAGACATGATCATTAACTACCAATGGAGTCGCCATCAAAGCCTTAATTCCCTGACGGGACAACACCTCATATTCACCCTGCCCCATTCCAGGCATCGGCTTTAATGTTTCAAATAAAATAGGCTTCTTGCCCAATATCTGTGATGTCCACCACGGCATGAAGTCTACCGGAATTTCCTGCAATTTATTTATTTCCGCTTTTACTCCTTCCGCTACAACTTCATAGGTACAGTTATAAAAATGATTTTCTTCGTCCGTCTCGAAAATATAGGCACGTCCCGCCCGATAAAAAGCCAAAATATCTTTTAATATCTCATAAATTCCTGTCTCGACTTCTTCATCTTTCAGAAAACGGGACAAAGATCGTGAAATTGAGTTCTGATAATAAAGCAAATCGTTGATACGGTGTGAGATGGTTTCCGTTTTTTCATGTTCCACCTTCTCGACAGATTCCTGTTCAAAGTCTGCCGCATGTTCAGCCACATATTTCCATAAGGGGGCGGCGTTGAGTGACTGCATGATCTCATTGTTTTCCAGCAGTTGTTTCACTTCTTCAAAAGTCAGCAGATGTACAGACAAATCTTCGGTATCTTCCAGATGTTGATGATCTATCGGTTCGACATCCGTAGCTAGAAAGCAATGAGTCAGGTTAGTATGCGTACTCGGATTGGCAGATATCACCATGTATTCCTGCCAGTTTCCTTTTCCATATCCGGTCTCTTCCCACAGTTCGCGCTGAGCGGAAACTAATGGGGAAGCATCCTCTTTATCACAAACTCCGGCACAGAGCTCATAAGAGGTACGTCCCAATCCAGGACGATACTGACGGACAAATACAAATTTGCCGTCTTTGGTTATTGCTATCGTGTTTACCCAATCGGGATATTCAAGAATATAATATTCAGGGATGTGGTTTCCATTAGGCAATAGCATATCTTCGCAGCGTACTGTCAACCACGGGCGGCGAAACAGATATTTGCTACTTACTGTTTTCCAGGCCTTCTCTTTCTCTTCCATCATTATTTGGTTTGCTTGCGGCAAAAGTAATGATTTTAGCCGGATAACTATCGCTCTATACAAACAAATATCTGTTTTTTACTCGCAAGTGATCTCTATTGTCTGTACCTGCTCGAGGTACTTCTTTGTAGCACTAACCAGCGAACTCCCCATATAATACCAAAACATCAGGCTGATGATGATCATTAATGCACCGATCATCGCAAAACGACTTCTTTGTTCCAACATACTGCTACTCATATCTCTTCTCCTCTCTTATTTTATGTTTCACAAAGATAACACCGAAATGCTACAAAAAATTGACAAGAATGTTTCAAAAACCTTAAATATTGAATTTATTTAACCAACCGGAGGGAAATAGTCTCCTGCATACAGGCTGTTTTATCCTTCCGGAAATATTAATGTAACAATCTGCTACATTCAATTTAACGATTATTAGTTTATCCGCAAACTAGTTACTATCTTTGCACCCACTAACAACCCTTTTAATTACTATATGGCTTTTACTAATAATATTATGATTGTCCGGCATAAATTGCTGGCTGATCTCGTCAGACTCTGGAAAAACGACCAGTTAGTAGAAAAAATTGACCGTCTCCCTATTGAGCTGAGTCCGCGCAAATCAAAACCGCTGGGGCGTTGCTGCGTACATAAAGAACGTGCTGTATGGAGATACAAGACCTTCCCGCTGATGGGACTGGATATGACGGACGAACACGACGAAGTAACTCCTCTCTCCGAATATGCACGGATGGCATTGAACCGCCCGGAACCAAGTAAGGAAAATATCATGTGTGTCATTGACGAAGCCTGTTCTTCCTGCGTACAGATTAATTATGAAATCACCAATCTTTGCCGGGGATGTGTGGCACGCAGCTGCTATATGAATTGCCCTAAGGATGCAATACGTTTCAAGAAAAACGGTCAGGCAATGATTGATCATGATACTTGCGTCAGTTGCGGTATCTGCCATAAGAGTTGTCCTTATCACGCGATTGTATATATCCCTGTTCCTTGCGAAGAATCCTGTCCGGTGAAAGCTATCAGCAAAGATGAGCATGGCGTGGAACATATTGACGAAAGCAAGTGCATCTACTGTGGAAAATGTATGAATGCCTGCCCGTTCGGTGCTATCTTTGAGATTTCACAAACCTTTGATGTACTGCAACACATCAAGAAAGGAGAAAAATTGGTAGCCATCATCGCTCCGTCCATCCTCGGACAGTTCAAGACTTCTATCGAACAGGTATACGGCGCCTTTAAAGAAATAGGATTCACCGACATTATCGAAGTAGCCGAAGGAGCCATGATGACCACCAGCAATGAGGCACACGAACTGCTGGAAAAACTGGAAGAAGGTCAGAAATTCATGACTACTTCCTGCTGTCCTTCTTACATTGAACTGGTAGAAAAGCACATGACGGAAATGAAACCGTATGTTTCTACCACAGGATCACCGATGTATTATGCGGCACGAATCGCCAAAGAGAAACATCCGGATGCGAAGATTGTATTTGTCGGTCCATGCGTAGCCAAACGAAAAGAGGTACGCCGTGACGATGCTGTAGACTATATCCTGACATTCGAGGAAGTAGGTTCTATCTTGGATGGAATGGACATTCAGCTGGAACAGGTGAATTCTTTCTCTATACTGCATACTTCCGTCCGCGAAGCACATGGTTTTGCACAAGCCGGTGGTGTGATGGGAGCCGTAAAAGCATATCTGAAAGAAGAAGCGGACAAGATCAATGCTATCCAAGTGTCGGATATCAACAAAAAAAATATAGCCTTGCTGCGTGCCTGTGCCAAAACAGGAAAAGCAGCGGGACAGTTTATCGAAGTGATGGCTTGCGAAGGTGGCTGTATCACCGGACCGAGTACGCACAACGACATTGTTTCAGGACGTCGTCAATTAGCACAAGAGCTGCTCAAGCGGAAAGAAAGCTATGAGACAATGGATAGATAAACTGCGAGAAGAAAGGACACTCCGACCGGAAGAATTCCGGCAACTGCTGACCGAATGTGACGGAGAATCATTGCGCTATATCAATAAACAGGCGCAAGAAGTCAGTCTCCGTCATTTCGGAAACCGGATTTTTATTCGCGGACTGATTGAAGTCAGTAACTGTTGTCGAAATAACTGCTATTACTGCGGTATCCGGAAAGGGAATCCGAATCTGGAACGTTATCGGTTATCCACAGAAAATATACTGAATTGCTGCAAGCAAGGGTATGGACTCGGCTTCCGTACCTTTGTGCTGCAAGGAGGAGAAGACCCCGCACTGACAGAGGAACGGATAGAGGATATAGTCTCAACGATTCGCCGGAGTTATCCCGATTGCGCCATAACACTGTCACTCGGTGAAAAGTCACGGGAAGCATACGAACGTTTCTTTCAGGCAGGCGCCAACCGCTATCTGCTGCGTCACGAGACTTATGACAAAGAACATTATCAACAACTGCACCCTGCCGGTATGTCATGCGAGCATCGTCTGCAATGCTTACGGGATTTAAAGGACATCGGCTATCAGACAGGCACCGGAATAATGGTCGGCAGTCCGGGACAGACGATAGAACACCTGATTCAGGATATTCTGTTTATCGAACAGCTTCGCCCCGAAATGATTGGTATCGGCCCCTTCCTGTCTCATCGCGACACACCTTTTGCCCAGTCCCCCAGCGGAACCGTGGAACGGACGCTCCTTTTATTATCCATCTTCCGTCTGATGCATCCGTCGGCGCTGATTCCGGCAACTACGGCACTGGCTACCCTCACTCCCGACGGCCGGGAACAGGGAATACTGGCAGGCGCCAATGTTGTCATGCCCAATTTGTCGCCACAGGAAGAACGCAAAAAGTACAATCTGTATAATAACAAAGCCTCCCTCGGAGCGGAATCTGCGGAAGGACTCAACATATTGCAACAGCAGCTGGAAAAGATCGGTTATCAAATCTCCTTCTCCAGAGGCGATTACAAACAATAAAGAAATGTATAAAGTAGATTCACCCCAAGCAGAAGAATTCATTCATCATGAAGAGATTCTGGAAACTCTTGAATATGCATGGAGTCACAAAGACAACCGCGCATTCATAGAACAGCTGATCGAAAAAGCCGCTCTTTGCAAGGGACTGACGCACCGTGAAGCAGCTACCCTGCTGGAATGCGACCAACCTGACCTGATAGAACGAATCTTCCATCTCGCCAAAGAAATCAAACAGAAGTTTTACGGCAACCGTATCGTTATGTTCGCACCGCTTTACCTGTCGAACTATTGCGTAAACGGATGCGTATATTGCCCTTATCATGCCAAAAACAAAACAATCGCCCGCAAGAAACTGACGCAGGAAGAAATACGCAAGGAAGTAATCGCTTTGCAGGATATGGGGCATAAACGTCTGGCACTTGAAGCCGGCGAACATCCGACTCTCAACTCACTGGAGTATATACTGGAATCCATCCGGACCATTTATAGTATCAGACACAAGAATGGGGCTATCCGCCGTGTAAACGTAAATATCGCCGCCACTACCGTCGAGAACTATCGCCGGTTGAAAGATGCCGGCATCGGCACGTATATCCTATTTCAGGAAACTTATCACAAAAAGAACTACGAAGCTCTCCACCCCACCGGACCGAAAAGTAACTATGCTTATCATACCGAAGCAATGGACCGCGCCATGGAAGGCGGCATAGACGATGTAGGAATGGGAGTACTCTTCGGACTGAATACCTATCGCTATGACTTCGTAGGATTACTGATGCACGCAGAACATCTGGAAGCCCGTTTCGGTGTGGGTCCGCACACTATCAGCGTACCGCGCATCTGTTCGGCGGACGACATCGATGCGGGGGATTTTCCCAATGCGATTTCCGATGATATATTCAGCAAGATTGTTGCTGTCATCCGGATAGCGGTTCCTTACACCGGCATGATTATATCCACACGTGAATCACAGGAGTCCCGCGAAAAAGTACTTGAACTCGGTATCTCACAAATCAGCGGCGGCTCCCGCACCAGCGTAGGCGGCTATGCGGAAACGGAACTTCCGGAAGATAACTCCGCACAATTTGATGTAAGCGACACCCGGACACTGGACGAAGTGGTCAACTGGCTGCTCGAATCAGGATATATCCCCAGCTTCTGCACCGCTTGCTATCGGGAAGGACGCACCGGGGACCGATTTATGTCCTTAGTCAAATCGGGACAGATAGCCAACTGCTGCGGCCCCAATGCATTAATGACTCTGAAAGAATACCTCGAAGATTATGCGTCGGAAGACACCCGAATCAAAGGTATGAAGCTGATAGCCAAAGAGACCGACCGGATTCCGAATCCCAAAATCAGAGAAATAGCCATCCGGAACTTAAAAGATATTGCGGAAGGAAAAAGAGATTTCAGATTTTAAGGGGCAAGGTGCCCCTGCCAAGTTTCCATGCGGATAATTAACGTTACAACAATTGCTTGATTTATGAATTTAGTCCACACCCCCAATGCCAACCGGCTCCACATCGCCCTCTTCGGAAAGCGTAACAGCGGAAAATCCTCCCTGATCAATGCACTGACCGGACAGGATACCGCTCTTGTTTCCGATACTCCCGGAACAACGACCGACTCCGTGCAGAAAGCAATGGAAATTCACGGTATCGGTCCTTGCCTGTTCATTGATACTCCGGGATTTGACGATGAAGGTGAACTAGGAAACAGGCGTATCGAACGCACATGGAAAGCCGTAGAGAAAACCGATATCGCCCTTCTGCTTTGTGCAGGTGGTGGCTCTGCCGAGGAAACCGGAGAACCGGACTTTACCGAAGAACTTCATTGGCTGGAACAACTCAAGGCAAAAAACATCCCGACCATTCTGCTCATCAACAAGGCAGATATACGGAAGAACACCGCATCCCTTGCCATCCGGATAAAGGAGACTTTTGGAAGCCAGCCGATTCCTGTCAGTGCCAAAGAGAAGACAGGCGTCGAACTGATACGACAAGCCATTCTGGAAAAGTTGCCGGAAGATTTCGATCAGCAAAGTATCACAGGCAGCCTGGTAACGGAAGGAGATCTTGTCTTGCTGGTCATGCCACAAGATATTCAAGCCCCCAAAGGGAGGCTTATTTTGCCACAAGTACAGACAATGCGGGAATTGCTCGACAAGAAATGTCTGATCATGAGCTGCACCACAGATAAGTTACAGGAAACGTTGCAAGCCCTCTCCCGCCCTCCTAAACTGATTATTACAGACTCACAAGTCTTTAAAACAGTCTACGAGCAAAAGCCTGAAGAAAGCAGACTGACCTCTTTTTCTGTTCTTTTTGCAGGTTATAAAGGAGATATCCGGTACTATGTGAAAAGTGCCTCAGCCATCGGAAGTCTGACAGAATCTTCCCGTGTACTGATAGCCGAAGCCTGCACACACGCCCCTCTATCCGAAGACATCGGGAGAGTAAAACTTCCGCATCTGTTAAGAAAGCGGATTGGAGAAAAGTTATCGATAGATATCGTGGCGGGAACTGATTTCCCGCAGGACCTTACTCCTTATTCTTTGGTAATCCATTGCGGCGCTTGTATGTTCAACCGCAAATATGTGCTGAACCGCATCGAAAGAGCAAGGTTACAAAATGTACCGATGACAAATTACGGAGTAGCTATCGCTTTCCTTAACGGGATACTTAATCAAATAGAATATTAAAATAAAAAGAACAGAACCTTGCAGACTTCAAGCATTTGTCTTATATTAGTCACGCAATCAAATATTTATTAACTTTAGACATAAACAAATGAAAAAGAGAACTATGGCTTTGGCCATCTTTCTGGCAACCGGTGTTACTATGCAAGCACAAGACCGACTGACACAGTACAAAGTCCGGAATGCCATCAGCGTTCGTACCCCCATTATGAACGACAGCATCAATCCTAAAGGAGAAAAACACACCAAAAAGATGTTACTCCAGACCCCGGTCGTACTACATTTGCCGGATGCACCGATGCAGTCGCTCACTGCGGACACAGCGGGGTATCTCAGCTTCGAGAAAGCAGATAAAGACAATAAACTTTATCTGGTTAAGACTCAGATTCGTGCAGAACGTTTCCTGAAAGGGAAGTTGAAAATCACCTCCCCCGTCCGCTGGGAAGTCTTCATTGACGGAGCCTCCAAGCAAGTAAAAGATGCGGCAGAAGACAGCATCACCTCCGGCTCATCACGTGACATCGCTCTCAGCCTTGAACCGGAGCGGGATTACGAGATAATCATCAAACTGCTTTCTGCTTCCGACGACAAAGCGGCTCCAACGCTGAAATGCGAACTGATCAAAGACGAGAAATTCAAGGATATCGCCTGCAATCTAGATCCGGAAGCAAAGAAGCGTTTTTCTCTCGACAATACAGTTTATGGCAACCGTGCCATCTCTGTTTCCATCTCTCCCAGCGGAAAGTATCTGCTGACCCGTTATTGGGATAACCACGCCGCCAAACGCTCACGCACTTATTGCGAACTGACGGAACTAAAGAGCGGAAAAGTACTCCTGACCAATCTCAGAGACGGCATGAGCTGGATGCCTAAAAGTGACAAGTTATACTACACGGTAACTGCCCTGACAGGAAATGACGTAATCACCCTCGATCCTGCCACACTCCGCGAAGAAACGATTTTGCAAAGTATTCCCGAACAGAGTTTCAGATGGTCGCCCAACGAAGATTTTCTGATTTACTATCCCCGCGAAGAAGGAGTCAAAGAAGATGGTCCTCTCCGCCGCATCGTAAGTCCTGCAGACCGTATTCCCAATTCCCGCGGACGGAGTTTCCTTGCGAAATACAACCTGGCCGACGGTGTCTCCGAGCGCCTGACCTATGGCAACCACAGCACATATCTGCAAGATATTTCTCCGGACGGAAAATACATGTTATACAGTACATCCAAAGAAAACATCACTCAACGTCCGTTCTCTCTGTCCTCACTTTACCAAGTAGATTTGGAAACGTTGAAAGTGGATACTCTTTTCTATGAAGACCGCTTTATCGGAGGTGCGGGCTACTCTCCTGACGGCAAGCAGCTATTGCTGACCGGCAGCCCCGAAGCGTTCGGCGGCATCGGAAAGAATTGTGGCAATCACCCTATTGCCAATGATTTCGATACTCAGGCCTTTATTATGGATCTGAGTACCCGCAAGATACAACCGATTACCAAAGACTTTCATCCGACAGTCAGCCCTCTGCAATGGAATCATGGCGATGGGTGCATCTATTTCAATACGGACGATGGCGATTGCAAAAACATCTATCGTTATTCTCCGAAGGACGGAAAATTTGAGAAGCTGAACCTCGAAACGGATGTTACCAGCGCTTTCGCTTTGTCCGAATACAATCCGGGCATCGCAGCTTACATCGGTCAATCGGACTACAACGCCGGAGTGGCCTATCTCTATGACATGAAGAAAAAGACTTCCAGCCTGCTTGCCGACCCGATGAAACCGATTCTGGAGAAAATAGAATTAGGCAAAACAGAGCCGTGGAACTTTACCGCTTCCGACGGAACTGTCATCACTGGCAAGATGTGCCTGCCTCCGAATTTTGATCCGAACAAGAAATATCCGATGATTGTATATTACTATGGCGGTACGACTCCGACTACCCGCGGAATCAGTAATCCGTATTGCGCACAATTATTCGCTTCACGTGACTATGTGGTCTACGTCATCCAGCCTAGCGGAACGATTGGCTTCGGACAGGAATTCTCCGCCCGCCACGTCAATGCGTGGGGCAAACGTACAGCAGATGACATCATCGAAGGCACGAAGCAGTTCTGCAAAGAGCATCCGTTTGTGGATGAAAAGAAAATCGGATGTCTCGGTGCTTCTTATGGCGGATTCATGACGCAGTATTTACAGACGCAGACGGATATTTTCGCCGCTGCCGTATCGCACGCCGGAATCAGTGACGTGACCAGCTACTGGGGTGAAGGTTACTGGGGTTATTCCTACAATGCCATCGCCGCAGCCGACAGTTACCCGTGGAAGGACCCGGACTTGTTCACCAAACAAGGCTCCCTGTTCAACGCCGACAAGATAAACACTCCGTTACTGCTGCTACACGGTACGGTAGATACCAATGTGCCTATCGGTGAAAGTATCCAGCTTTTCAACGCATTGAAGATACTTGGCAAGACTGTAGAGTTCGTGACCGTAGACGGAGAAAACCATTTCATCTCCGATTATGACAAGCGAATCAAATGGCATAATTCCATCATGGCATGGTTTGCCCGTTGGCTACAGGATCAGCCGGAATGGTGGAAGGAAATGTATCCGGAACGCCATTTATAATTTATGATAAATACGTATCCCCGGTCGTACACAAGAGTAATTCTTGGATATACGACCGGGGATACTTTTTTTGAGCAATCTCATCTATTTTAATTCTACCTCGATAGCTGCCGGATAAAGTCGTTGCGGATCGAAGAACACCGCACAGCTATTAACCATATTCTTCAAATCAGCCTTTACTTTTCCCTCGAAAACCTTTTTGCCATTCACCGTCAGAGTCACCTTTTCAGTTAAATCGACCAGCTCGTCGCAGAGATAAATGACCACTTTCCCTTTATGCGCCTGCGCATATTTCTTCGCAAACTTCATCTCTATTCCCCATCGTTGATCCTTCTCCGTGGCTTCATAAACAACATCATCGACTTTCAATGAAATATGATTTCCCGAAATACTCATTTCATAATAAGTACGCGACTTCCCCTCTTCATCGGATCTTTCCTTCACATACAGATTATAAAATCCTTTCCGGTAGAGTCCGTCCATTTCAAAATTCTCCCAGCTTACATATTTGGGATAAGGATTACGGACATATTGCTTCAGCCAGGGAGTCGTCGGACGATAATCAATACTATGCCCCATTCCGGGAATCAGTTCTATCTTGTGAGTGAAATAGCCGGGATGCTGATGCGCCAAACTATCGAATGCTTCCCGTACATATCCGGTCAGTGTATTCCGGTAGAATCCGGTATCCTTATCTCCTGTCCGCAAAGAAAAAGCAATATTACTACAATTCTCCGCAGGAGCATTCTTTAAAGGTTCCCCTCCTGCCATCGGTCCCGCAGCAGCCCAATAATCAGCATAAAATGAGGCCAGACGCTGACTGCCATATCCGCCTTCCGAGATTCCAAAAACATACACTCTGTTGGGATCAATCTTTCCCAAGAGTAAGGATTGTCGCAGCAATTTCTCCCAGGCAAACTGTTTAGCTTTCTGCCACCAACGATAGTACTCGCCTTCGTTCGGAATCTGTGGAATAAAGTAAACGGAAGGAGCATCATCAAAATTCCGGCAAATATTCAATCCGGTACTCCATTCCCGCTCTTTGGGTCCCGAACCATGCAGATAGAGGAATAATGGAAGTTCATTTCCTGTTTCATCTGTCCCTTTCATTCCCCAGTAATAGGGCATCACTGCATTTGGTTCCAAACTATCAGGAAGTTCCCAATAGCCGGTAGAAGCGGATGAGAGTGTATCCAAAGCTATTAATTTTTCTTCTTTAAAACCATCATTTGCCTCTTTCCACAACTGCCATACGACATCACGATAGTGTTCTACTTCTGACAGTTTCAACGGTTTTCCTGCGTCAAAAGTGGTTGTCTTACCGGAAAGAGATTCAGAAAAGAACGTAACAATCTCTTTTCTTGTCTGTGCCTTCACCGACTTCCCGGGGTATTTCTCATTTGCTTCGAGTTCATGAGCTACTGAAGAAACAACACTGGCGGCACAGACTATGCCTAGAAAAAACGTGTTTTTTATTGTTTTCATACTACTTTGGAGTTTGTCGTTTTTCATATATTTGCTAACGATTTAATGTATGCACAAAGATAGAAATTACTGTCCGGTTCTCCTTACCTTTTCAGTCTAATCTAAAAACTAATATCCAAAGTTTTTAATTAAGAAGTAGAATTAAGCCTTCCGAGAATATGATCCCCAAAAGTAATTGTTACATATAATTACCATTTCATTCTATATAGTTTCCGATAGTCAGTTTTCATTCGAAACCGCATCCTTATATCTTTACAAAAACAAAAACGGCCTTTAATAAACACGGATTCTGTTTATAATAAACTTATCGCACGTTTATTATAAACGGTATCCAAGTTTATTAAAAACGATATTCGTCCCTTTTTAAGTAAGAGACGAAATGTAGCAGGCATAATTAACGACAAAATGGGGCAATAATCATCTGATCATTGCCCCATTCCAAGTTCTTCTGATACTTATAAGTAACAGTATAAAGGTGATATTTATGTATCTATTTTTCTTATTACATTCATCTTATTTATGCCTTTTCTTTTCTCAAAGATACAACATAAAAAGTCATTTGTCAAGTACTTCACCGGAAAAGCGGATATTCTTACTCTATACCCTGCTTTTAGTTGCGCAAAGCAGCTATCAGTTCTTCCACCGAAACAAGATTCTGTTCGCCGGTTTCCATATTCTTCAGCATTGCTTTGCCTTCATTCATTTCGTTCTCTCCTACGATAGCTACGAACGGAACACTCTTGGCATTGGCATAGCTCATCTGCTTCTTCATCTTTGCCGCATCCGGGAAGATTTCCGCACGGATACCTGCCGCACGAACTTTTGCCAGCATACTCATGGAGAAAGAAGCTTCTTTATCACCAAAGTTTACGAACATCAATTCCGTACCGTTCACTGCTTCCTTCGGATAAAGTTCCAGTTGATTCAATACATCGAAAATACGGTCTGCACCAAAAGAAATGCCGACTCCCGACACACCGGCCATACCGAATACTCCTGTCAGGTTGTCATAGCGACCGCCACCGGTGATACTGCCGATCTGCACATCCAGCGCTTTCACTTCGAAGATAGCACCGGTATAATAATTCAATCCGCGAGCCAGCGTCAAGTCAAGTTCGATTTCATTTTTCAAGCCCATTGTTTCCAATGTGCCCAGAATAAATTCGCTTTCTTCGACTCCTTTCATGCCTGTCTCACTGGCTGCCAGCACGCTCTTTAGTGTAGCCAGCTTTTCAGTATTGGTTCCGCTCAGCAGAATGATCGGCTGCAATTTGGCAATCGCCTCATCACTGATTCCTTTCTCTTTCAGTTCCGCATTGACGTTCTCCAGACCAATCTTATCCAGTTTGTCAATAGCCACTGTGATATCTACAATCTTATCCGCTTCACCGATAATCTCAGCGATACCGGAAAGAATCTTGCGGTTATTGATCTTAATACACACACGGATGTTGAAACGGCTGAATACTGTATCGACAATCTGCATCAGTTCTACTTCATTCAGCAGTGAATCACTGCCGACAACATCGGCGTCGCATTGATAGAACTCACGGTAACGTCCTTTCTGCGGACGGTCTGCACGCCATACCGGCTGTATCTGATAACGCTTGAACGGGAAAGTTATTTCATCGCGGTGCATCACCACGTAACGGGCAAAAGGCACTGTCAAGTCATAGCGCAAACCTTTCTCACAGAATTTGCTTGCCAGCTTAACAGCATTACGACTCAATAACTCTTCATCCGTGATGCCGGAAAAATAATCTCCGGAGTTCTGAATCTTAAATAGAAGTTTGTCACCCTCATCGCCATATTTCCCCATCAGTGTAGAAAGCATCTCCATCGACGGAGTTTCTATCTGCTGGAAACCATACAGATGATATACGTCACGAATCGTATTGAATATATAATTACGCTTCGCCATTTCTACCGGCGAAAAGTCACGAGTTCCTTTAGGAATACTTGGTTTTGCTGCCATGATATAATTACTGTTTAGTATTTTAATTGCGCAAATTTACTGCAAATTTCCGAGCAACGCTTGCATATATCTAAAAAAAACATCAATAAAAAAAGAACGCCTCCATAGTCTTTGAAAACGATGGAGGCGTCAAAACGATTAATCTTATCTCTTAGTCTCTTCTGCCCATAGCAATCATAATGTAATAGATCAGCGTAGCCAATGAACCCAGTGCAGCAACTACATAGGTGTATGCAGCAGAGCGAAGAGCGTCTTCGGCTTGCGTATGATTGTATGAATTAGTAATGCCGGATGAACTCAGCCACACAAGCGCGCGCTTACTTGCATTGATTTCCACCGGCAAGGTGATAAAGCTGAACAAAGTAGTGGTAGCAAACAGAATGATACCAATCCACAACAATTGCGGGAAGGAGTTGAACAGCAGAATACCGCCCAGCAATACCCAAGTCATGATAGAGGACGAAAAATTCACTACCGGCACCAAGGCGCTGCGCATTTTCAACGGAGCATACATACGTGCATGCTGAACAGCGTGTCCACATTCGTGTGCCGCTACGGCAGCCGCCATGATACTATTACTTTCGTATACACCTTCACTCAGATTCACTGTTTTGTTAGCAGGATTGTAGTGGTCGGTCAGCTGACCGGGTGTATGAGTTACTTGTACATCGTAAATTCCATTGTCGTGCAGCATCTTCAGAGCTACGTCGCGTCCTGTCATACCGTTTCCTGTCGGAATTTTGGAATACTTCTTGAATTTGTTCTGCAAATTCATCTGTACCAACCAACTTGCTACGGCAATACCAATAAATAATACCCAATAAGACATCATATACTTTTCATTTTAATTATTACTCTATATCTATATAAACAAATTGTTTGCCAAAAATAAAGGGAAACTACGTATGTAACGATAGTTTCCCTATGCTTTTATGAAGAATTAGCTAAAAATTAGTCAATTGTAAGTTCTACAACGTAATCAATATCTTTTGGTATCTCTGTAAACTCCAGCAACACGCCTTCTTTATTTTTAGTGAATCGGACAGGTGTGCCGTTCTTAAACAGTACTGCCTTCTTCACCTTCTTATCTGCCAAAGGCAGGAACAGGGCTTTATCCTGCAAATTCAGAATATGCACATACAGCTTGTTTCCTTTCTGCGTCGTCACTCCCCAATCATGCGGAGCAACCGCACCGCCACGGGTTCCATAAATAGTTTCACCATATTGATTCATCCACTCTCCCATTTCTTTCAACCGCTGTACGGCTACTTCCGGAAGCTCTCCGTCGGGCTGAGGGCCGATATTCATCAACAGGTTCGCATTCTTTCCGGCTGCCTTTACCAGATAATGAATCAGCGTCTTCGTTGATTTATAATTCTGATCCGTAATCTTATATCCCCACATACCATTCATCGTTTCGCAGGTTTCCAAGGGCAGGTGACTTACACTTTGTCCGGAAAGTCCTGCGGTATTTTCTCCGGGCAGGTCACGTTCGAATATCTGAATGTCTTCACCGGCAAAAGGAGTCTGATGATGGTTATTTCCTATCAGGCAGCCCGGCTGTAGTTTATGGATCATGGCATATTGTTCCGGCAATTCCCAGTTAAAGCCGGGGTTTCCATCCTGATCCCACCATCCGTCAAACCAAATGGCTCCTACCGGACCATAATTAGTCAGCAGTTCCGTCAACTGATTGTTCATGAACTGATAATAGCTTTTCCAGTCTCCTTGCGGATTCGAACGTCCTGTACCCCGTCCTGTACGTCCCCAAGGATAATCTTCCCGCGTCCAGTCAAGATGAGAGTAGTAGAAATGGAGTTTGATTCCCTGTTTGCTGCAAGCTGCTGCCAGCTCCTTGATGATATCCCGCTTAAAGGGAGTTGCCTTCACGATATTGAAGTCCGAATATTGGGTATCGAACATGGAGAAGCCGTCATGATGGCGGGAAGTCAGACAGATATATTTAGCTCCCGATGCTTTGATGGCAGCCACCCACTTATCCGCATCAAACTTGGAGGGATAGAAACCGCCTGCCAGTTTGGCATACTCTTTATAATTCAGATTATTATTTGTCATAGTCCACTCACCGGTGGCAAGCATGGCATACAGTCCCCAATGAAGGAAAATACCGAATTTATTATCCTGAAATTCTTCACGGGCTTTGAGGTTTTCTTCACCAGGCTGGTAAGAAGACTGTGCGTGGAGCCGGGAGGAGATTCCCAGACTCATACCTACTAATAATAGGAAAGTGATGAAATGTGTTTTCATAATGCGTTATAGTTAATATTGGGGGTAAAGAGAAAACAAAAAGGCGGAGTCATTTCCATTTCTCCGCCTCTCATTAAGTTATAGAACAAAGTTATTCTAGGAATAGAATAACATTTCTTATTCTTCAGTATAACGTTCGATTGTCTGGGCTCTGTCCGGTCCGACAGATACAATCTTGATTTCCACACCAAGTTGTTCTTCCAGGAAAGTCAGATAAGCATTGAATTCTTCCGGGAATTCATCTTCGCTCTGCATCTTTGTCATATCTGTCTTCCAGCCCGGCAGTTCTGCATATACAGGCTCCACACCTTCAGTGATATCATATGGGAAATAATCAATTTCCTCGCCATCTACCTTATAAGCAACACAAGCCTTGATGGTATCGAATGTATCGAGCACGTCGCTCTTCATCATGATCAGTTTGGTAACACCGTTTATCATAACGGAATATTTCAGAGCTACCAGGTCAATCCATCCGCAACGGCGTTTACGTCCTGTTACAGAGCCGAATTCATGTCCCAATGTACACATCTTGTCACCAGTCTCGTCGAACAGTTCTGTCGGGAACGGACCGGCACCTACACGAGTACAGTATGCCTTGAAGATACCGAACACTTCGCCAATACGGTTCGGAGCTACTCCCAGACCGGTGCAGGCACCTGCACAAACCGTATTGGAAGAAGTAACAAACGGATACGAACCGAAATCGATATCAAGCATCGTTCCCTGAGCACCTTCGCAAAGAACGCTCTTGCCGTCTTTCAGATAATTGTTAACCTCATGCTCACTGTCTACAAAATGGAACTGTTTCAGATATTCGATACCTTCCATCCATGCTTTTTCCAGTTCTGTGAGGTCATATTCGTAGTTCAGACTCTTCAGTATTTGTTCGTGACGAGCTTTCGCCGCACCGTATTTCTGTTCGAAATTATGAAGGATATCACCTACACGAACACCGTTACGGCTAACTTTATCCGTATAAGTAGGGCCAATGCCTTTACCGGTTGTTCCTACTTTCGCATCTCCCTTGGCTGCTTCGTAAGCAGCGTCCAGTATGCGGTGTGTCGGAAGGATGAGATGAGCTTTCTTAGAAATGTGCAAACGCTCTTTCAATGGGTGTCCCGATGCTTCGAGTGCCTCAGCTTCCGCTTTGAACAATGCCGGATCGAGCACTACACCGTTACCGATAATATTTACCTTATCTCCCTGAAAAATACCGGAAGGAATAGAACGAAGTACATACTTCTGTCCTTCGAACTCAAGTGTATGACCGGCATTCGGACCGCCCTGAAAACGAGCGACCACATCGTACTTAGGTGTTAATACGTCGACTACTTTGCCTTTACCTTCGTCGCCCCATTGTAATCCTAATAGAACATCTACTTTCATTTTTCTTTTTTATTGTTGTTACTGACTTTTTTCCGTTTATTAGCTCTGTCGCACTTGCTGCACAATCCATATATATATAAGGAGTAATGCGAAAGTTGAAAGCGGCTTAATTTTGTATTTTCGATGGCATGCTGCAATTCCTCGTTCTGAAACTCAGTCACTTTACCACATTGAGTACATATCTGATGATGATGCGTCTCGCGATTGTATGATTTTTCGTATTGGGAGGAAGTGCCGAACTGATGCTTGATGATCAGCCGTGCATTGATCAGCAGAATGATAGTATTATAAAGAGTCGCCCGGCTCACCCGGAAATTCTCCTGATCCATCATCCGTGAATAGAGCATATCGATATCGAAGTGTCCGTCGATGGAATAGATAGTTTCGAGTATGGCGTAACGTTCGGGAGTCTTCCGATGCCCGTTCGCCGTGAGATATTCTGTGAATATCTGCCTTACTGTATCTTTCACATTTTGAGTTTCCATCATCAGCACAAAATTAGCGCGAACAAAGTTAAGCCTTTTTTGTGGAAAGCAAAAGAATTTCTGAGAAATAAGTAATAAGTAATAGGTAATAGGTAATAACCGTAGTTACTTAAAATTCCATCCGGCGAATGCCCGCATGGTATTACCTATTACTTATTACCTATTACTTATTCTCCACTTCTTCTTTTACCATATTATAGAGCATCTGCTCCGCTTCCACTGTGGAATCTGCCATTCCTTCAACCATCCGGCAAACACGGAAAGCGTGTTCTTCGTTATGCTGCATATACTTACGGATAGCCAGAAGAGCTGCATTCCGCACATGATAGCTTTCTGAATGAACAGCGCAAAGTGCCTGATCGAGCAATTCGCCGGAGGCTCTTTCTGTCATATCTCCCTTTTTCATCAAAAGACGGGCAGCCGTCAGGAAACCGCAAGTCTGCACATATTCCTGTTCATCAGCCATCCAATGAAAAGATTTAGCAGGGGCATACGGCAAATGCTGGAAAAGATTCATACAGGTCAGTTCCGCAATCTCTATGTTACGGATACTTTCTACCCAGATATCAGCTATTTCGGGATAAAAGGTATCCACAGGCTGCAACATGGCTGCCATGATTTTGCATTCGCGAATGTCTTCTTTCCACAATGCCTGCGCCAGGTCATGGTTCTTTTCATACCCTTCGGCAATCATCTTTATGCGGGGGATTTCGACTCCGAAATTGAGTTTGTATACCAATCCCTTCTCACGCATACTTTGGGACACAGCCCCGTTCATAGAGAGACGGAGCTGTGTTTTGATATCCTTCAGTTGTTCTTTTATATCCATTTTCAATATTAATTATTTACGGAAGGCAACGGAGAATAATCTTTGCTGTAGCGCAACATTTGTTCTACATAGTCTTCATTATAAGACACGGTAACGTCCGTGATATTTCCATCCTTGTCAGTCACCAGTTCATAAACCGGATTTATAAAACCTTTGTAAGGAGCCAGATTCAGTTTCTTATAGCGTGCCAACACTTCGGCGTGCAAAGCAGGATCAACCTTCACGGCATAATTTTCGACCAATGTACGGGCACCCTCAAAATCACCGGTCGATTTGATTCGCTGGATTTCAGCCAGCAGTTCACCAAACAACTGACGGACTTTCTCATAATCATTGACTACAACATAGGTCTTTCCGTCCTTCTTCACCATTTCGACCACTTTGTCAGGAGCACCTTTCTCAAATACCCAGCGGGCAATCAGCTGGCGGTTGCGCATATGAGCTTCTTCGATATTATTTCCCGGTTCGATACGTACAAGCTGAGTCATCAGACCGTTCATCAGGAAAGTATAATATTCAGCTTTATAAGCCTCCGCATCCGGAACAAGTTTCAGTTCCACCAGTTTCGGGTCGGCCACATAATACAATCCGAACAGGTCGGCACGTGCTTCTTCTATAGTGGAACCATACGCTTTCAAAGCGTCAGGGTCTACTCCCGGAAGCAATTTGCCCGAACCATGTCCCAGACATTCATGTAAGTCTGTATGAAGTTCACCTGTCAGGTCGCCATATTGGTCGATCCGCTGTCTCTCTTCGTCATTGCAGACAAACTCTTCATTGAATCCGTTACCGTGGGCAGCTTTATTATAAGCATCTGTGATATTGCCGATAGTAACTGACTTAGAGCCGTGATGGGCACGAATCCAGTTAGCGTTCGGAAGATTGATACCGATGGCAGTTGCAGGATATAAGTCGCCGGCAAGAATAGCGGCAGTGATCACCTTGGCAGATACCCCTTTTACCTTTTCCTTTTTGAAAGATTTATCAACCGGCGAATGATCTTCGAACCATTGCGCATTGCTGCTGATAATCTCTGTGCGGTGCGTAGCATCCAAGTCTTTGAAGTTGACCAGTGATTCCCAGCTGGCTTTCACTCCCAGCGGATCGCCGTAACTTTCTGTAAAGCCATTAACGAAGTCAATTCTTGAATCAAGGTCTTTCACCCAAAGGATAGCATATTCATCGAAGTCTTTCAGGCTGCCTGTTTCGTAAAATTGAATCAGTTTGCTGATCACAGCTTTCTGTGCATCATTTTCGGCAACAGTTTCCGCTTTCTTCAACCAGTACACAATCTTTTCAATCGCTTGAGTATAAAGTCCGCCTACCTTCCAGACTTTTTCCTGTATTTTCCCATCTTCTTTCACCAATCGGCTGTTGAGTCCGTAAGAAACCGGAGTTTCATCTTTTGGGTCTTTCATTGCTCCGTAGAAGCTTTCCGCTTCCTGCTGAGTGACTCCGTCGTAATAATTGCAGGCAGAAGTCAGCACCAAGTCTTCACCGTCCGCCTGATTTACACGCTTTGCCAGGATAGCCGGATCAAACATAACCGGGAAGAGCTCATCACAGAGTTGTTCGGCAGTCTGTCCTTCTGATAACGGAAGTAATTGGGCGTCCGTTCCGAGCACTGCCTGTTTCAAGAAGTCCTGCGAGAAACCGGGCACAAACTTTTCCATGCCGTAATGATGATGAATACCATTGGAGAACCATACCCGTTTGAGGTACACTTCCATATTTTTGAAGTCGGGAGCCGACTTGTCTCCTTTATAATTGGTGTAAACGGCTTCGAGCATCCGACGGATTCTCAGGTTATACTTTCCGTTCTGATCAAACAGGATGTCGCGTCCTTCCAGCGCAGCCTGAGTCAGGTAATAAACCAGTTCTTTCTGTTTCAGCGTCAAGGTTTCGAATTCGGGAACCTTGTACCGCAATATTTGTAAGTCTGCAAATTGTTCCACTGTATAATCAAATTTATCTGCCTCGGCAGTTGTTGTTTTGGCCCCACCGCAGGATGCAAGGATCGTAGCGGTAACTGCCATCGAAATAAAATGTTTTTTCATAATTACTGATATTGATTAATTAAATAAGAAAAGGAATTATCCCCGAACTTTTCATTCAGAGGTAATTCCTTTTGGTCAGTATCGGAAAACGCAATTACTTCTTACTTTCAGCGTGTTTCTTGCGATATCCGTTAGGAGTTTCACCTACGTTCTTGTAAAATGCAGCGTAAAAAGATTGACGATTTGCAAAGCCAACCATTGCACTGATTTCTTCCACATTCTTGTCGGCATAACGCTTGTCTGTCAACAAATGCAGAGCGTCTTTCACTCTGTACTCATTCAACAAACAAGAGTAGTTCATACCAAAACGAGAATTCACTACTGCAGAAAGGTAGCGAGTATTGGTCTTCAACTCTTTAGCCAAATCTTTAGCTGAATAGTCAGGATCTTTATACTTCTTCTGAACTACTACAATGTTCAGAATCTTGTCATACAACTCGTCTGCCAGTTCCGGTCTGATTAATGACCGATATGCAGCCTTCTTTTCTTTCTTTTCCCTCAAATTGTAGGGACGTTTCTTTGGAGCTTCCTCCGCTTTTTTGTTCTCTAAATCACTCATTGAATTAACTGGTTAGGGTTTGTTTATTTGTTATTAATTGCTCATTCGCAACGTTACATGTTACAAATGTCTTACTTTTTTTTTAAACACACAATTATTTTGTGCATTTTTTTTCTAATAAAACAATCAAAAACCTTGAAAAAGAGGAATTAAGGGTGAATAATAAGAAACTTTAACTCTTGGGGCATTAAAATCAAAACAGAAATCGAGACATGATAAAGATTGCTAAGGAAAAGCGTACCTTTGCCACAAAGTTTAAACAAATGTTGATGAAAGAAACTCTAAAATCATATTTCGGTTATGACAGCTTCCGACCCTTACAGGAAGAAATCATCCGCCACCTGTTGAACAAGCAGGATTCACTGGTACTGATGCCCACCGGAGGAGGTAAATCGATCTGTTATCAACTACCTGCATTGCTTTCTGAAGGAACGGCTGTAGTGGTCTCCCCGCTTATCTCACTGATGAAAGACCAGGTAGAAACATTGCAAGCCAACGGCATCGCAGCAGGAGCACTCAATAGCAGCAATGACGAAACGGAAAATGCCAATCTCCGCCGTGCCTGTATCGAAGGACGCCTGAAACTGCTTTATATTTCACCGGAGAAGCTGATAGCGGAAAAGGACTATCTGTTGCGGGATATGAGTATTTCGCTCTTCGCAATTGACGAAGCCCACTGTATTTCCCAATGGGGGCATGACTTCCGTCCTGAATATACACAAATGGGAATGCTCCATCAGCAGTTTCCGCAGGTACCGATTATTGCATTAACGGCAACAGCCGACAAAATAACCCGTGAGGATATAATCCGACAGTTGCATCTGATACATCCCCGGACGTTTATTTCTTCTTTCGACCGTCCCAACATCAGCCTGGACGTAAAACGCGGTTTTCAGGCAAAAGAGAAGAATAAAGCGATTCTGGAGTTTATCCATCGCCACAGAGAAGAAAGTGGAATCATTTATTGTATGAGCCGTAATAAAACGGAAACTGTAGCACAAATGCTGCAAAAGCAGGGAATCCGATGCGGTGTCTACCATGCCGGATTGTCTCCGCAGCATCGGGACGAGACTCAGAATGACTTCATTAATGACCGTATTCAGGTAGTATGCGCCACCATTGCTTTTGGTATGGGAATTGACAAATCGAATGTCCGATGGGTTATTCATTATAATCTTCCTAAAAGTATTGAAAGTTTTTATCAGGAAATCGGGCGTGCCGGACGAGATGGCTTACCAAGCGATACTGTATTGTTCTATTCACTGGGCGATCTGATCCTGTTAACTAAATTCGCCACAGAAAGCAACCAACAGACAATCAATCTGGAAAAGTTGCAACGTATGCAGCAATACGCAGAAGCGGACATCTGCCGCAGAAGAATCCTGCTGAGCTATTTCGGAGAAACCTCAACAGAAGATTGTGGCAATTGTGATGTCTGTAAAAACCCTCCACAACGCTTTGACGGTACAGTCATCGTACAAAAAGCGTTGAGCGCCATAGCTCGTGCAGAACAACAAATAAGTACAGGGATATTAATTGATATTCTTCGTGGAAGTTATTCGGCAGAAGTTACGGCAAAAGGATATCAGGAATTAAAGACGTTTGGCGCAGGAAGAGACATACCACCTCGTGACTGGCAGGATTATTTACTTCAAATGCTACAACTAGGCTATTTCGAAATAGCCTACAATGAAAATAACCATCTCAAAATCACTCCAAGCGGAAGTAACATTCTTTTTGGAAAAGCGAAAGCAATGCTTGCCGTGATTCATCGGGAAGAAATCGTCACAGGAAAAGGGAAAAAGAAGAAGGTGGTCATCGCAAAAGAACTTCCTTTCGGTATCCCCGGTGGAGAAAACGAAGATTTATTCGAAGCACTACGGGGATTGCGGAAACAGATTGCCGATCAGGATGGTCTTCCGGCATATATCATTCTATCGGATAAGGTGTTGCATCTGCTCAGTATTTCACGGCCGACTACCATCGAAGCATTCGGAGAAATCAGTGGTATCGGAGAGTTTAAGAAGAAGAAATATGGAAAAGAGTTTGTGAATCTGATTAAGCAGTTTGTATAATAATGTATTGAGCCGTCCCATCGATTTACCTTTAATAAAGAGTAACTTATTCAAGCGTAACCAGGAAGGACCATATAATAAGATGAGTAAACAAAAAAGGGAAGCAATCGCTTCCCTTTTTTGTTTAATTCAAGAACATCCGATCTATTTAGCCTATAATCCATTTACTGCCCGGTATGAATGAGATAATCTTTGTCGTTATATAACAGCAGACAAATGTAGTCACTGCAATACATGGGATGGCGGAAACAGTAGGCAGTTCCAGCGTATTTTTGAATACTGTCGCCCATAACCCGAGCCAGAATATATGCATAAGGTACATACCATAGCTAAGTTTCGACATATCTGTTACGAAACGCGGAGCTTCCGGCCGATTTATACAAGTGAAGAGAAGGAATGTACCCGCTGTAAGAAGTACACAGTTAATCGTACAGAAAGCCCATCCTATTTCTATGACAGGGGTAGAATGAGTAATTCCGGGAATAGCCTGTATATAGAATGAGTAAATAGTCAGCGCAGCCCCGGCAACCATTGAAATGAGTCCTACAATGAAACGTTTGGAACGATCCCATTTTAAGTGTACACGTATGTAGTGTGCCAACACAAGATATCCAAGATAGCCTGAGAAATACCACAACATATGGTATTCGTTCCAAAAACACTGCCCCCACACTTCACCAAACCAGCGATTGAAGTACGGCATACACGTTGATAACAGGAACAGTCCTATGAAGAAACGTTCTTCTTTTGCAGTGGCTTTACTCAACCAAGGAGATATAATAGGTATAAACAGGTAAAGACTTATCAGGGGATACATGAACCAAAGGTGTCCGGCAAGCGTCGGGAAGTTCAGGAATATTCGAGACATATCCTTTATTGATGTCTCGCTGTCTATCTGTCCCCACAACATCGGCAGGATACTATAGAGTATCATAAATATAAAAAACGGTGGCAGGATATGAGTGAAGCGTCGGCGGTAGAACTGCCATGAAGTCTGTCCCTCCTTCATCGGTACCAGCAGATAAGCAGAGACAATCATAAACAATGGTACTGCCATGCGTGAAAAACTATCGTACACGGCCACCCACAATCGGTCTGCTTCACTGGCTAAAAAAGATTGCGGTCCCGCCATGTCCGTAGATCCGGCAGCACCATAAAAGTTTTCACTGGCGTGTACCACCATAACGAGGAAACATGCGAACACGCGCACGTAATCTAAAAAAACAATACGTTTCATTTTCTGTTTGGGTATTAATTAGTAGTAATATGTTTTTAGTTTTGTCTTTTATTTACATTGTTTCAGCTGCTCGTGCAAATCAGCAGGAGGTATGCCCAGCGAAATAGCTTTTTCAAAGTCCATCTTTGCCAATGCTTTCTTTTTCTGTGTCAGATAAATATTGCCACGCAACAAATAGGCATCCGCCGAAGAAGGATTCAGGCGAATAGCTTCCTCCAAATCGACCAAAGCCAGATCTTCATGCTTCATCTCCCGTTCCACATCTGCACGGGCAATGTAAAGAGTCGCGTCTTCGGGAGTTGCCGTAATCATCTTATTAAGAATTTCGAGCGCTTCCTTGAATTTTCCTTCTTTCTGTTCCAAGGTAGCCAGCCCAAGCCGACCGCTATAACTTTGCGGGTCAATCTCCAACAAGCGATTATAATCGATTCGTGCCGCGGGGTAATCCCTCCGGAGCACATAGATATATGCCCGCATCAACAGCGCTTCTTTATTCTGTTTATCTTCGTCAAGTACCTGACAATAATCGGTATAAGCACGGTCTGTATTCCCCATTTCCAGATTAATCGCAGCTCGGTCCAGCAGAATAGGTACTGCCAATGGAGCAAAGTTCAGCGCAAAAGAATAAGATTCGAGTGCCTTGTCATATTCACCCAACCGACGCTGTACCAATCCCAGATTGGAAAAAAGCATAGCATTCTTTGCATTCTTCGGCTCCAGTTTCAAAGCCTGAAGCAGTAGTTCTTCGGCTTTGGAAAGACTGTCCATTTCGATATATTCAATTGCCTTTTCTGATAATTGCTGATAGGTCTGCGCACACAGGGCAACCGGAAAGCTAAGAAATAAAATTAAAATAATTCTTATCATGATTCAAATATTAATCCAAAGGATAGGCATCAAAAGCGAACAACTCGGTCGACAGATAACGTTCTCCCGTATCAGGTAACAACGCAACGATTTTTTTGTTCCTGAACTCCGGACGCTGTGCCAACTGACGGGCTGCATATACGGCCGCTCCCGAAGAGATTCCGGCCAGCAAACCTTCTGTTGCAGCCAATTCCCGCCCCGCACGAATGGCTTCGTCATCGGGCACACCGATCACTTCATCCACTACAGAAGCATCATAAAGTTTCGGAATAAAATTCGCCCCGATTCCCTGTATGCGGTGTGATGCTGCCTGACCTCCTGCCAATATGGGAGACGACGCAGGTTCAACCGCAACGATATGAACATCCGGATTATGTTTTTTTAAGGCGCGTGCCACGCCGCAAATCGTACCTCCGGTTCCTACTCCGGCAACGAACACTGCCACTTCACCATCCGTATCCCGCCAGATTTCTTCTCCTGTTGTCCGCTCGTGGACAGCAGCGTTCGAAGGATTTTCAAACTGTTGCAGGATCACCGATCCGGGGATACTATCGCGCAACTCCTGCGCCTTGGCAATAGAAGCAGCCATCCCGCCCAAGCCATCTGTCAGCACAATCTGCGCCCCCAGTGCTTTCAACAGGTTTCGCCGTTCCAGACTCATCGTTTCGGGCATAGTCAATATCAGGTGATACCCTTTAATGGTAGCTACCATCGCCAGTCCGACTCCCGTATTTCCACTGGTCGGTTCGATAATGGTGGCACCGGGTTTCAGTGCCCCGCGGGCCTCCGCATCTTCAATCATAGAAAGAGCGACTCTGTCTTTTACGCTTCCCGCCGGATTAAAAGCCTCCAGTTTAGCGATAATATTCTGATTAAGACCATACTTTCCACTATATCCGGAAAGTTCCATTAGAGGTGTATTACCCACTAAATCTGTTAATTTATTCGCAATTTTTGCCATCATTCACCTCGTTTTATCAGGTTGATGCGCAAAGATACAGAAAAGAATTGTACCTTTGTCTCCGTTCAATATTTTTAAGTTTATAGATATGAAAAAGAGAATCCTGCAATTTCTCACGACTTATTTTTTGTTCGTTCTTCTGTTTGTCCTTCAAAAACCTATTTTCATGGCTTACTACCATGAACTCTATACAGACGCCTCAATCGGCGATTATTTCAGCGTGATGTGGCACGGCTTGCCGCTGGATTTCTCACTGGCAGGATATCTGACTGCCATCCCGGGCTTCCTGCTTATCGCTTCCGCCTGGACAAAATCTTCCATACTACGCCGCATCCGGCAAGGTTACTTCGGAATCATCGCTTTTGTGATGTCCTGCATCTTCATCATCGATCTGGGCTTATACGGTTTCTGGGGATTCCGGCTGGATGCCACCCCGATCTTCTACTTCTTCTCATCTCCGAAAGATGCCATGGCAAGCGTCAGCTTCTGGTTCATATTACTCGGAATCCTAGCTATGCTGATCTATGCAGCCATCCTCTACGGTATTTTCTACGCCGTACTTATCCGGGAGAAAGCACCGTTGAAGATACCTTATCAGCGGCAGTATGTATCTCTCGTCCTTTTATTACTGACAGCTGCGCTCTTCATTCCTATCCGTGGCGGTTTTTCCGTATCGACAATGAACCTGAGCAAAGTATACTATAGCCAAAACCAACGGATGAATCATGCAGCCATCAATCCGGCATTCAGTTTTATGTATTCTGCTACCCATCAAAACAATTTCGATAAGCAATATCGGTTTATGGACCCGAAAGTTGCAGATGACCTGTTGGCCGAAATGCTGGATAAACCTGTGGCAGCAACAGACAGTATCCCGCAAATTCTAAATACTCAACGCCCGAATATCATCTTTATTATCCTCGAAAGTTTTTCTACACACTTAATGGAAACAATGGGGGGACAGCCGAATGTAGCAGTGAATATGGATAAATTCGGTAAAGAAGGAGTGTTATTCACTAATTTCTACGCAAACAGTTTCCGGACGGATCGAGGACTGGCATCTATTATCAGTGGTTATCCCGGTCAGCCGAGTACCAGCATAATGAAGTATCCTGAGAAAACGGACGGACTTCCTTCCATTCCTCGCAGTCTGAAAAATGCCGGATACAGTTTGGAATACTATTACGGAGGGGATGCAGACTTCACCAATATGCGCTCTTATCTGGTTTCATCGGGTATTGAGAAGATTATCTCCGAGACGGATTTTCCTTTGTCCGAACGTCAGGGTAAATGGGGAGCACCGGATCATACACTTTTCCAACGTTTCCTGAAAGACCTCAAAGAAGAGAAGCAGCAGGAACCTTTCTTTAAAATCGTGCAGACATCAAGCAGTCACGAGCCGTTTGAAGTTCCGTTCTACCGATTAGACGATAAAGTGCTGAATGCTTTCGCCTATGCTGATAGTTGCGTAGGAGATTTTGTGAGACAGTATAAGGAGACCCCGATGTGGAAGAATACACTGATCGTACTTGTACCGGATCATTTGGGAGCTTATCCGCGTCCGGTAGAAAATCCGCTGGAAGGGCATACAATTCCGCTAATACTGATCGGAGGAGCCGTGAAAGAACCACGAGTAGTAGACACATACGCTTCGCAGATCGATATTGCCGCTACGCTACTTTCTCAGCTCGGATTGCCGCATGATGACTTTACTTTCAGCAAGAATATCTTTAATCCGTCTTCTCCCCACTTCGGGTATTTCACGGAACCGACACTGTTTGGCATGGTGACTGCGGAAAATCAATTAGTGTACAATCTGGATGCCAACACCGTCCAGATAGATGAGGGGACAGAGAAAGGAGCCAATCTGGAAAAAGGCAAAGCCTTCCTTCAGAAACTATATGATGACCTGGCTAAACGATAAGATCAGACAAATCCACCTTTTAATAATACGATTTATTTTATGATAGAATTTCTTTCGGATATAGACACCCAACTGCTTTTGTTCTTCAACGGAATACATTCGCCTTTCTGGGATTACTTCATGAGTGCATTCACAGGTAAAGTTATATGGGTCCCGATGTATGCCAGTATCTTATATATACTGCTCAAGAATTTTCATTGGAAAGTGGCTTTGTGCTATGTGGTAGCGATCGCCCTCACTATCACGTTTGCCGATCAGATGTGCAATAGTTTTCTTCGTCCGCTGGTAGGTCGCCTGCGTCCCTCCAATCCGGAAAATCCGATAGCGGATTTGGTCTATATTGTGAATGGAAGACGAGGAGGAGGATTCGGTTTCCCTTCCTGTCATGCTGCCAATTCTTTCGGACTTGCCATATTTCTGATTTGCCTGTTCCGTAAACGCTGGTTAAGCATATTTATCGTACTTTGGGCATTTACCAACTCTTATACACGCCTGTACCTGGGATTGCATTATCCCGGTGATTTAGTAGCAGGAGCCATTATCGGTGGATTCGGAGGTTGGCTGTTCTACTTTATCGCCCACAAGTTAACGGCACGACTTCAGTCAGACACTCCTGTTCCTGGAAAGGGTGCCGGAATGAAACAAACAGAAGTTATGATCTATACCGGATTGCTGACTTTAGCAGGCATTATCATCTATTCCATCGTGCAAAGTTAGTTTATAACATGGGCAAAAGAAATATCATCCATAAGTTATTCCACAATCTCAAAAAGCCTGAAGGCTTTTGGGGAAGAGTCATTCTCCGGGAAATGAACAAACGACACACTTTGCTTTCCGAATGGGGAATGTCACATATAGTATGGAATAAGGAATGGAATGTGCTCGACATTGGTTGCGGTGGCGGAGCCAATCTTACACAGCTGATGCATCGCTGTCCGCAAGGAAAAGCATACGGCATTGACATTTCTCCGGAAAGTGTCCTTTTCGCACAGAAGAAAAACAAGAAATATCTTTCCACCCGCTGTTTTATAGAACAAGGCACGGTAGACACACTGCCTTATACCGATGAAATGTTCGACGTGGTCACTGCCTTCGAGACGGTTTACTTTTGGAACGATCTTCCGAAAGCATTCACCGAAGTAACACGGGTATTAAAGCGAAACGGACATTTCCTGATTTGCTGCGAACTGAATAACCTGTCAGTCAAAACTTGGACAAATCTGATTGACGGGATGATTATTCGTTCTTGTGATGAATTGAAATCCATACTCTTGCAGTCCGGCTTTGTCTCCATTGCTTCATATAAGCATGAAAAAGGGCCTTTGTGCATAGTAGCCCGGAGAAGAGCTGAGTAATAACCTTATCGGGCTAATACGATTTCTGAATAAGGAAATCCGCCCCCTGGATATAATGACTCCCAGCTACCTTTTAGTAAATCATATACATAAATCAGCCTTCCATTCCGACTACCATCAAACAATACATAAAGCTCCTGTTTCTTAAAATCATCCGAAACAAGTGTGGCTACTGAACACGCAGCATTAGGGAATGTGGTGAAAGGTTCATCCAGCATCTTTGTAGTCGGGTTCCATAGCCTAAATTCTGTTCCATCTCCCTCTGTTATTGTAGCACCATTTCTCTTCGATACGATATATCCGCCAACACGTGTATATTTAGCCGTTCCCATACCTTCTACAGGCTTAACTATCCAAAAAGGGATCAATGCCACAGCCTCTATCGGTTCGCCAACATATATACTTTTCTCTTCTATATTTTGCCCGTTCAAGACTACTGGTGAAAAAGTTCCATCGCCGTTATCAGCCGAACAGAGTATATTTCCATCACTCATTTGTATACAGGGATAACGTGACAATGCTTCAGCCTTCATCCCTTCGGGCAGCAGAAAACCATAATCAGGTTTCTCCGGCACATACATTCTGGTATAGGGCATCACATTAACTGTTTTAACAAATAAACGGTCTCCGCCTTGATATACCCCAAATACAGAGTTAGCGGTCGCTATCCCCATTGTTACAAGCTGATCAGCTCCCGGCTTTTCCCAATAGTTCATAGAAAGATCATAAAGTCCGGTCGTACGGCGATCATCCTTCGTCCATACTCCACTAAGGCTCCAGCTTCCGGGAAGGTTGACTACACAAGAGAAGTCTTGATTGTCTGCAAGTCGTACTATCTCTGCCGTCTGAGGCTTTTCAAGATTGATGTATTCGATAGCATGAGGACGGTGGGTATTGGAACGGGAATTAATGATACCATAAAGCTGAAAATCTTTGGGTGCCTGTCCATCCGCCACCGAAATCTTTCCTAAAGACATCATTTGACCGGAGCGGCGTAACAAGATTTCCGTTGTAGAAGCAGGCCAGTGTCCGGGAGCCAGAAAAGTAATGCTCGTAGCCGTCTTTTCCGTTATAACACCCCGTCCTCCTTTAGCATATCCTTCATGCAGCACTTCGTCTTGAAGCGGCCAGCGAATATCGAACATGATTTCATCATTGTCTTGAAATCCTTTCGCCATTATCGTTACCTTCTCACCGGGCTTGAATACTGTTCCCGAAGCAGGCATTACAACATTGGTTACTAAAATCGGTTGTTCGTCCTTGTCATCAGAACTACACGCTGCAAGCAGCAAACCCAACAGTAAGAATAGATAATTTTTTGTCATAGCACTTGTGTATTAATCTGTGCAAATGTACTGTTTTTCATTAGCAAATATCTTACTCTTTTACTTTTTAACAGTCCGACTAGTTTTTTCTCCCAACGGACTCATTTTCTTCAGTAAAAAAACAAAGAAACGGAATGAACAAAAAAGAGGCTGAACTCCATTTAAAGAATCCAGCCTCCATATATCTTATTCAGAATATCTGTTTAAGCCTTCTTGATATAGTCAACAATCCACTGTCCTACTTCCTTTGTACCGTATTTGGCACCATCGGCCACTTGAATTTCAGGTGTACGTACGTTTTCATCCAGTGATGCATCAACCGCCTTACGAATCAGCGCACCTTCTTCCTTGCAGTCGAAGTATTCAAATAACATAGCTACAGACAGAATCTGTGCCAACGGGTTCGCAATATTCAAGCCCTTCGCCTGTGGCCATGAACCATGAATCGGTTCGAATACTGGAGTACTTTCACCGGTAGAAGCTGAAGGAAGCAATCCCATAGAGCCGCTGATAACAGAACCTTCGTCAGTCAGAATATCCCCGAATGTATTTTCAGTCACCATCACGTCAAAGAAAGCTGGTTCTTGGATCATCTTCATGGCAGCATTATCCACAAACATATAGTCAGTTGTCACCTCCGGATAATTGGGAGCCATTTCCTGTGCAATCTGACGCCACAGACGGGAAGAAGCCAGAACATTTGCCTTGTCTACCACAGTCAGGTGCTTTCTGCGTTTCATTGCATATTCAAAAGCAACTTTCAGGATACGTTCAATTTCCGGACGAGTGTAGTAGTTTGTATCGTATGCTTTATCATTATCCTGATATTTCTCACCGAAGTACATACCGCCGGTCAGCTCACGGATGCAGATGAAATCCGCATTCTCAACCAGTTCCGCACGCAACGGAGATTTATGGATCAGGCATTTGAATGTCTGTACCGGACGAATATTAGCAAACAATCCCAATTTCTTACGCATTGCCAGCAATCCCTGCTCCGGACGAACTTTCGCAGTAGGGTCATTATCAAACTTCGGATCACCTACGGCCGAAAACAAAACAGCATCTGCATTCTTGCAAACCTCATATGTTTCTTCCGGGAACGGATCACCTACTTTATCAATCGCATCTGCACCGCAGATTGCATATTCGTAACTTACTTTGTGGCCAAACTTCTCGCAAACGGCACTCATTACATCTACACCTTGTACCGAAATCTCCGGTCCGATACCGTCGCCTGCTAATACAGCAATTTTAAAATCCATGTTACTTTTCTTTTTATCTTTTATACTACTCAAAGTTAATTAATCTCTGTCATATCGGAAGCATCAAATGCATGTTAATATAAAATCAACTTATTCTTCAAGTAGATTCAACATCTTCATTGTTGCTTTGATGGCAGCCTCCGTCTGGTCGGCATCAAGTCCACGGGTACGGAACACCTGTTCGTCATAGTTCCAGGTAATTACTGTCTGCACAAATGCATCCGTACGCCCACCCGGTGGGATAGATACCGCATAATTCGTCAACATGGGGAATTTACGTCCTAACGTCACTTTATAAATTTTGCGCAACGCACGTACGAAAGCATCATACTGACCATCGCCACTTGAACTTTCTTCGTATTCCTTTCCGTTTATTTCGATCTTTAAAGTCGCCATCGGTTTCAGACCGTGAGCCAGATTTACAAAATAACTCTTCAGCTTGACCTTCTCGCCTATCGCCCCGTGTTTCAATACATCCGATACAATATACGGCAAATCCTCCTGAGTCACCAATTCTTTCTTGTCCCCCAGTTCAATGATTCGCTCCGTTACCTTGCGCATGGCATCTTCATCGAGTTCCAGTCCCAGATCTTCGAGATTCTTACGGATATTTGCCTTTCCACTTGTTTTTCCTAAAGCATACTCACGCTTACGTCCGAAACGTTCGGGAAGTAAATCATTACAATACAAATTATTCTTATTATCGCCGTCGGCGTGAACGCCTGCAACTTGTGTAAAGACATTCTCTCCCACAATCGGTTTATTGGCAGGAATCACAATACCGGAATAGGACTCTACCACCCGACTGACATCATTCAGGCGGCTTTCGTCAATATTGGTCATTGCATTGAAATGATCTTTCAGAATAGCCTGCACACTGGAAAGGGGTGCATTACCGGCCCGTTCGCCAAGTCCGTTAATCGTAGTATGCAGTCCTCTGACACCGCTCAACACGGCAGCCAGCACATTACTTACCGCCAGATCATAATCATTATGCGCGTGAAAATCAAAATGGGTATTCGGATAACGCTTCTTCATCTTCCGCATATATTCTATCACCTGCAGCGGGTTCAGGATTCCCAATGTATCGGGCAACATATAACGTCTGATGCTTGTCTGCTTCAAGCCATCCATCAACTGAAACACATATTCGGGAGAATCTTTCATTCCGTTACTCCAGTCTTCCAGATATACATTCACTCCGATATCCTGTTCATCTGCGTAATGTACTACGTTGATAATATCTGCGATATGTTCTTCGGGAGTCTTTTTCAATTGTTGGGTGCAATGTTTCAATGACCCCTTACAAAGAAGATTGATGACACGGCACCCGGTACGTTGTATCCAGTCCACCGAAGTATGACCGTCCACAAATCCCAACACTTCCACTTTCTGAAGCAGATTGCGGCGGGCCGCCCAATCACAAATCATCTTCACGGCTTCAAACTCACCTTCCGATACACGTGCTGAAGCAACCTCTACCCGGTCTACCTTCAAATCCTCCAATAGTAAACGGGCAATCATTAGTTTCTCATGGGGCACAAAAGATACTCCGCTGGTTTGTTCACCATCACGGAGCGTTGTGTCCATGATCTCTATTTTGACGCCTTGTTTTCCCATTCTTCTATTTTATTTTTATTGCTTAGCAAGAAGTCTATGTCATCCAGTCCGTTCATCAGACAAAGTTTCTTATAAGCGTTGATTTCAAAATGTTCACTCTTACCCGTTGCTTTATTAGTGATGGTCTGTTCGGGAAGGTTCACTTCCACTTCCATCTTCGGATCAGCAAAGATCGAGTCGAAGAGTTCCTGCAAAAATCCTTCAGTAACAACTACCGGAAGTACGAAGTTGTTCAACTCATTATTTTTGTGAATATCGGCAAAGAAGCTCGATACTACCACACGGAAACCATATCCGGCAATCGCCCAGGCTGCGTGTTCGCGGCTGGAACCCGAACCGAAGTTCTTTCCTGCCACCAATATCTGTCCGCTATATGTAGGATCGTTCAGCACAAAATCTTTGTTCAAGGAACCATCGGCATTATAACGCCAGTCACGAAACAGGTTATCACCGAAAAACTTCTCTTCACGAGTCGTTGCTTTCAGAAAACGTGCCGGAATAATCTGGTCAGTATCTACATTCTCTAAAGGAAGGGGTACACAAGTACTTGTTATTATATTAAATTTTGTCTTAGCCATCTTTCTGTTTACAATTTAAATATTTACAAATTACGATTGAAATTACATCAGTTCACGCGGGTCGGTAATCACTCCTGTCACCGCAGCGGCAGCAGCAACCAACGGGCTGGCCAGTAAAGTACGGGCTCCCGGTCCCTGACGACCTTCAAAGTTACGGTTACTGGTTGATACTGAATATTTTCCTGCAGGAATCTTGTCATCATTCATCGCAAGGCATGCTGAACATCCCGGCTGACGGATTGCAAATCCCGCTTCAGTCAATATCTTGTCAATTCCTTCCTTACGAATCTGTGCATCAACCATCCATGATCCCGGAACCAGCCATGCGATTACATTATCCGCTTTCCTGCGTCCCTTCACTAGAGAAGCGAATGCGCGGAAGTCCTCAATACGGCCATTAGTACAAGCACCCAGAAATACGTAATCAATCTTTTTACCCAGTAACGATTCACCCGGCTGGAATCCCATATATTCCATCGATTTTTTGAAAGAAACCTGTGCAGCCTCTCCCATTCCTTCCGTAGTAGGAATGTTTTGCGTAATTCCCATTCCCATGCCCGGATTGGTTCCGTACGTAATCATCGGCTCGATATCCGCTGCATCAAAACGGACCTCCTGATCGAATACGGCGTCATCATCGCTCTTCAGCGTTTTCCAGTATTCCATAGCCTGATCCCATGCTTCCCCCTGCGGAGCATTCTCACGTCCTTTGATATATTCGAAAGTCACTTCATCCGGAGCAACCATACCACCACGTGCTCCCATTTCAATGGACAGATTACAAAGAGTAAGACGTCCTTCCATAGTCAGATTGCGGATGGCCGAACCTGCATATTCCACGAAGTAACCGGTAGCTCCGCTGGTAGTCATCTTAGACATCATGTACAGAGCGACATCTTTCGCAGTCACTCCTTTACCCAGTTCGCCATCTACGGTAATTCGCATTGTTTTCGGTCTTGACTGAAGGATACATTGTGAAGCCAGTACCATTTCCACTTCACTGGTACCGATGCCGAAAGCGATAGCTCCCATTGCACCGTGAGTAGAAGTATGCGAGTCACCGCAAACAATCGTCATGCCCGGCAGTGTCAGTGCACGTTCCGGACCTACCACATGGATAATTCCGTTTTTAGGATGCATCATACCGAAATGGGTCAGACCGAAATCTTTCGCATTTTTCGTCAGTGTATCCACCTGAGTCTTGGAGATCGGGTCTTCAATCGGTTTATCCTGATCATGTGTCGGAGTATTGTGATCGGGCATACAGAATACCTTTTCCGGACGCAATACCTTGATGCCACGCTCGCGCAATCCGGCAAAAGCCTGCGGACTGGTCACTTCATGACAATATAAACGATCAATATAAAGTTGTGTCGGCCCATCTTCCACCGTAGTCACCACGTGGGCATCCCATATTTTATCAAATAATGTATTCATCTGTTATATCTATTTTTACTATGTATGATTTATAATTAATGCAGGGTACGTATTTCAATACCACTTTCGCTGTTCCTTTATGCCTTGAATTTATTAATACAGTCAATATAAGCTTCTACCGATGCGGCTATAATATCCGTATTTGCTCCGAAGCCATAATAAATCTGATTATCATATTCCACCTGCATATGAACCTTACCTACATCATCACTTCCCTTGCTAATAGCCTGAATAGTGAATTCTTTCAATGTCATGTGACGATCTACGATCTTTTTCAGAGCCTTGATGGCAGCATCCACCGGACCATTACCACTCGCACAAGCTTCAAACTTCTCACCGGAAATATTCAGTCCCAGACTAGCAACCGAACGTACACCGACACCACTTGTCACCTGCAAATACTCCAACTTAATACGATGATTCTGGCTGCGGTCTGCTCCTGCCAATACCAATACATCATCATCATTGATATCTTTTTTCTTATCGGCCAGTTTCAGAAACTCCTCATATACCTTATCCAGTTTTTCCTGATCCAGGTTAACTCCCAACAACGACAGGCGATTCTTCAATGCCGCACGTCCGCTACGGGCAGTCAGTACGATAGAGTTATCATCGATGCCTACATCATGCGGATCGATAATCTCGTAAGTTTCTACATTCTTCAACACACCATCCTGATGGATACCCGATGAATGGGCAAAAGCATTGCGACCTACGATTGCTTTATTCGGCTGGACAGGCATATTCATCAAACTGGATACCATACGGCTGGTCGGATAAATCTTCTGTGTATTGATATTGGTCTGAATATCGATCTCATGATGACTCTTGATAATCATTGCGATTTCTTCGAGAGCGGTATTTCCAGCACGTTCGCCGATACCGTTAATGGTCACCTCTACCTGACGGGCTCCATTCAGAACACCAGCAATCGTATTTGCTGTTGCCATTCCCAAATCGTTATGACAGTGAGTAGAAAGAATCGCGTTATCAATGCCGTCTACATGATCTATCAAATATTTAATCTTTGCACCATATTCGGAAGGCAGACAGTAACCCGTCGTATCCGGTATATTCACCACTGTCGCTCCCGCTTTGATAACCGCTTCTACCACACGTGCCAAATATTCATTGTCCGTACGTCCTGCATCCTCTGCATAAAATTCCACATCATCCACAAAACGACGTGCATACTTCACTGCTGCTACCGCGCGTTCGATAATCTCTTCCCGATTGGAGTTGAATTTATATTTAATATGAGAGTCAGAAGTACCTATACCTGTATGGATACGTTTATGCTTGGCGAATTTCAAAGCGTCTACCGCTACATCAATATCCTTCTGAACAGCACGGGTCAAAGCACAAATAGTGGGCCAAGTCACCGCTTTAGAAATTTCAATCACAGAATTAAAATCTCCCGGGCTGGAGATGGGGAAGCCGGCTTCAATTACATCGACCCCCAAAGTTTCGAGTGCCTTCGCTACCTGAATCTTCTCCACTGTGTTCAACTGGCATCCCGGAACCTGTTCACCATCCCGAAGGGTGGTATCAAAAATAAATAACCTATTGTCCATCTTCTATCATTTTATGTTATTATTGGCTCAAAAAAAAACCTTTCACACTTGGAAGTGAGAAAGGCTTTCGTATATTTTCAGTATACACATTTACGCGCAGCACTCACTTCCACTAACCTTTGATAGTAGAATAATAATACCGCATAGTAGAATATGTATAAACATCTGATTCATTTTTTGTCTCTTTTATAGTTTGACGGTGCAAAGGTATGGATTATTTCTGTACTACCAAATAATACGTTACTTTTTTATCGAAAATAATTTCATTTCATAAGTTAAAGTCGGTTATTAGCAGAAAAGTATTACTAATAAAGCCCCGTATTTCATCAAACAGAAAAAGGGGGCATAGTGCGGACACACTATACCCCCTTTTAATTTATCGTTCTAAATCAATAGATTACTTTTTATCACAGCATTCCTTCTTTTCTGTGCAATCAGCTTTCTTATCGCAAGCAGTAGCACAAGAGTCTTTCGCCTGGCAGCAAGAGTCAGTTGCTTCAACAGCAACAGCTTCTACAGTTTCAACTGTTGCTTCTTCACCTTTAGAAGCGGCAGCGTTATTAGCTTTGTTACCAGAACAAGAGATCACAGCGAAAGAAAATGTTACTGCTACAGCAGCCAAAAAAAGTTTTGTTTTCATACCTTTTAATTTGCTTTAAACGTTTAATAAAATAATTGTCGTCGGCAAATATAGCTATTTTTTCCTAAACTGCCAAAACAAGAAATCCCCGCCAGTCAATAAAGACTGGCGGGGCTTCTCTAAAAATGGCGGCTACCTACTCTCCCACTGTTACGCAG
>NZ_QTLF01000090.1:0-326 GCF_003434395.1 Bacteroides sp. AM23-12
GCCCGTATGCTCGAACCGTCGGCAGGTGTCGGCGTGTTCGTGGATTCCATGCTGCGGCACAGCCCCAATGCGGATGTGATGGCTTTCGAGAAGGATCTGCTCACGGGTACAATCTTGAGGCATCTCTATCCCGACCAGAAAATGCGCACCTGCGGTTTTGAGAAAATCGAAAGACCGTTCAACAATTATTTCGACTTGGCGGTGTCCAACATTCCGTTCGGTGACATTGCCGTGTTCGACGCGGAGTTTCAGCGGAGCGACTCTTTCGGCAGACGCTCCGCCCAGAAAACCATCCACAACTATTTCTTTCTCAAAGGACTGGATGC
>NZ_QTLF01000090.1:336-1396 GCF_003434395.1 Bacteroides sp. AM23-12
AAAGGACTGGATGCCGTGCGTGACGGCGGTATCGTGGCGTTCATCACCTCGCAAGGGGTATTGAATAGCACCAAGACCTCCGTGCGTAACGAGCTGTTCAGTCAGGCCAATCTGGTATCCGCGATACGCCTGCCCAACAACCTGTTCACGGACAACGCGGGCACGGAGGTGGGCAGTGACCTGATTGTCCTGCAAAAGAACCTCAGCAAGAAGGAAATGTCGCAGGACGAGCGGCTGATGACCGTGATACAGACGGACACGAAAACCGCCCTGACCGACAACGCCTATTTCATCCACCACCCGGAACGCATCGTGCATACGATGGCGAAACTTGACACAGACCCCTACGGGAAGCCCGCTATGGTTTATCTGCACGAGGGCAAGGCAGCAGGCATCGCCGGGGATTTGCGCCGTATGCTCGACGAGGATTTCCATTACAGGCTTGCCATGCGCTTGTATTCGGGTTCAATCCGGCAGGCAGGAACGGAAGAAAAAGTTGCCGTTCAAAATAAAGTAGAGCGTCCTGCCATAAAATTGGAAACAGTATCCTCGGCGCAGACGGTGGAAACTCCGACAGAAAAGCCGCAACCCGCAGATGAAAAGCCGGAGATAGAACCGCGCCCGCAATATTCCGCAGGCGTGCAGCTCACCCTGCTTGACCTCTGGGGGATGACGGAAGAGGTCAGCCAACCGAAAACCTCCAAAAAGAAAAAGACGGTGAAAAAGGCAGTTACGGCAAAGTCCACTCCGCCCAAACCGAAAGTCACGGTTACACCGACAGCTCCAACTGCAAAACCCGCAATGGAGAATAAGGAGGTGAAAGCGGAGAACACCGCCAAGCCTGCCGACCCGGACGACATCTATGCCACACTGGACTGGGATACCAATCCTCCCATCAACGGTTTCTATGAAATGATGATGGGTTTGACGCCGGAGCGTAGGAAAG
Organism: Bacteroides sp. AM23-12; assembly: GCF_003434395.1. Classification (NCBI taxonomy): domain Bacteria; kingdom Pseudomonadati; phylum Bacteroidota; class Bacteroidia; order Bacteroidales; family Bacteroidaceae; genus Bacteroides; species Bacteroides sp. AM23-12. Next base: position 1,283 of record NZ_QTLF01000090.1, read on the forward strand.
AACTTCGGGAACTGGCAAGGCAGCATAACGAGAAACAAGTGGCGGAAAAGACGGAAGTGAAAGCCGTGCCGGAAACTTCCCGTGAGCAGCCACGACAGGAGGAAACACAGCCGG
>NZ_QTLF01000091.1:0-1316 GCF_003434395.1 Bacteroides sp. AM23-12
CATTACTGTCCCATTAAAATCTAAAAGAGTTCTTTGAAATATTTGAAATTTAGTTAGTTACAGCGATTCTCCGAGCGAACGGACTTGAATTTGTAGCTTTGCATCAGATTAATCCGATGGCATATGTTCCAAGACAAATACGTTTTCGCTCAATTGGCTTCATTTCTGAATCGAAGTAAGTTTAACCGCATAGTCACCAAGTATGATGGCGACAAATATGTGAAGCACTTCACCTGCTGGAATCAACTACTTGCTTTGATGTTTGGCCAACTTTCTAATCGTGAAAGTCTGCGAGATTTGATAGTTGCTCTTGAAGCTCATCATTCCAAATGTTATCATTTAGGAATGGGTAAAAATGTATCAAAGTCATCGCTGGCAAGAGCAAATCAAGATAGAGACTATCACATCTTTGAAGAATATGCTTACTACCTGGTTAGCGAAGCACGACAAAAGTGTGCTAATCATATTTTCAAACTTGGCGGTAACGTTTATGCTTTCGATTCGACAACTATTGACCTGTGCCTTTCAGTCTTTTGGTGGGCAAAATTCCGCAAAAATAAAGGTGGTATCAAAGTGCATACATTATATGATGTGGAAACACAGATTCCTGCATTCTTTCATATCACGGAAGCATCCGTACACGATTCTAAAGTCATGATTGAAATTCCTTATGAACCAAGCTCTTATTACATCTTTGACCGCGGTTATAACAACTTCAAAATGCTGTATAAAATTCATCAAATTGAAGCCTACTTTGTTGTCAGAGCAAAAAAGAATCTCGGGTACAAATCCATCCAATGGAAACGTAGGCTGCCTAAGAATGTGCTTTCAGACGCGAGTGTACTTCTGACAGGATTCTATCCTAAACAATATTACCCAGAGCCACTTAGGCTGGTTAAATATTGGGATGAAGAACAAGAACGAGAATTTATATTCATAACCAATGCGATGCATATATCTGCGCTTCAAGTTGCTGAACTTTATAAAAATCGCTGGCAGGTAGAGCTGTTTTTCAAATGGCTCAAGCAGCACCTTAAAATCAAAAGATTTTGGGGAACTACAGAGAATGCTGTTCGAATACAGATATATGCTGCTATATGCGCTTACTGTTTGGTGGCAATCATTCAACACGATATGCAACTGGACAGAAGTACATATGAAGTGTTACAAATACTGAGCATCTCATTGACTGATAAGACTCATCTGAGAGACCTCTTTAATAAAACTAAATTTCAAAATGACAAAGAACGATTCGGACCAAATGGGCCAAGGTTGTTTAATTTTTAATTCGTCCCAATTTTAATGGGACACTAATG
>NZ_QTLF01000092.1:0-1249 GCF_003434395.1 Bacteroides sp. AM23-12
ACTACCGCAGCTCGCTCTCGCCCTTCGGCATCAAGATGGTGGACAGGCTCACGGGAAAACCGCTGCACCTTGACATCTCCGACCTGCCCATGAAGCGAGGTATCACGACCAACCGCAACAAGTTCGTGCTGGGTCCTTCGGGCAGCGGCAAGTCTTTCTTCATGAACCACCTCGTGCGCCAATATTATGAGCAAGGCGCACATGTGGTATTGGTGGACACGGGAAACTCCTATCAGGGCTTGTGCGGCATGATCCGACGCAAGACAGGCGGAGCGGACGGTGTGTATTTCACCTACACGGAAGATAAGCCCATCAGCTTCAACCCGTTCTACACCGACGATTACATCTTCGACGTGGAGAAGAAGGACAGCATCAAGACCCTGTTGCTGACGCTCTGGAAGTCGGAGGACGACAAGGTGACAAAGACGGAGAGCGGCGAGCTGGGCAGTGCCGTGAGTGCCTATATTGAGCGCATCCAATCCGACCGTAGCATCGTGCCGTCGTTCAACACCTTCTACGAGTATATGCGTGACGACTACCGCAAGGAACTGGCACAGCGTGACATCAAGGTGGAGAAGTCCGACTTCAACATCGACAACATGCTCACCACCATGCGGCAGTATTACCGGGGCGGGCGTTACGATTTCCTGCTCAACTCCACGGAGAACATCGACCTGCTCGGCAAGCGGTTCATCGTCTTCGAGATAGATTCGATTAAAGAAAACCGCGAACTGTTCCCCGTCGTGACCATCATCATCATGGAAGCCTTCATCAACAAGATGCGGCGGCTGAAAGGCGTGCGGAAACAGCTTATCGTGGAAGAGGCTTGGAAGGCCCTCTCATCGGCGAACATGGCTGAATATCTGCGCTATATGTATAAGACGGTCAGAAAATATTACGGCGAGGCAATCGTGGTGACGCAGGAGGTGGACGACATTATCAGTTCTCCGGTGGTCAAAGAGAGCATTATCAACAACTCGGATTGTAAAATCCTGCTTGACCAAAGGAAATATATGAACAAGTTCGACCAGATACAGGCGTTGCTCGGACTGACGGAAAAGGAGAAGTCGCAGATACTCTCCATCAACATGGCGAACAACCCTTCACGGCTCTACAAGGAGGTGTGGATAGGCTTGGGCGGCACGCAGTCGGCGGTCTATGCCACGGAGGTCAGCGCGGAAGAGTATCTGGCGTACACCACCGAGGAAACGGAAAAAGTGGAGGTTTACCGTCTGGCGGAGAAGCTGGG
>NZ_QTLF01000093.1:0-1242 GCF_003434395.1 Bacteroides sp. AM23-12
TTCTTTCCGCGGCAAGGTGACGGAAGGAATGAGCGTCGGTCGCGGCACTCCGCTGGTGACTATTTCTTCGCACAACATCGCCGACGGTGACCCCGTACAACGTGCCCGAATCGCTTACGAAGTATCCAAAAAGGAATACGAACGAATGAAGTCGCTCGTCAAAAACAAGATTGTGTCCGACAAGGATTTCGCACAGGCGGAGCAGAACTACGAAAACGCCCGTATCAGCTACGAAGCGCTCGCCAAAAACCACTCGGCCATCGGTCAGAATATCACCGCGCCCATTGCCGGATACGTGAAAAGTATTCTGGTCAATGAGGGAGACTACGTAACCATCGGTCAGCCACTGGTCAGCGTGACACAGAACCGCCGGCTTTTCCTCCGTGCCGAAGTATCGGAAAAATACTACCCGTATCTCCGCACAATCAGTTCCGCCAATTTCCGGACACCTTATAATAATGAGGTCTACGAACTGAATGAACTGAGCGGCAGACTGCTTTCCTTCGGGAAAACTTCCGGAGACAACTCTTTCTACGTGCCCGTCACCTTCGAATTTGACAATAAAGGAGAAGTGATTCCGGGATCATTCGTCGAAGTTTATCTGCTTTCCTCCCAACTGGAAAACGTGATATCCGTGCCCCGCACCGCCCTGACGGAAGAGCAAGGCATCTTCTTCGTCTACCTGCAACTCGATGAAGAAGGCTACAAGAAACAGGAAGTGACCCTCGGCGCCGACAATGGCAAAAGTGTACAAATCCTGACCGGAATCAAACCCGGAGACCGTGTAGTGACCGAAGGCGCATACCAAGTTCGCCTGGCAAGCGCAAGCAACGCCATCCCTGCCCACAGTCATGAGCACTAGCGGCAAGGTGCCGCATCCAAGTTCTCTTGCGGCACACACAGAACTCATTTATAGTCACGCAAGTTTATCCCCTGCCCGGCACTGCTCAAAAGTAAACCGGGAGGAACCAAACTTAATCAATGAAATATCATGCTAAATAAAATCATACATTACTCCCTGCACAACCGACTGGTTGTGCTCTGCGCGGCCATCCTCCTGCTTATTGCGGGGACTTACACCGCCATGCACACGGAAGTAGACGTGTTTCCCGACCTGAACGCCCCGACAGTGGTCATCATGACCGAAGCCAACGGTATGGCAGCCGAGGAAGTGGAACAGCTCGTCACCTTCCCCGTCGAAACAGCTGTAAACGGGGCTACCGGCGTGCGCCGTGTCCGTTC
>NZ_QTLF01000094.1:0-1199 GCF_003434395.1 Bacteroides sp. AM23-12
CTCCCACCGCTCCACCCCACCCGCACGGTCCCCCGGCCTACTTTTTTCTCCGTCAAGCGAGCGCCCGCAACGGAGCGTTAAGAAGGGCAGACTGTTTGAGCGGAGCGAGTTTCTGCCCTTTAGCGTAGTGAAGGAAGCGAGTAGGAGAAAAAAGTAAGCCTTGAATTTTTCTTTGGTTCTTTCTTTTGTTTCAAGACAAAAGAAAGAACGTTGTAACACAAATGTAACATGTATGACATCCCCCTGCAACCTCAAACCCCGTCCTTTGCACCCAGAAATAAACATACACAACTTTCTTTATGGAGACAATTTACTTATGCATTATCATTTTCCTGTTCGTGCTGGCCGTGTTCGATCTCATCGTCGGAGTCAGTAATGATGCAGTCAACTTTCTGAATTCGGCGGTAGGCGCCAAGGCCGCTTCGTTCAAAACCATTCTTTTCATAGCCGGGATCGGTATTTTCATTGGCGCATCCCTGTCCAATGGCATGATGGATATAGCCCGTCACGGAATCTATCAGCCCGAGCATTTCTACTTTGCCGAAATCATGTGTATACTGCTCGCCGTCATGCTGACCGACGTAGTCCTTCTGGACGTCTTCAACTCTATGGGCATGCCCACCTCCACGACCGTCTCACTGGTCTTCGAGCTGCTCGGAGGAACTTTCGCCCTCTCCCTGATCAAAGTAAACAATGACGCCACCCTTGCGTTGGGCGATCTGATCAACACCGACAAAGCACTTTCCGTGATCATGGCCATTTTCGTGTCCGTAGCCATCGCCTTCTTCTTCGGTATGTTAGTACAGTGGCTCGCCCGCATCGTTTTCACGTTCAATTACACGAAAAACATCAAATACAGCATCGGCCTTTTCGGTGGGATCGCCGCCACCTCCATCATCTACTTCATGCTGATCAAAGGGTTGAAAGACAGCTCCTTCATGACCCCCGAAAACAAACAGTGGATACAGGACAACACGCTGCTGCTCATCGCCAGCTTCTTCGTCTTCTTCACGGCACTGATGCAAGTGCTGCACTGGCTCAAAGTCAACGTTTTCAAAGTAGTGGTGCTGATGGGCACCTTTGCTCTCGCCCTCGCCTTCGCCGGCAACGACCTCGTCAACTTCATCGGAGTCCCCCTCGCAGGCTACTCCTCCTTCATAGACTACACCACCAACGGAGCCGGAGCAAGTCCGGACAGC
>NZ_QTLF01000095.1:0-1129 GCF_003434395.1 Bacteroides sp. AM23-12
CCCGTGCTGTGCGCCATCTCGTGCAGGAGCGTGCCGTAAAACTCCGCTCCCTGCGGGAACTGCTCACGCTGCGGGCAAACGATATGGTCGGAAGAGGGCGAATAGTAGGCACTGTCCGAATACTGCACCTTGATAGGGCAATACCAATTTTGCAGATAGACAAGCTCGTCCAACGCCTCGTAAATCATCCCGTCCGAATAGTCTTCGGGCTGCTCTCCCTTTTTCATGCGCTCGTAGCGTTCGGGGTATTTCCCTGCAAAATCGGTCTGGTCGATGTTGAAGACGTTGTAATACTTCATCTGCGAGATGACCTTGTAATTTTCCTGCTCGGTTGCGGGCAGCTTGCGGTATTCCTCGTACTTGATTGTCTTTTTCGTCTCCTTGTGTACCACGAACTTGAACCAATAATAGACGGGAAACGAGCGTGCGCCCTTGCTGACGCTCAAGTCCTCTTCCTTCGCTTGGTTGAACGTGAGGAACACGGGCAAAGTGAATTTCATGAACTCGGTGTAGAACAATAACATCAAGACATTGCCGCCATTATAGAGCGTCCCTCTGATGTTGCGGGGCAAACCTTGTTCAAGGCTCGTTATCCACGGTTTTTGCCAATCCGTTTTCAGGCACTCGATTTTCTTTATCAATAACTCGGTGAACATCGGTGCAATTTTTTCGATGGTGCTGTTCGTTGTTGCCATAACTCACAAATTTTAATCGTTATTACTCTGTTTTCATCGCTTGTCGCCCCAACCATTTTTTTCCCTTGGCTGATTGGGAAGAACATTGACAATCATTGATAGCGGAAAAGGTGAATGGCAACCATCTGAAAAAATGGTAAATACTACCCGCAGGGTGGAGATTTGGCATTTTTTGCGGATTTGCTTTCACCTCCGCCTACCTTCGTCAATGTTTTTCCAATCAGCTTAGGGAAAAAATGCCCTGTCAGTCATTCCTGTCAATGGTCGGTTACTTGCCGGGTGCGGGAAAAAGAAGCCTTCCGGAGAGCCGGGAACGCCCGTTTCCCAAGGCAAGGACATACGTGCGGGAGAAGTATATGGGAGGACTGTCAGCTTCCGGCTTCCGGACAAGCACGGGGGAACTCTTTCGGACGGGAGGGGGCACGGGAAGTTTC
>NZ_QTLF01000096.1:0-1094 GCF_003434395.1 Bacteroides sp. AM23-12
AGGAAGTACCCGCAGCTGCACCGACCGAAGAGGACACCGCCGCACCGGAACCATCTCCTGTGCAACCCGTAACACGGGAAAAAGCGCAGAGGGAAAGTGGACGCCGGAAAAGGCAGGACGAGGACTACAACGAGCTATTCCTGCGCCGCAACGAGATAAAGACCCGCCAATGTGTCTATATCAGCCGTGACGTCCACGGCAAGATCCTCAGAATCGTGAACGACATCGCCGGAGGGGAAATCTCAGTAGGCGGATATGTGGATACCGTGCTGCGCCAGCATCTGGAACAGCACAAGGAGAGAATCAACGAACTGTACAAGAAACAACGTGAAGATCTGATTTGAAAATGGAAAAAGAAATGACACCGAATGAAAAAAGACCACAGCAAGACTGCGGAGGTATGTTTACCCAAGTGCAGGCGAGTGTGGAAATACTGTCGCCTGTCCCGGTAAGCGGCAAATGCAGTGAGAAGGACTATGAACGCCTGTTCATCCGCGACCCGGAAGTAAAGGCACGTGAGGGGAAGATGGCGTATGTGCGCCCGGAGTACCACGAGCGTATCATGCGTATCACCCGTGTAATCGGGCATGACCGGCTTACGCTGTCCGCTTACATCGACCATGTGCTGACGCACCACTTCAACCAGTGCGAAGATGCGATAAAGAGCCTTTATGCCCGAAATTACAATTCAGTATTCTAACCAAAAACGGAAGGATATGAATTACACAATCAGCATGACAGACATTCTGCTGGCGGTATCGGTCGGCTGCAACCTCTGGTTCCTGTTCCTGCTCCTTTACGAGCGCATCATGGACACGCGGATTGTCCGCTTCTTCAAGGGCATTGTCGGATTATGGCGGTCACTGGACGGGAATGAGGCTAAACGCATAGCGGCACACGAGGAAGTCCCTGCGGAAAAGGCGGACATCATCGGCAAGAGCCGTTTCAGGATGGCATCCACCCGGACAACCGCTGCCATACCGACGCAAGAAGCCGCCACTATTGAAAAAGGCATTGAGCTGTCGGAGGAAGAGGCTACTTTTGACGACGGAAAAACGGGAAACGCATCCCGCCCGGCACAAGTCCCGGAGGAA
>NZ_QTLF01000097.1:0-249 GCF_003434395.1 Bacteroides sp. AM23-12
TTAGAGTTTGCCGCAAAGGTAACGAAACGGCATACAAGACGTATCGTTTTCCGCTGAAAGGCTGCCTGTTGCGCCGTTTGACCGGGTTACGGAGCCATCTTCCGCAAAAATCTTACGTGAGTCACGTAGTGAGTTGTTAAAGCCCCTTTTGTTTATTGCCGAATTTTGTCGCAGAAACAAAAAGAAAGGACTGAACATGAAAGTGATAACAATGGAAAGTTCCGCCTACAAGGAGATGATGGCGCAGAT
>NZ_QTLF01000097.1:259-1082 GCF_003434395.1 Bacteroides sp. AM23-12
AAGGAGATGATGGCGCAGATTGCGAACATCGCAGGGTACATCCGCGAGGCAAGGGACGAGAAGAAACGGAAGCGGGAAACCGAAGACAAGCTGCTTGACACGGCACAGGCGGCGAAGATGCTCAACGTGAGCAAGCGCACCATGCAGCGTATGCGCACCGACCACCGTATCGAGTATGTGGTGGTACGCGGAAGCTGCCGCTACCGCCTTTCCGAGATACTGCGGCTATTGGAGGACAACACAGTAAGGAACGAGGAAGGGACAATAGACACCCTGTTCCACAACCACACGCTGCGCACGGGCGGCAAACCAAAAGGAAGGAGGACATAGGTCATGGAACTGCTCACACGAAACAACTTCGAGGGCTGGATGCAGAAGCTGATGGAACGGCTCGACCGTCAGGACGAACTGCTGCTGGCGATGAAGGCTGAGGGGAAACAGCCCACTATCACGGAAAGCATCCGCCTTTTCGACAATCAGGATTTGTGCATGTTGCTCCAGATAAGCAAACGCACCCTCCAACGCTACCGCAGCGTAGGCGCATTGCCCTACAAGACGCTGGGCAAGAAGACCTATTACAGCGAGGAGGACGTGCTGACATTCCTTTCCAACCATATCAAGGACTTCAAAAAGGAAGATATAGCCTTCTACAAGGCTCGTATCCATAATTTCTTTCATAAATAACCCATTAAAACATTTTTCAGATGGCAAAGAAAAAAGACGAAAAGGACGTGCTGGTAGTCCGTGACGAGAAGACAGGCGAGATCAGCGTGGTAGCCGGGCTGAACGCGGACGGCACACCCAAGCGCACCCCCGCAAAAGC
>NZ_QTLF01000098.1:0-1050 GCF_003434395.1 Bacteroides sp. AM23-12
GTTGCCGCCACCATCCTGCGCTCATTCTTCCTTTAATAAATAATGTATGGCTGAATACCCAATCAACAAGGGTATCGGCCGTCCGGTAGAGTTCAAGGGCTTGAAGGCACAGTACCTCTTCATCTTCTGCGGAGGTCTGCTGGCTCTCTTCGTCCTGTTCGTCATCCTCTACATGGTCGGTATCGACCAGTGGATATGTATCGGCTTCGGCGCGGCATCGTCCTCCCTCCTTGTATGGCAGACCTTCGCGCTGAACGCCCGGTACGGTGAACACGGGCTGATGAAATTAGGAGCGGCACGGAGCCATCCCCGATACCTTATCAACCGGCGGCGGATAACCCGTCTGTTCAAACGACAACGAAAGGAAGAAAGACAATGAGGAATACATCGAAAATGACAACACTGGAAAACAGGTTCCCACTTTTAGCGGTGGAGCATGGCTGCATCATCTCAAAGGACGCCGACATCACGGTGGCTTTCGAGGTGGAACTACCGGAACTTTACACCGTGACGGGTGCGGAGTACGAGGCGATACACAGTTGCTGGTGCAAGGCTATCAAGGTGCTGCCGGACTACTCCGTCGTCCACAAACAGGACTGGTTCATCAAGGAACGCTACAAACCGGAGCTTCAGAAGGACGACATGAGCTTTTTAAGCCGCTCTTTCGAGCGTCACTTCAACGAGCGTCCGTACCTGAAACACACCTGCTACCTCTACCTGACCAAGACAACAAAGGAGCGTAACCGGATGCAGAGCAATTTCAGCACGCTGTGCCGGGGACATATCATCCCGAAGGAGCTGGACAGGGAAACCACGACCAAGTTCTTGGAAGCCTGCGAACAGTTCGAGCGCATCATGAACGACAGCGGGCTTGTCAGGCTGCGCCGCCTCTCCACCGATGAGATTGTGGGTACTGAGGGAAAGACGGGACTTATTGAACGCTACTTCTCGCTCATGCCGGAAGGTGACACCACCTTGCAGGACATCGAGCTTTCGGCAAGGGAGATGCGCATCGGCGACAACCGCCTGTGTCTGCACACCCTCTCCGAC
>NZ_QTLF01000099.1:0-1037 GCF_003434395.1 Bacteroides sp. AM23-12
GCCGCAACCTCTACCGCCGTATCGAAGCCGTCACCCCCATCCTCGACCCTGACCTGCGCGCCAGTCTGATCGAAATGCTCCATATCCAGCTCGCTGACAACCAAAAAGCCTGTTGGGTAGACGACAAACTGCAAAACGTATTCAAAAAAAGAGCATCCGGCACCCCTGCTGTCCGTGCCCAATACGATTTTTATGAATGGCTGAGTAAAAAAGCGCAGGAAGCGCAGCACTCATAACTTTTTGATCATCTCAAACTGCTTGCCCTCCGGTCCGATGTTTTTCGACCGGAGGAAAGCAGTCATTGAGCTACACCCGATATCACTGTTGATAATTTTAACAGAATCGTGCTTATTACTTTCGATCATCTTCTGAAAAAGCAATGAGCCGATTCCCCTTCGACAATATTCTTTGTCAGCAGTTATCTGACTAACATCACGGGACGAGGGGCAAAGCCTTCGTAGGCAAGAAGTTTTTTCGGACGAAAAAACACCCATACAAATAAAATCTTCGACAAATAATATAAAATTAAATATTTACAAGCAATTCAATATATTACAACACAACCGTCACACTTTTATCATTTCCATGACAAAACTCGGGCAGTCCGAAAACCCAGTTTTGGCTCATACTTTACAGTTTTGAATTAAATGATAGTCAATAGTATCTTAAAATCTCCTCCTTCGGGAAGGAGGAGTACCCGTAGGGGGAGGTGGTAGGTGAATACATAATCCTATCATTTACAAAAAAATAGGTATAAACATTATTTTTCCTACCACCTCGGTCTGCGACCACTCCTCCTTCCCGAAGGAGGAGAATAAAGATAGAATCGACTTTTTAGTCACCCCCAATAAAGATACTACCGTTTGATTCATTTTTCATTCGGATTCATTTTTCATTCGAAAGAAACAAACTGGAAACAACCTTTTTTCTCGGATTGATCCCAAAACTCCCACACCCCTCACACATCACCTCCCACATCCCTCACATGCCACCTCACACATCACCTCCCCCCGCACCGCCTCCCACCGCTCCACCCC